>CAZXLA010000077.1:0-15728 GCA_964641895.1 uncultured Tepidisphaeraceae bacterium
TTACCACCGCAATCCGGCAACAGCGCGGCAGACGCTGCGTTGGCTTGCCATCGGGTTCGGCATCGGCTCAGTGGTGTCGGCGGCGCTGTGGTTACCGCTGTGGCACTATGACAAATCCGGCGATACCGCGCTGGTTCTGGGATTAATGGTGATCGGGCTGAAATTTATTCTCGGCATCACCCTGCTGTGCTTTGCGGGTTGGCGAGCTTTGGGCGGCGGCGTGCTGCTATCGATCGTGCTGGGCTTCATGATTTTCTTTGGTGCCTGCGCGGCGAGCGCAAACTTTCATTAAAGCCATGAAATTCAACATTGCCCGCGGATGACGGCGGTCGTCGAAACAGACACACATTTTTTTCATTATGCGCTGGCGTCGCGGCGTTTGTTAGCATACACTATCAATTGCGATGGCAGGCCAATCCAAAATTCGCCGCAAAAACCTCGTCCGCCGGCTGGCGCTGCCGCTGGTTTTGGTATCCACGGGGTTCCTGCTGCTCTTCGGCTGCATTCCCATCCCCGCCACCCGGCAACTGCAGCCCGACTTTCGTGCCCGACCCGAGCGCGCGGTGGGAAGCGGCGCCAACTCGCCGGTGCAAATCAGCAAGACCACGATTGAGGATGCGTTTATCGAACTCAGCAAGCGCGTGCGCACTTCGTCTCATGTTGATAACGAATGGGCTCCATATTCCTCATCAACTTCGCAGATGGAACCGCGCTATTCGATGTATAATTGGCGCGTTTCTCCGGATGGAAAGACGTTCGCCCTCACTTATCAGATACGCGTCGCCACTTTGGTAGCACCGTTGTGCTTTCAAGCAGCGCCGCAAACCGCTGCACGCTGGCTGGTACTCGACGTAAATTCATCCGGCATTGTCGAGCGTGCCACAACGGTTGCGGAACCACCAATGACCACTGATCGCCTTGAGATTTACCGTCTATTCGAAATCTTCAATGCCGCTCAACGTAAAAAACTGTATGACGCCGGTGTGTTGCCATCGGACGAGATGATTGAGCAGGCGATGTTTTTATATAAACAGGCGGTGCGGAACGCCCGTGCGTTTCGAAGCCCCGCCACTACCCAATCGGTGAATTAAGTTCATTGAAACGCCCCATGCCCGACCGACCCTACATTTTCTTTGAACTGACTTCTTCGCTTTGTGCCACCTGCCTCCGCAAGGTCGAGGCCAAGGTGATCATTCAAGACGGCAAAGTCTACCTTCACAAGTGGTGCCCCGAGCACCGATTTCAGAAAGTGCTTATCAGCACCGACGCCGATTATTTCAAGCTCACGCGCGAAACGCTCAAGCCGGGGCAGATGCCGCTGAAATTTAATACTCCGATCAAATACGGCTGCCCTTACGATTGCGGACTGTGCCCCGACCACGAGCAGCATTCGTGCCTGACCCTGCTCGAAGTCACCGACGCCTGCAACCTTAACTGCCCGGTCTGCTACGCCGAATCGGGTACGCATCGCGCATCGCAGCATCGCTCGCTGGAACAGATCGAATTCATGCTGGATTGCATCGTCCGCAATGAAGGCGAACCCGATGTGGTGCAAATCAGCGGCGGGGAGCCGACGATTCATCCGCAGTTCTGGCAGATCATGGAAGCGGCCAAGCGCCGACCGATCAAGCACCTGATGCTCAACACCAACGGCATCAAGATCGCCGGCGATCGTGAGTTTACCCGGCGCTTTCTCGACTACCTGCCGGGGTTCGAAGTCTACCTGCAGTTTGATTCACTGCTGGCCGAGCCGCTCCGCGCGCTGCGCGGCGAAGACCTGCGCGCAGTTCGCCAGCGGGCGTTGGATCATCTCAACGAATTTGATATCAGCACAAATCTGGTCGTCACGCTCAAAAAAGGGTTAAATGACGGCGAGATCGGCAGCATTCTTGATTTCGCACTGCGCCAGCCGTGCGTCCGCGGGGTGACGTTTCAGCCGGTGCAGGACGCCGGCCGGGTGGAGAATTTCAACCCCGCGACCGATCGTCTGACACTGGCCGAGGTGCGGCAACAGATTCTCGCGCAATCCTCAATCTTTCAACCACACGATGTCGTTCCGGTGCCCTGCCATCCCGACTGCCTGGCGATGGCCTATGCGCTCAAACTCCCCAGCGCGCGGTGCGAGTCGATCGGGCTGGAAACCGAAGGAGCGACCACCGTCGGCGACAGCCGCATCATCCCGCTCACCGGACTGGTCGACCCGAAAGTGCTCCTGCACGGCGAAGGCAATACGATCGTTTATGAACGGAATGAACACCTTCGCAAACTGCTTTTCGGCATGTTCTCCACCGCAGCGTCGCCGGAAAGTTCTCAGAAGCACCTGGCACAACTGCTGTGCTGCCTGCCGACGGTCAGCGTGCCGACGGAATTATCTTACAAGAATCTGTTCCGCGTGATCATCATGCAGTTTCTGGACGTGCACAATTTCGACGTGCGCAGCGTCAAGAAGACCTGCGTCCACATCGCCCACCCCGACGGCCGAATTATTCCGTTCGACACATTCAACCTCTTCTACCGCGATGGCCGTGAGGCCACGCTGCAGCGCCTCCGCGGCCAGGCGACTGGGCGATCGCTGCCGGTACTCAACGGCGGCGCGGCAATTGGAGCTTCACACTGAGCCAGCAACACGGCGAACCTCACGAGAACCCGCGCCCGCCTCCACCCGACTATCAGCCGTCACGGTAGCGACCGTTCCATGGCTCGTATTGATCGTCGCAGCCCGGACCAACAACCCTGCCAACCTGGTGGATGCCGCAGTTGAGATTAACCTGGACGCAACCGGCTCTTGAGTTACGTCGAGTTACGGGGATAGCCATCGCCGCGATACGCTGAAACGAACGGCACGCGTAAGTGCCCCATTGCTTGCGGCAGAATCGATGCAGCACTCGGGGCTATCGCCCAACGTCCTGCCGCGATATGCTCCCTGCCGCAATGGTTTCCTGGGTAGCAGCCGCCGCCACGCGCGGGCGAGTTTTAATCACGCGGGCACTGGCGGCGGTTGGGTTTCGCGACGACGCCTTCCTGCTCGTCGTTGCGGCGATCGTCGGCGTCTTAACGGCGGCGGCGGCGGTGGGGTTTCATGAACTCATCTCTTGGATCGTCCACTTACTTTACCGCACGATTGAACCCCAAACGCTCTACGGATCGGGGCTGGGCCTGCTGATCCTTTGGCCGACCGTCGGCGGGCTGGTCGTCGGCTTCCTAAACGTCTACGTCATCCGCCAAACCGGCGGGCACGGCGTGCCGGATGTGATCGAATCGGTTGCTAAATCCAGCGGCTTTCTGCGCCCAAAAGTCGCCATCGAAAAGATGATCACCGCCGCCATTACCATTGGCTCGGGCGGGAGCACCGGGGCTGAAGGGCCGATCGTTCAAATCGGCGCGGCGCTGGCCAGCGGCATCGGGCAACTGTTTCGCCTGGCGCGTTCGCAGATGACGCTCATCGTCGGCTGCGGCACGGCGGCGGGGATCAGCGCCATTTTTAACTCGCCGATGGGCGGCGTGCTCTTCACGCTCGAAGTGATTCTGCTCGACTTCTCACTGCGTACGTTCATTCCCGTCGTCGTGGCATCGGTCATCGCCAACGTCGCCACCCGCGCCATCTACAGCGAGCTTCTCAACCGTGGGGAAGTGACATCGATCTTTTCAATGACGAAGGCCGATTTGCTCATCTCCTGGCCGCAGGTCCCCAGTTTTCTGTTGATGGGCGTGCTGTGCGGCCTCGTCGCGGCGGCGTTCACGCTGCTCATGCTGCGAATGGAACGCGCCTTCCGCCGCTTGCGCGCGCCGCTCATGCTCAAACCTGCCATCGGCGGGGCGCTGCTGGGTGGGCTGGGGTTGATGTTCGTCGTCGTCTTCGGCTGGTTCAACGGCATGATGAAACCCATCAGCCCCGATTGGTATCCCATGCCGGCGTTCTTCGGCGACGGCTACGGTTACATTCAGATGCTGCTCGGCGAAGCGTTCTACGAAAATCCATCGTTCTCCCCGCGCATGCTGTTGGCGATGCTGGCGTTTTTGATCGTCGCAAAACTGGTCGGCACCTGCCTCACCCTCGCCTCCGGTGGCAGCGGCGGCGTGATTGCGCCGGCGCTGTTTCTGGGCGCAACCACCGGTGGATTTCTGGGCGTGGCGCTGAAGCAACTCGGCTGGATGGGCACGGTACAGCCCGCGGTGTTTGCGCTGGTGGGAATGGGCGCAATGCTGGGCGCAACGGTTCACGCTCCGCTGGCGGCGATCCTCATTCTCATCGATATCACCGGCAACTACCGCATGATGCTGCCGGCCATGCTCGCAACCGTCGTCGCCACCGCCATCGCTCGGCGGATTTATCCCGACAACATTTACACCGCCACGCTGCGCGAACGCGGCATTCGCCTGGCCAGCGGGAGCGACGCAATTCTGCTTCGGCGGATGCACATCGAGCAGGTTCACCTCGAACCCGCGGTGACCGTACAGGCGAGCGACACGCTGCAGCACCTGCTCGACCTCAAGGCCAAAATGGGGACGAGCAACTTCGTGGTCATCGATCGCGCCGGTTACTACAACGGCATCGTGGCGGAAGATGATATTTACACGGCGTTAGTTCAACGTGAGGCTGTGCCGCTCCTGCTCGCCGGCGAACTCATGCGCCCTGACGTGCCGCTGCTGCGTAACACTGACGACCTCGCGAGCGTGCTCGATGTGTTTTCGCGGTACGATGTGGATTATCTTCCCGTTTCGCTCGAACAAAGCCCCGGCAAAGTCATTGGGTTGATCAGCCGGGCCGGGTTGATGCGAACGTATCAAATGGAGCTCACAGACGGAAAATAGCTGCAAAGTCGTAACGATTGATGATTGACGATTGAACGGGAAAACGTTGTGCGTGCTCAATCGTCAATCGTTAATCGTTACGACAGGAACTACACGCTGCATGAACGCGCAGGTGAAGAAATACCGTTTTGGAATAATCGGCTGCGGCGGCATCGCCCCGACGCACGCGGGGGCGATTCGCCAACTCGGCCACACGATTACCGCCGTGGCCGACCCGGTCGCATCGCGCGCGGTGGCACTCGCCGACAAGTTTCAGATTGCGGCCACGCATCCTGATCATCACGCGCTGGCGGCCGACCCGAATGTCGATATCGCCTGCATCTGCACACCCAGCGGCCTCCATGCCGAACATGCGATTGCCCTGCTGCGCGGCGGCAAGCATGTGATCATCGAAAAGCCGATGGACGTGTCGCTGGACGAATGTGATCGCCTGATTGCCGCCGCCGAAGAAACCGGGCGAAAAGTCGCCATCGTCAGTCAGCACCGTTTTGATTCCGGATCGCTGCTCGCCCGGAAGATGATCGACGCCGGCGACATCGGCGCAATCGTCCTCGCGACGGCCGAGTGCAAATGGTATCGCACGCAGGCATATTATGATGAAGGTGATTGGCGCGGCACCGCGCGTTACGACGGCGGCGCGCTGATGAACCAGGGCATCCACACGGTCGACATCCTGCAATGGCTTGTGGGCGGCATCGCCGAAGTATCGGCGCAGCTTCGCACGGCGGCACATGAGCGCATCGATGTCGAAGACGTGGCCGTGCTCTCGCTGAAGCTGAACAACGGAGCCATCGGCAGCATGATCGCAACGACGGCCGCGTTTGATGGTCAACCGGCGCGCATTGAAATTCACGGCACGCTTGGTTCAATCCTGATGGAAGGCGACAACATTCGCCGGATCGCGCTGCGGGACGGCCGAATGTTCGAATCGCAAGCCGCCGCCGAACACGCGATTCGCGTGGCGCGCGGGGGAACGGCCAGCGTTCGTGATGAAGCCACCGACCGCATTCCCACCGCCGCCGCCGGCGCGGCATGGGGCGACGCACATCGGGCACAGCTCAACGACTTTTTGCGAGCGATCACCGAAGATCGTGCGCCGTTTGTTAGTGAGCATCACGGCCGGCAGCCCGTTGCGGTCGTTCAAGCCGCATACGATTCGGCAAGGAGTGGTGGCGCATGGATCAAGTCGCGCTAACTCCACCTGCCGCCGCGCTCACAAGCCGCGCGTCATGGCTTACGCCTGTTTCGTTGCTATTGGTGAACCGGCTGGGCGTTTGGCTGATTGCCTACCTCGGCCTCGCGCTGCTTTCGGGTCCGCCGAAGATGGCGGGCAATGCAATTCCGGGGAACTTGTTTCTGGACGGTTGGACGCGTTGGGACGCGCAATGGTACGCGCACATCGCCCGCGACGGACACACCAATTCATCGCTGGATGCCAGCAGCCAGACCGACACGGGGCACTTTCCATTGTATCCTTGGACGGTGCGGGCGGTGGCGTGGCTAACACATGACGTTTACGTCGCGGGCATCCTGGTCAGCAACATTTCATTTGTGCTGGCGGGACTGCTGCTGTTTCGATTGATCGAAGCAAAGTTCGGGACAGCCCTCGCCCGGCGGACGATCATCCTTTGGAGCGTTTGGCCGTTCTCGTACACGTTCAGCGCGATGTACACCGAGTCGCTGTTCATGCTGTGCGTCGCCGCGGCATTCACCGCCGGAGAAAGCAGGCGTTGGTGGCTGGCCTCCACCTTCGCCGCCTTGGCCGGGTTCACTCGGCTGGTGGGTTCAGTCACGGGCGTGGCGATCGCGGCGATGTACCTGCGCGCCGGGAACGAGCGCGAAAAGTGGATCGACAAAAACGCATTGTGGCTCCCGCTGGGCTTCGCCGGGGTGATCGGGTTCGCCGGCTTGCTCTGGGCGTGGTTCGGCGATCCGCTGCTGTTTATCAAAGTCCACGCCGCCGCCGGATGGGGCGACTTTAATTCGTTCGACGAGTTGAAGCGCGTGTTTCGCCTCTGGGTCAACACCCACTTCGGCCAGATCGCCTCGGGCAACGTGCCGCTGGTGCACACGCTGCACATCCTTTCGATGGCGCTGGCCGCCGTGCTCTGCATCATCGGGCTTTGGCGATTGCCGATTGCGTGGAGCGTGTGGTTAATTCTGACCGTGGCCATTTCGTACTACCGCTGGGGCTGCTTCGGACGACATTTTTCGACTTGCTGGCCGGCGTTCGTCGTTGCGGCGATGCTGCTGAAGAGCAAGCCCGCGTATGACACGGCGATCTATCTGTGTGTCATCCTGCTCGCAGTGCTCACGATCATGTTCACGCAGGGTTATTGGGTCGCATAAGAAGTGTTTCCAAGTAGAACGCTACAAGGAACGTGTCACGACTAGGTGTGAAACATCATCTACCTCCACGCGTCGCATTGCCACGCCGTACACGCGTTCGAGCAGTTCGGGTTCCAGTACATCGTTGGGAGGACCATCCGCGACTTTTGCGCCTTCGTGCAGCAGCACCGCCCGGTCGGCGTGCAAGGCGGTGAAGTTGAGATCGTGCGATGCCATCAACACGCCGATTCCCTGCTCGCGCGCCAACTTCCGCAGCAGTTGATGCAAATCGAGCTGGTGGCGTAGATCAAGAAACGTGCTCGGCTCGTCGAGCAACAGCGCCTTTGGCTCCTGCGCCAGACACCGCCCGACGAACACACGCTGCCGTTGCCCGCCGGAAAGCTCATCCATCCGGCGGTGCACCACCCCGGAAAGTTCAAGCTGTGCCGCGACCGCTTCAACAACGTGCGCGTCGCGCTGCGATTCGACGCCGAACGCGCCCCAATACGGCAACCGCCCGAGCCGAAGCACGTCGGCGACCGTCTGACCCGCATCAAAAGTCGGTGATTGCGGCAAGTATGCGACCAACCGGGCGAGGTCGCGCCGGCGGATGGATTCAATCGGCCGGCCGTTCCATTCAATCGCCCGCCGATTCGCCCCCCGCCCGCGCAGCGTGCCTAACAGCAACTGGATCAGCGTACTCTTGCCGCTGCCGTTAGGCCCGAAGAGTGCAACCACCTCTCCGGCGCGCAGCGTCAGCGCCACGTCGCGCACGACGGGCCGGTCGTCGTATGCGAACGTGAGTTGTGACGATTCAAGCAATTCAGCCATCGGCGGACGCCAAATGAACGAGTTGATGCGCTACCACTGGGCTTCTTCGAACGGGGTACTGGGCGCTTTCATTTTTGGTTTGGGCAGCAGGCTGAGCATGGCCTTAGCCAGCCCCGCGTCGTGCCCGCCGCCGACGCGAATATTTAATGCCGACCCTTTCACCAACACAAACTCGCTGGCGTGCGGCTCTTTTTTATCCTTCACCAACTGCTCGAATCGCGCCCGCGAAAAGCACATCGGCAATAGCATCTGCACAAACCGCGAGTGCGGGTGCAGCGCCGTCGCGGCGCCTTCGTCCACTTCCAGCAGCGGCGCTCGCAGCGGCGCGGTGATGCAGCACGCCTGTGCATGGGCGGCGCTGGCGAGCAGGGCATCCAGATCGGAATAGGGAACCGCACATCGCGCGGCATCATGAACCACAACGTGCGTTGCATCGGCGGCAAGCTTTTCGGCGGCGGCGACGCACTGGTCAATCCACTTCGGCCCCGCCGAAAGTACCTTCACCCCGCTGAAGCCCAAATGCCCGCCGAACTTGCGTTTGCCCTCTTCGGCAAACTCCGGCAGAAAGCAAAGCTGGATTTGTTTGATTGCCTCGCGGTTGAGAAACATCTCGACGGCGCGCAGCAGCGACTCCCGGCCGTCCACCTTCACGGCGGCGGCATTGGCCTCGACCGACGTCATGCCCGGCGGAGGGGACGTGAACAGCACCACGCTAAACTGCGCCTCGTTCATTTCAGCTGATTGTCAGAATCGCGCGACGAATTGCAAAGCATGCTCGAGACACGTCCGAGAACGAAGGGTAAAACCATCTGTAACGCCTGCCCTACTTATTCGAGCCCTCGCCGGCGTATGAATGTGGTTAACACCTATCGGAAACCCCGAGGCCCCCCGGAATCAGTCGATTACATATATGGACGCGAGGAGATTTAAGTCGCGCCGGGGCAATGCATGATTGGGAGAACAACAATGAAAGTGATCTGGTTTGCGCCGCTGTTTGCCTTGCTCGGCAGTCTGCCCGCCGCGACTTCCGCCGCTGTCGTGACCGATCCGGCGCGCGTCGTCGGCACCAGCGCCATCGACCCCGCCGGCTCGCAGACGATTGATCTCGATGGAAGCGGCGCCGGCTTTGCAGCCGAAGTGACGCTGGAAGCCGATGCCGATTTCGCCGCCATTCAGGCGTTCACCGGCTTTGTCACCGGGTTGTCCGCGCCTCAGAACTACATCAGCTTCACGCAGAGCTACATCCCTGATATCGCGCTGAGCATGACCGGAATATTCGTCACCACCACCGGATCGCCGTCGGGCGAGTCGTTCAACACCAGCAACCTTTCGACTTCCGATACGCTCGGAATCCGCTTCCGAGTCAACAACACAAGCAGCGCCGGCAGCGGCGGAACGTTGACCTACACGATCGACTTCGGCAGCGACTCGGCCGGCGCGTTTTATTCCACCAGCAACGCGGTAACCAAAGCCGGGTTCACTGTTTCGAGCCTGACCACCGGGCACTCGCTCACCGTGCGATTCGTATCGGCAACCGGAACGGTGCTTTCCACGCAGACCGCGATAGGAAGCAGTACCGATGCGAACGACGGCGGATCGGGCCTCGAAACCTACTTTGGTTATGACAGCGCTAATGTCTTTGCTCAACTCGTTTCGGAAGTTCAGATCGACTTCTCCACCACCGATGCAATGGCGAACAATCAGGCTTATTTTGACGACCTCGCATTCACCCTCGTCCCCGATCCGGGCCGCGCTTCGGCGACCGTAGGGCTTGCCGTGCTGCTCGGTCTTCGCACCCCGCGGTTGCGAATGTACAAACGGCGCACGTCGACTCGCTTCGGGCGCAAGCCGGAAATCGCCCCTTTCCAGCCCGCCCTTCAAGCCGCCTTGCAACCGCTAAGGCTCATCGAGCAACCGCACATCACCGTGCCGCCGCAACGCCGCGCCGCATAAACCGGGCCTCGTTGCTCCAGGCAGTTGCGGTGACGCCTCCCTCCACTATTATCTGCTGCCCTTTACTAACCGCGGAGAGCGAGTCGTTATGAGCAGCAAAAACAACGCAGTCATCGGCCAATCCGGCGGGCCGACTTCCGTCATCAATCAATCGCTCGTCGGCGTGATCGAAGAAGTGATCAAGTCCACACACATCGATGAACTCTTCGGCGCGCGGCACGGCGTACGCGGGGTCATCAACGAGCAGTTCATCCCGCTCAAAGGGCAGAACCGCGAACTGCTCGAAAAAATCGCCCTCTCCCCCGCCGCCGCGCTGGGCAGCACGCGCGATAAGCCGGATGCCGATTATTGCCGCAAGATTTTCGCCAGTTTCAAGAAGCACGACGTTCACTTCTTCTTTTACATCGGCGGGAATGATTCGGCTGACACCGCGCGCATCGTGCATGACCTGGCCCAGTCAGAAAAGTACGATCTGCAGGTCTTCCACATTCCCAAAACCATCGACAACGACCTGCGCGTCCACGATCACTGCCCCGGCTTCGGATCGGCCGCCAAATTCGTGGCGGCGGCGATGACGGGGGATAATTTTGATAATAAATCGCTCCCCGGAATCAAGATTGATGTGATCATGGGCCGCAACGCCGGCTTCCTCACCGCCGCCTCGGTGCTGTCGCGGCAGCACGATGAAGACGGCCCGCACCTGATCTACGTCCCCGAAGCCCCGCTGAGCGAAGAGAAATTTCTCGCTGATGTTGATACGGTCTACCAGAAGAGAGGTCGGTGCCTGATTGCGGTGAGCGAAGGCGTGATGAACCCCGCTACAAAAAAGACCTGGACCGAATCGTTCTCAACCCATCTTGATAAAGATTCCCACGGCAACGTGCAATTGGCCGGCACCGGCGCGCTGGGCGACTACATGGCGGCGCTCTGCCTTAAAAAACTCACCCCCGCCGGAGGAAAAAAGCTGCGCGTACGGGCCGACACGTTCGGCTACCTGCAGCGGTCGTTCCCCGGATTCGTAAGCGATGTGGATGCCAAAGAAGCCCGCATGGTCGGGCAGGTGGCTGTTCAACACAGCCGCACAAAAGGCGCAAGCGGAAGCGTGGCCATGAAGCGAATCAGCGCCAGCCCGTACACGGTGGAGACGTTTCTGACGCCGTTGGAAACCGTGGCGCGAGAAACCAAACACCTCGATGCTGCCTTTATAGCCGGCGGGAACAACATCACCGCCGCCTTCAAAGCGTATGCCGCCCCGCTGGTGGGCCCGCTGCCGGTTGTGGGTTGTTTTGACGAGATGACCTGATTAGCCGCAGATGAACGCTGATGGACGCAGATGAAGAAAGAGTTGGAACCGCAGATTACGCAAGCAGCGGACCAAGGCTGGGCTTTATTGTCGAATGAATGATTCCAACGCCGAATCTACGATCGTTGCCATCGTGCAACCGCTCTCTCTTTATCTGCGTTTATCTGCGTTTATCTGCGGCTCAACATTCTGCTGGCGTGCCGGCGGCTTGGACGGCCAGAGCAACTTGAACGGCGCGGTCGCTGGTCACGCGGAGCTGGGTATTAATCAACCGCGCGACACCCGCCGCTACATACAGCCCCAGCGTCGGCTCGCCGAACGGCGGGTCGTTCGTCGCGACGGCAAGCACCGCGTTGAGTTCGTTGGTGATCCATGGCTTATCGACCGCGACCTCCAGCAATCCGCCGGCGTCGAGGACGACTCGGATTTTCCCTCCGACGACAGTACGAAGCGCGTGATCGAGCAATCCGCCGAGCAGTTCGCTGACGAGGCGGCCGTCGGATCGGACGACGACGCGCTCGGGCGCTTCGAGGACGACGCGATTGACGGCGTCTTCTTCCGCCAGCGCCGTAAAGCGAATGGCGGCCTGCACGGCCGGCACGATATCGGCCTCGCCGAAGCGCACCGGCATCGTACCGCGTTGAATGCGCCGGGCGCAGACGATGCGTTCGGCGCGCGCGCCCGTTTCAACGAGCGATCGGCGGGCGAATTCTACGTCGCCGAGCAGTTGCTCCATCGGCACGCTTTCGAGCACGTCGCCGCGGAGCATGTCCATGGCGAGTTGCACGCTGTGCAATCCACCCCGCAGGTCGTGGCTGAGGGTTGAGAGAAACCGAGCGTCGAGGTCGTTGTTCTGCATCGGGCGAGTGGGTTGAAAGCCATGATACCGCGCGCGACGGCGTGATTGCTAGCGGAAATTGTTGGTGCGGCTAGTCTTGGGGGCGATTGATGGACGAAGCAAACCCGAATCCGCTCCACACGCAAGGCCGAGACAGCGAGGTGCTGGAAGGCGCCACGTCCGAGGTTGCCCCGGCGCCGGTGGTTGAAATTACGGCACCCCAGAAACACGACCCATATGCGGCATTTCGGGTGCCGGTGTACCGGCTTTATTGCGCCAGCTTCGTATTGGCAATCATCGGCAGCCAGACCCTTTCCGCCGCCGCCAACTACGATGTGTATGCCAAAACGCACTCGTCGCTGATGGTGGGAATGATCGGCCTTGCCAATGTAATTCCGCTGCTCGCCCTGGCCATGCCCGCCGGGCACGTGGCTGATACGTTCAGTCGCAAGCGGGTTTTGATTTTAACGCAGGTGTTTCTGGTGGCGTGCCCGCTGATGCTGGCGTTCTGGCACACGCTGCCGGCGGTATTTGCCCTGTTGGTGGTTAATGCGGTGGCACTGACGTTTGGCCGGCCGTCGCGCGCTTCGATCCTGCCAAACCTCGTGCCGAAAGAAATCTTCGCCAATGCGGTGACGTGGAACAGCAGTTTCTTCGAGCTGGCGGCATCGATCGCACCGGCGTTTACGGGGCTGATCATTGCCACTTGGGGCGTGACGTGGGCTTACGCCGTCAGCGGTGTTGCCATGTTCCTGTGCATGGTGCTGACGTTCTATCTGCCCGACGTGCGCGCCGCCGGCGCGAAGCAACCGATGACCTGGACGACCCTGGCCGCGGGGGTAAAGTTCGTCGCCGGCAACAAGGTGCTGCTCGGCCCGATGCTGCTGGACTTGCTGGCGGTGATTTTCAGCGGGGCGACGGCGCTATTGCCGGCGTTTGCACACCGGTTGGCCAAGAATCCGGGCGACGAACCGATGGTGTACGGCCTGCTGATGGCCGCGCCTTCGATCGGCGCGGTGCTGATGGCGATTTTTCAGGCCCACCGGCCCCCGCCGATGCGCGCCGGGCGGAATATGCTGCTGGCGGTCGCCGGTTATGGGATTGCGACGATCGTGTTCGGACTTTCAAACCACTTCTGGCTTAGCTTCCTGATGCTGGCGTTCACCGGCTTGTTCGACAACTTAAGCGTTGTCATTCGCCACACCCTGGTGCAACTGGCGACACCCGACAGCATGCGCGGGCGTGTGTCGGCGGTTAACCAGATCTTCATCATTTCCAGCAACGAGATGGGGAAGGTCGAATCCGGCGTGACCGCGCATTGGTTTGGTGAAGTAAAATCGGTGGTGGCGGGCGGATTTGCGACGATTCTGGTGGTCGCCGCCATCGCCAAAGCGTTCCCAACGCTGCGACGGCTGGGCGCGCTGCATAGCGTGAGACCCGTCGAACCCCCACCCACCCCGGCTGCGGTCGCGGCGGTGCATGCAAGTTCTTAAAAGGGGCAATGTTGGAAACCGCGGCGGTGCATGGGGTATCATGGCCGGCGAAGGAACTCTTGTCGGCTAACGAGGTGATCGTATGGGTATCGGGGTCTATCGCCGCGGCGGCGTTCGCAGCTTACTGTTGGTTACGATTGCGCTGATCGTGGTGGCGGGCGTTGTTTCTGCGCTGGCGTGGGTTTCGCTGGTTCGAAATCCGTCGCAGGAATTCATCAAGCAGACGGACGACGAACTGATCAAACTCACCGGCCTGGGCGTGCCGGTGACGAACAAAATGGATGACCGCTACGTCGACGCCGACGGCGACTTGATCGCCGACGCGCCGAAAGACGCCGCCAAGCAAGTCGATCCGCCGACGCTGTTTTTCAGCTATGTGACCGCCGAAGACTCGGCGCCGTTTAAGGAAGCATTTAAAGATTTCATGGCATACGTCTCCAAGCAGACGGGTAAGCCGGTGCAATATGTGGAGTTTGAATCAACCGAAGCGCAGCTAAAAGCCCTGCGCGACGGGAAGCTTCATCTGACCGCATTCAACACCGGCGGCGTACCGATCGCCGTGAATGCCGCTGGGTTTGTGCCGGTAAGTCTGCTGGCGGGAGACGACAACAAAGGTTTCTACAAGATGCAGATCATCGTGCCAGCCGACAGCGCGATGAAGAGGGTTCAAGACATGAAGGCGAGCGAACTTACCCTGACCGATGCGAGCAGCAACTCGGGCTATAAAGCGCCGCTGGTTGCGCTCAAGGAAGATTTCAACCTGTTGCCGGGCCGCGACTACGGCATTTTATATTCCGGCGGGCAGGATGCGTCGATCGACGGGATCGCCAAAAAAACCTACAAAGCCGCCGCCGTCGCCAGCGACGTCCTCAAGCGTTCGACCGGCGCCGGGCTGATTAAAGAAAGCGATTATCGGGTGATCCACGAATCGAGCGATTTCCCGTCGGCCGCGTTCGGCTACGCCCATAACCTTTCGCCCGGCCTCGCCGCGATACTGCGTGATTGTCTGACCAAGTTCGACTGGAAAGGGACCAGCGTCGCCACTTATTTTAGCAATGCCGGCCAGACGCACTTTGCCGTCGCCGACTATAAAAAAGATTGGGAACCCGTCCGCCGGATTGATAACGGTATTGGTTATGCCCATCGAATTCCTGAGTAAGTTTTCCATTGGAGAATCCTGTTATGCGCCCTGCCTTGGTATACATGTGCCTGTTTGCTCTTATCGCCGGCTGCCAATCCACCCGCGAAGCCTATTACAACGCGTGGGAGAACTTCGGCGGATATGCCAAACGCGAACGCCTCGTGGATTATGTAAAAAAGGCGTCGGCCGAGCAGACTGAAGCCAAAGAACAGTTCACTAGCGCGCTTGAACAGTTCAAGTCGGTCGTCAACTTCGACGGCGGCGACTTGGAAAAGATGTACAACAAGCTCAATAAAGAATACGAAGCCTGCGCCAGCCAGGCCGACGCCGTCCGCGGGCGCATCGCGTCGGTGCGCAACGTCGGCACCGCCATGTTCACTGAATGGAAAGGCGAAATCGGCCAGATCAACGACGCCAACCTCAAAGGCAAGAGCCAGTCGCTCTACGACAAAACCGAGGTCAGCTACAACGGATTGCTCACGAGGATGGATGCCGCCGCCAAGGCAATGGATCCCGTGCTCACCAGTTTCAAAGACCGCGTGCTGTTCATCAAGAGCAATTTGAATGCACAAGCCATTGCATCGCTCAAAGGCACCGAAATGGAACTGGGCAAAGAAATCGAGGGCCTGATCAAGCAGATGGAAGCCAGCATTGCCGAGGCGGATAAGTTCCTTAAGGAAATCAACTCTAAAGGTTGATCGCGTTTTAAGGGTCGATTGCAGCTACGAGTTTATCGATTGACGCGTCATTCGGGTCATAGGCGATGGCGCTGTGGAAGCCGTCGCTTTCCGCACCCCCGCTTGACAGTTCCGGCAAAACAACTACGATTCCGCACGCTTTGCTGAGAGGTCTGGTCCGTCAGCCAGAATGGTAAGCGAAGGATTGGCAAGAGTTTGCGGATCGCTTCATTCTTCGATTCGGCGGCGTGGCCTCCGGGTTGAAGAATGTCATCCACAAACTTTGCTCCCTCCTCTTACCCCGTAGTGTAACGGTAGCACAAGAGATTTTGGCTCTCTTTGTCCTGGTTCG
>CAZXLA010000078.1:0-13565 GCA_964641895.1 uncultured Tepidisphaeraceae bacterium
ATGCCGCCGTCGAATGGAAAAGTCTTTATGAAGTTCGTGACACCTTTTTCGGTCGCTATCAAAAACGGTGACTGTCCCGAACGCCCCAAAATGAAATTCGTCCATGAGAATGTACGCGCTTGTCCGTTTTTTTGGGAGCCGTTGCCAATGCGTACCCTGCTTGCCGCAGCTGGGTCAGTCGAACTGCTTGACGACGGTACGCTATCGATCGTTGGAACAGGAGGCGACGATGTAATCTTCGGCCAAGTGGACGGCCCGGATGTCATCGTGCATTTTAACGGGGAACTGTCGCGGTTTGTCTCCGCGGACATATCCCAAGTTGTCGTCCACGGTGGCGATGGGGATGACCAGGTGCAAGGCATCCCTGCGGAAGCGCCCATATCCCTGTATGGCGGAAATGGTGACGATTTTCTAGGGACCGCCGAATATCGCAACGGCGGTCCGGGTAACGATGTATTTGATCAATTTGGGATAGTTGACTATTCCGACCGCGACGTTCCGATTCGGTTTGATGCCGGAATTACAAATGAACCTGGTGGCTTGCCGCCCACCGTGTTTGTAGGGGATGATGAACAGGACATCTTGAGCGATGTAGTTTTGATTCGCGGGACGCCATATGATGACGTGTTCGCAATGCCAGTCGCCAACGGGTTTGATTGGCGAATCGAGGGCTTGGGGGGTGATGATAAGATTGTCGCCGGAGCGGATCTAACGGAATTCGATGCCGGCCCGGGGCGTGATACAATCGATGTTGACCAATTCCCCGATGAAGTCACTTATACCATACTGCCGAACCACAATATTGAGGTGGTCGAAAACATAGGACTGACTAGCCCGCGCCGCGTGCGAGATGAATCCGGAGCCGCCCAACTCTTCATTTGCGCCGACTTCTATGTCGGCGACGGCGAGCAATCGGTAACCATTTGGGCCGGCGGCGGCAATGACACCATCATCGGCTCACCGGGCCGAGACTCGCTGATGGGCGAAGACGGCTTCGACCGCATCGCCGGCGGTGGCGAAAACGACACCCTGCGCGGCGGTGCCAGCAGGGATATTCTGGTCGGCAACGGCGGTGCGGATCGCTTGTACGGCGACGGAGGGAACGACCAACTCCTCGGCGAAGGCGGCAACGACACCATTCAAGGCAACTCCGGCCACGACAACCTCCACGGCGGGAGCGGCGACGACCGCCTCTTCGGCGGCAGCGGCAACGACACCATCGACGGCGGCGGCGGCCGCGATCTGCTCGACGGCCAGGCCGGCAACGACATTCTCTACGCCCGCGACGGCCTCATCGACACCCTCTTCGGCGGCGCCGGCTTCGACCGCGCCCGGCGGGATAATACTTCCACGGCCCGCGATTTGGTGGATGGGATTGAGGCGTTTGTGTAGCGGCGGCGCAAGAGCAATTTCGGGCGGGGACGGGCGGCTGTCGTTAAATACGGTTTAGGTTCACCTTGGGAGCCCTCACCCCGGCCCTCTCCCGGGATACCGGGCGAGGCGGTGTTGCGGCGGCTTCATGGCCCCATCGCCCCACCGCTTGCGCACTGTTATCATGCCGCCGCAGATGATTGAACGACTCGAAACGCGCAAGCTTCTTTCCGCCATCAGCTTATCCGGCACCACGCAGAATGATGTCATCGTCATTGCGCTGGTGGGCGGGCTGACGCGCATCAGCAACCTCGGGGCCGCGAGCGTCAGCGTAAACGGCTCGTCCACCATCGCAGCGAACAAGAGCAAGAGTTACGCCGGCATCACCTCCATCTCCGTCGACACCGGCGCGGGGAATGACGCTGTGACCATCGACGCATCCATCACTGCACCCACAACACTCAGCGGCGGCAAAGGGAATGACACCCTGCGCGGCGGCGGCGGGAATGATTCGCTCGGCGGGGGCGAGGGGAACGATCAACTCTTCGGCGGGCGAGGCAAGGACACACTCGCCGGCGGCGCGGGGGATGATTTTGTGCGCGGGGGGAGCAGCAATGACATCATCACCGGCGATGCCGACGACAATGCCACCGGCGCGGATACCCTCTTCGGCGACGACGGCAACGACAGCGTCACCGGCGGCGGCGGGGGCGATGCGATCTACGGCGATGACAACGACGCCGACACCACCGAAGACGGCAACGATACCCTGCGCGGCGGCGCGGGCGTGGATTACATCGTCGGCAACGGCGGGACCGATTCGATCTTTGGCGATGCCGGCGACGATTTTATCAGCGCGTTCGACGGTGAGGCCGACACCATCAACGGCGGCGCGGGCACCGATCGGTCGCAGATTTCCGGCGGCGATGACGACTCGATCACCAGCGTCGAGCAGGATCAATCGATCATCAACGCGCAGAATCTCAACGGCTATTACGCGGTGTTTGATGGCACCAGCGGCAACGATACGCTGACGATTTCGCAATCGGGAGAATTTTATACGTTCGTGCTGAACGGGTTGAACATCGTCGTGACGCGCGAAGAGTTTCAGCGGTTCAGCGGGTTTCAGAACAACACCGATGAGCTTAACGGGCTGGTGGTGCGGCTGGGCGATGGCAACGATACCGTGACCGTGCTCACCGCCACGGCGCTTCGGCTGGAGATTTTCGGCGACGACGGTGCCGACAGCATCAACGGCGGACCGGGCAACGAACTGCTTTACGGCGGCGATGGGAATGACACGCTGCTGGGCAACGCGGGGAACGATTCAGTCACCGGCGGGAGCGCGGCCGATTTTGTTTCCGGCGGGAAGGGGAACGATACGCTCGAAGGAGATTACATCGACAGCCGCTCCGGCGCCGCGTTCGGCAACATCGGCGCCGACACGCTGAGCGGCGGCGTGGGGAGCGACGTGGGCACCTACGAAAACCGCTCGCTGCCCGGCGGAGTAATTGTGACGATTGACGACGTGGCCAACGACGGCTTCATCAACGAAAACGACGATATGCGGTCGGACCTTGAAACGGTCATCGGCACCGCCAACAACGATGAGATCAGCGGCAGCGGCGCGGGGCAGACGCTGGTGGGCCTGGGCGGGAATGACACGCTGCGCGGGGTCGGCGGGAACGATCAGCTCATCGGCGATGATGTGACCAACGATTTTGCCGGGGGGAACGACAGCCTCGACGGCGGCAGCGGCAACGACACGCTCTCGGGCGGGGAAGACTTAGACGATTCGGACATCCTCCGCGGCGGCGACGGCTACGATTTTGCCGACTACACGCGCCGCACCAACACGGTGCTGCTCGCGCCGGATGATCTGCAGCAACATGGGAACATCGGCACCGAGTTTGATCTGATCGCCGGCGACATTGAAGGCCTGCTCGGAGGTGCGGGGAATGATGTGATCGCCGGCAACGCGCTATCCAACGAACTGCGCGGCTACGGCGGCAATGACACCATCACCGGCGGCGGCAGCAATGACATGTTGCGCGGCGGGAACGGCAACGATTCGCTGGCCGGCGAGAATGGCAATGACACGCTGTTCGGCGAAAGCGGCAACGACACGCTTAGCGGCGGCCGAAGTGTCGACAGCCTCGACGGTGGCGCGGGCAACGACCGCCTCTTCAACGCCGACAGCTTCGCCGACATGGTCGTCGGCGGCGCGGGGACCGATACGGCGGACGTGGACGCGCTGGATTCGATTTCGGCGGAAGTGGTCGGTTGATTGAATAGCGATCGTTCGTCGCATCGTTCGGCGAAATCGCTTGGCGAAGGAGGCATCCCGAAAAGGAGTTCGCTTCGGAGCACCGTTCGGGATGACAGGTTCGAGCGCCGTGGGTTTGAATGCATTCTACGACTGCGAAACGGCTGCGTCGTCATCGACGGGTGTGCGGTCGGCGGATGTTGCGTCGGCCTCGGTTGAATCCGGTGAGGTCGAATCGGGAAGGGCCGCCTCGTGCGCCGACGATTCGTGCGCCGACGATTCGTGCCCCGACGATTCGTGCCCCGACGATTCGGCGGGCGACGCATCGGCATCTACGACAGCATCGACAACCGCGTTAACCGCGGGCGGCTCGCCGTCATCGCCCGCTGCCAAAGTCGCAGGGGCCGGAGCGGATACCGGTGGCGTTGGCGTTGACGTGGGGCTTTGGCCTTTTTCGTACACGTCCATCTGCTTGATCACGCCGGACTCGTGCAGGCAATAGCGCGCCGTGCGTCGGAAGTTGTCGATGTGCTGGCCCTTGTAAATTCCGAAAAATCTGCTTTCGATGAAGACTTCAAACTCCACCGCATTGTTTCCGGCGGCGACGGCGTTCTTGGTCGATTCCTGCGACGCTTTACGTAGCAGTTTGTCTAGCTCGGCCTTGACCGGATCGAACGGCTTGCCCGGCTGCCGCAGCCCGGCCGATTTTTTGGTGGCGGCGGCGCGCTGGCCCGGGGCTTTTGCTTTAACGGCCTGGGCATAATTCATTTCAACCGGCGCATACAGAATTCGGCCGCAGTTGGGACAGAAGACCAGTTCGTCCTTCGTCTTGAGCTTGTTATAAATATCAGTGACAAGCTCAAGGTGACACGCCATGCAGCTATAGGCTTCCTGGCGGGGGTCGGGTTGACCGATGGGGGCGACGGCTTCCCCGTCGTAGCGCTCGGCCAGACGCTCGTAGACCTTCAGCGCCTTTTCCGACAGCTTGCCAATAACTTCCGCGGCGCCGTCGCGCGCCGGGCGGACTGTGTCAATTTCGGCGTTCAGTCCGGCCAGCGTTTCGCTGATCGAACCCTTCATTTCAGTCAGCTTGGTCTGCTCGACTCCCATCTGGGCGACGATGGTTTCAAGCTCTTTGTTCTGGCCTTCGATCTGCGTCACCAGTTTCAGCGCATCTTCTTCCACCTTGGCGCGATCGACTTTGCCCGTGCTGATTTCGACTAAGAACGCCTGATACTCTTTGTTGTTTTTCGCGCCTTGTTGCTGGGAGCGAAGCTTTTCAATCCTCGCATCGCGGCCGCGCAGGTCGACGTCCATCGCCATGCTCTTGGCCGTAAGCGATTTGATCTGTGCCAAGCCGGCTTTTTGACGATCTTGCAGATCATGAACGCGGCGTTCCTGAATGCGGACGTTCTTGCTTGCAGCCTCCAGGCGAGCTTGCACCTCGCGCAGGGTTTGATCGGCGTTGAAAAGGTTGACCAGAGCGGAAATGGTCGGACCCATAAGCGATGTTCCTCGTCTTCCGCCGGCGTTACCAGTTCCACCGGCTTGCAATGTCGAATGGGCCATTATGCGGATTATTCGGCGCATGCCAAGAGCAGATTTTCATACCGTCGTTTGACGCCTTCATTTCCACGCCGCCGTCGACGTGCCGCCGGGGGTTTCCCAATGCGGAAGCCATGCTAAACCCAGTACCCGCAGGGTGATATCGGTCTTTTTGGGTTTTATAGCGATGGGTTCGACTTCGCGGGTGATTTCCTCTACTTCGGCAGAATGGCGGGCAGTTTCGGCGTTGAAATCTTCTTCAATCCTTGCAAGCTCCGCCTGCGCGGCTTCCACATTCTCTTCCGCCCGGTTCACATCCTGCTTCTGCTCATAAGTGCGACCGACGCTTTTCGCCGCCGAACCTGCTCGGCCCAGGTTCGTCGCGCTGATCTTCTTGCGACCGAGAAACGCCCCCAGAATCGACGTGCCGACCGACAGCATCGTTCCGAAAGTGCTCGATTGCGCCTGAGCCTTCTCGCGTTCCACCGCCTGCTCGGCCCTGCGGATGCGTTCGTTGAGCGTGGCATACTTTGCGGCGAACTTCGTCCGCAGCTTGTCGGCGAAATCATCGCGCAGCTCGCGGGCGGCCTGTTGCAAGCGGGCTTGAAAATCCCGCTTGTTCTCGCCGCCCTTGCTTGTCAGCTTCAACCCCGGACACGAAAATACTTCGAGCTGCTGCGTGCGATACAACCAATCTGAGAAAGTCTTCTTCCATACCGCATAGCTTTTGGCTTTGGCGGCTTCAGAAGGAACGGCGCTGAAGGCGGCACCATCGACGGGGGTTCTCTCCAAGTCGGCTTCGGTGAGCTCGATCGTCTGGGCATCGGCAAAATCGGCGACGACGGCACTATCGTTCAATGACGTGATTGCCGCGACCGATGTGTCGACGGTAATGCCCGCTTTAGTGTTGGCGAAAAATACCTTAGCGGTGCCGAGCAGCATCGGGCGATAGACCAGCTTGGCATCGTCGGGTTGAAGCTGACGAAGGGGCAGGAAAAACTGCGGCACATCGGGGGGCAAGACGGGTCGAAGTTCCTCGGAAGATTTCGTTGCTTGTGGATTTGCGGCAGATCGAGCCGGGGCGGCGCTGCGCTCTGACCCGGCGTGGGGCGCGGGCAAGGGGGCTTGCGCGACGCGCAACGGGTCCATCAATTGCTTGATTTGTTGCCGGGTCATCGGGCCGCGCAGGTAGCTCATGCACCAGCGGGTTTCGAATGTCACCGGCGCGTCATCATGCACATTGTTCATCAGGAAAACACGGCTGCCCAGCCCGGCGAGCGTTTGTTCCATCTTGCCGCGATCAAACTTTGCCGATGCGCCGGCGGCGGCGCCTTCCAGTCCGTCGAGCACGCGCTGTTTGTCGCGATCGGTCTGTAGGCGACCGATGAACCAGGTGCCGCAGTTGGCCAAACCCTTGTAATCCAGATCGACCGGGTTCTGCGTCGCCAGCACCACGCCCAGCCCGAACGCGCGGGCCTGCTTGAGCATCGTCAACAACGGCTGTTTCGACGGTGGGTTTGCCACCGGCGGGAAGTATCCAAAGATTTCATCCATGTAGAGGATGGCGCGAAGGCTTGTCGTGCCGCTTTGCCCGCGCACCCAGCCGAGCATTTGATTCAGCAATAGCGAAACAAAAAACATTCGTTCCGCGTCGCCCAGATGCGCAATGGAGAAAACCGCGATGCGCGGCCTGCCGTTCTTGCCGTACAGGATCGATTGGATGTCGAGCGCTTCGCCTTCCATCCAAGCCCCAAACCCCGGCGCGGCCAACAGGTTGTTCAGCCGCATGGCCAGACCGAAACGGTCTTTGGATGGATAGAACGACTCCAGATCCATCACGCCGATTTTCTGCACCGGCGGCTGCTGAATCTGGCCGACCAGCGCCGCCAAGTCCATATCCTTCCCCGCATTCCACGCCACGCCAAAGAGAGTGCTCAGCAGGATATGCTCGCGCGATTGAATCGGGTCGGCATCAATGCCCAGCAGGCCGAGCAGACTCGTGGCGGTGATGGCGATGCGCTCGCGGAGCATTTCGCCGTCTTCCATAATTGCCTGATCGGGCTTGGCGAACGATTTGAGAATGGAAATCGGCAGCCCCGCCGACGAACCGGGCGTGTAAACGACAAACTCGGCGGCGTCTTTCAATCGCTTGATCCGCGCGCCGTCCTGGCCCCACTTTGCCAGGCCGTTTTTCCATAATTCGGCCTGTTTGGCGGCGAATTCATCGGGCGTGACGTTCTGCCGTCGCGCTTCGTCTTCATTGATCCACGGCCGAAAGTCGGCGGGCTGCAAGTTTGGAAAAGTGAGCAGCAGATTGGGTAAGTCGCCTTTGGGGTCGATGATGATCGCCGGCACGCCGTCAATAGCGGCTTCTTCAAGCAGGCCGAGGCAAAGCCCGGTCTTGCCGCTGCCGGTCATTCCGACGCACACGGCGTGCGTGACGAGGTCTTTGCTTTCATAAAGTAAAAGGTTGTCGCGCTGCTTGCGAGCGCTCAGATCATATTCACGCCCGAGGTAGAACACGCCGAGCTTTTCGAAATCCTGCATGGCTGCAATTTACCACCAAGACACCAAGGCACGAAGGGGCAGCAAATCCGAGTGGCGAAATCAGAATCCCGAATCAATGACGAAGCTCGAATGTCGAACCGGTGGGGCAGACATTCCTGTCTGTCATCGCTTTCCAAGCGATTCCGAATTTTAGCGTATGAAATCACGCTACCCCACTTCTTCCGCCCGCATCTCCCGCCGCAGCCCGCGGATGTCGTGCATCAGTTCTTTTCGCAGGACGTACCGGACAACGGTGCCGACGGCGAAGGGGACAACGAACATTTCCGTCGGGGAATGCCCCGGTACCCGCTCGGCCATCCAGATACCCGCGGCGGCGCAGGCGAGCCATTCGGCGAGACACAGCAGTGCAAATTCGCCCCACGGCGATTTGGTCAACAGGAATTCGCGTTGCGCCTTGATGTAGCGGCGGTGGAAAATTGCCGTGACGACGATGAACCCGACGTAGGCAACGATCGGCGACCACGCAGTCTTCACGCCCTGATGCAGCGTCAACAGGAAAATGGCCAGCCCCACCGACCAGCCCAGCAAGACGACGATCAGAAATTTGGCGATCGGCGAAAGCCGTGGATAGCAGAAATCGTACAAACGACTGAGGTGCTCTAAATATCGAAATTGTTCGCGCAAACTCAGCTTACTCTCGCCGGCGGTGCGCTCGGCGAAGTGGATGGGGATTTCCGTCACCTTTTGAACGCGGCACTTACATATGAGTTCGAGGCCGATTTTGTATCCCAGCGGCATCAATCGCTCGGCCCGCTTAAATGTTTCCCGGCGGAGCGCAAAAAAACCGCTCATCGGGTCTTGAGCATTACCACTGAACGGTCGAGCCAGCATGGTTGCGACTGAACTATTGAGCTTGCGGAACGCGCCCCATGTTTCGCCGGTGCTGCCGCCGGGCACATGACGACTTCCCAGCACGAACTCGGCTTCGCCAGACTCAATCGGCGCGATGAGTTCCGGCAGCTTCTCCGGCGGATGCTGCAGGTCGGCATCCATCACCACAAGAATATCGCCGCGCGCCACCGAGAACCCGTGCAATACCGCCCCGCCCAAACCATTGATCGGTTTCGTGCGAACGACCAACTCCAGCGGAAAATCGCTTGCCAGTTCGGCACACACCGTCGGCGTGGCGTCTTTGCTGTTGTCATCGATGATCAAAATCTCATACCGCCGGCCGGCCATGGCCGCTGCGATGCGCTGCGTCAGCGCGCGCAAATTAGCGGCTTCATTGAGCGCCGGGACGATGATGCTGATCTGGGGAGCGACCATGCTCGGTTACTATCGACCGAACCGATGTTCGGAGTACGTTCAGATCGATTTTCTCCGGCCCCACCGGCAGAAAACATTGTGATTGCGGCTCGAGAGTCCGATGCGGTCGATCTTTTAGGCCATTTGGCCTAATCATCAAACCCCAGCGCGTTTAATAACGCAACCCGAACCAGTGCCAACTTTTCTTCGCCAAGAACTGCAATTAAGCCGCCGATCGATCGCTTTTGGACGGAATGCAAACAGTCCAGGTTGATGACACTCCGATTCGGCATGCCGTCGGCGGGAGTTAGCAGCACCTCGGTGGAAAGGTTTCGGATCGAAGTCGTAATCTCGGCGACGACTACTTCGTGAAGGGCGCGGATCGCGCCGTTGCGCGTGAGGACGACGACCGGACGCGTTTTGTTCGGCCGTTCGAACCGGCACCAGCGGACCTCGCCGCGTTCGATTCTTTCCATAGTTTCTCCCAGACGTCCCAGTCATCGTCTTGGCAGGCGGCTTTGGTCGACGCGTGGAACTCGCCCGGCCGAACTGGAAATTTCCGATATCCTTCTTCGTCCTGCCGCTCAAGTTCTTCCCTCCGCCTGCGTTTCAGGTCTTTCTGAATGAGTTCGCGAATGAACCCAGACCGCGACATCTTCTCATCGCGCGCGCTCTTCTCCAGCGATCGCACCAATTCAGCCGGCATCGTGATCTGCAGGGTTTTCATAGCTATAACTATAGCTATCGGAATGTGGATTGTGCAACATGAATCTGCTCACGGCATCGGCAATTCTGCTTGCACCAGATCAGGCAGACCGTCGCGTTTGTAGAGACGCGTCGGATACGTCCGCAGCATCGCCCCGCCGCCGAAGGCGCCTTCGTCGTGAAGTTCGCCGGTTTCCAGCTTGAACGCCCACGCGTGCCACGGGCACACCGCGCACCCGTCCTCCACCCAACCCCCCGCCATGCTTCCCCCCGCGTGGGGGCAGAGGTTGTCAAGCACGTAGACCTTTTCATCATGCAGAAACACCGCCAACTGAAAGCCGTCGATTTCGACGTATTTGCCTTGGTCGGGGGTGAGGTCTTGAAGATCGCAGAGGGAAGTCCACGCCATTGCATTTCGTATTTACCACCAAGGCTCAAAGGCACCAAGCAGAGGAGTTCACGGCCGATCCTTTTGGTACGTATTTCTCTTCTCCGTGCCTTGGAGCCTTGGTGGTTTACTTCATTTCTGAGACACGAACCGCCCGCCGCTCCGCCGCGCTGATGAGCACCGCTTCGACGACCCGCTGCGTTTCGTATGCATCGGCAAAATCCGGCATCGGCACGACCGGTGGTTTGCCGGCGAGCATGTTCAGCATATCAGCAGTCTGGTTAATGAACCCGTGTTCGTAGCCAATGATGTGGGCATCGGGCCACCAGTTGGCGGCGTAGGGGTGATCGCCGGCGTGGGTGACCATGATTTTGGTCCAGCCCTGCTGCTTACGGTCGAGCGTGGCATCGTAAAAGTCGAGGTAGTTCATGTCTTCGAAATTGAATCGGATGCTCCCTTTGTCGCCGTTGATTTCGATTCCGTTTTTGTTCTGGTTGCCCGCGGCGAGCCGCGTCGCTTCGAAGCTGGCGACCGCACCCTGCTTGAAGCGCGCCAGGAATAGCACGGCGTCGTCCACGTCGCTCTTGCCCTTCTTGCCCGTCCCGCGGCTGCCGCCGGCGATGCCGCCTGTGCTTCCCTGCTCGACGATGGCGCGCTCTTTGATGAACGTCTCGGCGATTGCGCCGGTGACTTCGGTAATCTCGTCGCCGGTGATGAAGCGGGCCATATCAATGCTGTGTGCCCCCAAATCGCCCAGCGAGCCGGAGCCGGCGACTTTTTTCTGAAACCGCCAGATGAGCGGAACGTCCGGCCCGGCCCAATCCTGTAGATAGACGGCGCGCACGTGATTGATCCGCCCGAGCTTGCCGGCTTTTGCAAACTGATGCGCCAGCGCCACCGCCGGCGTGCGGCGGTAGTTGTACCAGACGAAGGTCTGACACTTTTTCGCCTTCTTCGCCGCCGTCAGCATTTCGCGGGCATCGGCGAGCGTGCCGGCCAGCGGCTTCTCGCACGCGACGTGCTTACCCGCTTCGAGCGCGGCAATCGCCATCTCTTTGTGAAGATTGTTCGGCGTGCCGATATCGACCAAACCAATTTCAGGATTCGCGACGGCGGTCTTCCAATCGGTCGTCGCGTTCTGCCAGCCCCAGCGCGTTTTGAATTCCTCCAGCTCGGCCTTGTTGCGCCCGCAGATCGTGTGCATAACCGGGGCGAGCGGCAGATCGAAGAACTTATTCACTTTCAGGTATGCGTTGCTGTGCGTGCGGCCCATGAATTTCTGACCGACCAGACAGATGTTGATTGGCTTCATCGTCGTTCACTCCATCCCGTACGAAAGAGGTTGTAGCCGCAGATTAACGCAGATTAACGCAGATTAAAGAGGTGGTTGCGGCACGCGTTGGCAACCCTTCTGCTGTTATGAACGGACCTTCGAAGTATCAGCGTTAATCTGCGGATCAACCACTCTGAATTATCTGCGTCAATCTGCGTTAATCTGCGTTAATCTGCGGCTCCAAACTTTCCGCCGTTTCGTGGATATGCTTAGAGAATGAAACACGTGTTAAAAGCCAGAAATTTGCTGATTGCGCTTGGCATCGCCTCGACCGCCGTGCTCGCCGAGGCGCCGGAGGGGATCAATCTGCGCAGGACGGTCGCGGTGGATGTGGCTCAGAAGAGTAAAGATGCTGTGGTTAACATCTCGGCCACCAAGCGCGTCCGCCAGCGCGTCAGCGCATTCGGCGGCGATTCCTTTTTTGAGCAGTTCGGCCCGGGGCAGATTATCGAACGCGACGCCGGATCGCTGGGCAGCGGGTTTATTGCGCACGGCGACGGCTACGTCATCACCAACCATCACGTCATCGACCGCGCACGAACTGTCACAGTCGAGCTTTCCGACGGCCGCAAGCTCCCCGCGGAGGTGATCAGTTCGGATGCCGACGCCGATCTGGCCGTGCTGAAAATTCAGGACAAAGGCCCCTTCCCCACGCTGCCGCTGGGAGACAGCAGCGATCTCATGATCGGCGAACCGGTCATCGCCGTGGGCAACCCACTGGGTTACTCGCACAGCGTGAGCACCGGCATCGTCAGCGCACTGCACCGCGAGCTGCCCATCAACGCACAGACTTCGCTCAAAGATGTGTTGCAGACCGATGCTGCCATCAATCCCGGCAACTCCGGCGGCCCGCTTCTGAATGCGTACGGGCAAGTCATCGGCATCAACACCGCCATTCGCGGCGACGCACAGAACATAGGGTTTGCGATTCAGGTGAACACGCTGCGCGATCTGATTCCTGAACTGCTTTCGCCCAAGCAGACCGCCAAGCTCGATCTGCCGCTTCAACTGCGCGAACGCCGCACGCTCAAGGCGCCCGCGGGAGTGACATCGGAGGTGACGTTTGACGGCCAACCCGTGAAAAAAGTAAACGGCCGCGTCATCGGCGATATTCTCGATGCTTACGTTCAACTGCTTAAACTCAAGAACGGCGACGAGGTGAGCATTGAGCTTGCCGACGGCAAAACTGAAACCGTTACCGCCAAAGATCTCCCGCTGCCGGAAAGTCTGGCCGTGGCGCGCGATCGGCTCGGGCTAAAGGTGGAGGCCCTCTCGCCGGCCATGGCTCAGAAGTTCGGCATCCCGGTCGAATCCGGCATGCTGGTGATGGAAGTCAGCACGCGTTCACCGGCGGCGAAGGCGGGAGTGCAGCCGGGCGACGTGATCGTGCAAATCGGCCGATACATCGTCCGCGGCGACCAGGATTTCGCGGGCCTCATGAACGTGCTCCCGGAAACCGGCCGAGTTCGCTTCGGCATCGTTCGACAGAATGCGGTGGGGTCTGTGTTTGTGAATCTCTAACCCCCTCTCCCGGCGTACCGGGCGAGGGAACCATGCATGAAAGTCGTCATCGCTCCCGACAAGTTCAAAGGCTGCCTCACCGCCGAGCGAGTGGCGGATGCAATGGCCGTCGGCGTTCGGCGCGCGCGGCCGGATGCGGTCATCGATCTCTGCCCCATGTCCGACGGCGGCGAGGGATTCGTTTCCACGATGATCCGCGCGTGCGGTGGACGACTTGTCACGCGACGCGTCACGGGGCCGCTGCCCGAGATGAAAGTGAATGCAATCTTCGGCATCCTTCCCGATCGGACCGCAATCGTTGAAATGAGCAGCGCATCAGGCATCGAACTGCTTAAGCCCGACGAGCTCAACCCCGAAGCCACCACCACCTTCGGCACCGGCGAACTGTTGCTGGCGGCGGTCGAAGAAGGTTGCACGAAGATCATCCTGGGCATCGGCGGAAGCGCGACGATCGACGGCGGAATCGGCTGCTGCCACGCCGCCGGCCTGCCCGTGCTGCTGGACGGCGGTGAACCCACCAGCCTCACCGAACCCCTCTGTGGCCGCGATTTGCCACGCGTGGTGAGAGTCAAATCCCACCGCGGCGATAAACTCGCGGGGGTCGATATCACCGTCGCCTGCGA
>CAZXLA010000078.1:13665-15521 GCA_964641895.1 uncultured Tepidisphaeraceae bacterium
TCAAATCCCACCGCGGCGATAAACTCGCGGGGGTCGATATCACCGTCGCCTGCGACGTCACCAACCCGCTCTACGGCCCGCGCGGCGCAGCGCGCGTCTTTGGTAAACAGAAAGGGGCAACCGACGAGCAGATCGAACAGTTCGATCTCTGGCTCGCGCAACTTGCGCGGCGGTGCGGCATGGATGAAATCGCCGAACGACCTGGCGCCGGCGCCGCGGGTGGATTGGGGTTCGGCATGATGGCGTTTTTCGGCGCGACCATGCGCCCCGGCTCAGAGTTGGTCATCACCGCAACGAACCTTCGTAACCGCCTTCGCGGTGCCGACTTATGCATCACCGGCGAAGGTCGCTTCGACACCACCAGCGGCGGCGGAAAGGTCCCCGGCGGGGTCGCCGATATTTGTCGCGAGGTGGGTGTGCCGTGCAGCGCGATCTGCGGCTCCATTGCCGCCGACGCAATTCATCCGTTTACATCGGTGCAGAGTTTGCGGTCGCGCGTGTCATCAACGGAGGAAGCGATGAAGCGAGCCGCGCAACTCATTTCCGACGCGGCGGCCGAGTGCGTATCGACCACCGGATGAAATCATTCGTCGGGTGCCGCGTCGGGTGCCACGGTTTGAGCCTTAGCTCAAGTCGTGCGGAGTCGTCGTGCGCGGCGCGCAAAAATCACGTCGTCCGTTCTCGCACGACATGGCCTGAAAGCCAGATCGTCGCGCCCCGTCTTGTGTTTGTCGACGTTGCAAGACGGTCTACTTGTTTCGGGGCGCGTTGGACGCGAACAACGGGTTGCTGAGCTGCGCCTTTGCCGGTTCTGCGATGGGTTGCGGCTTTGACATTGTCGGAGCCGGGGCGGTGCTGCGCTCTGACCCGCCGGGGTGCGCGATTAGCACGGCAGGTTCAGGCATGATTTCTTCAGTCAGCGGCGCGTCGGCAGGCGCTACGTCTGGGCGATACAACTTGCCGTTGAACGCCTTCTGGTATTCCGTCCAACTACCGTCGGATACACCTTCGCCTCTGGTGGCCGTGAGGCTCATCATGAGCTTGGCGTCCATGTTCTCGATCATGTGGACGGCGATCGCCTCGGGGGTGCTGGGCAGCCGGGGTGAACCAAATTCGTACTCGCCATGATGAGCAAGAATAATGTGCTGGAGAACATCGATCACGTTGCGAGGAATTTTTTCACCCAGCGAAAGCTCGGCGGCCTTGGATTTTTCTTCGACCCACATCGCGCTCTTTACGATGTGACCCACCAGTTGCCCGCCGTCGCTGTAGCCGAAAGCGGTTTGGTAGTTGAGTTCCCAGGTTTTGGCGATGTCGTGCAGGAACACGCCGGCCAACACGAGATCACGATTCAGGCCCGGATAGAATTTGATGACGGCATCGGCCACTTCCATCGCGTTGAGCGTGTGCTCGAGCAGCCCGCCGATGTAAGCATGATGAAAACTCATCGCCGCGGGCGCGCGGGCGAAGTTGGCCATCAGGTCTTTGTCATCAAGAAACGCCTGAACAATGGCGGCGAGATGGCGGTTTTGCACGCTGCCCAGAAGCTCATCCACTTTGGCAAGCATCTGCGGCACGTCTTTGGGTGTCGTCGGCAGCAGATCGGCAATGTCGTACGAACCATCCATCGCCGGGCCGACCGATTCGATGATCACCTGCAGGTTGTTCTGGTAGTTTTCAACCCGCGCGCGCACCTTTACAAAGCCGTTGTCGGGCAGGTAATTGAAGATTTCCCGCGTGGCATTCCACATGCGCGCCGTCAGCTGCGCAGTGCGATCGGAGATGAACGCCTTGATGAAGTGCTTGCCCGAGGCGGTGGCCGAAAGCTGCTTGTTGGCCAGCACGTAAACGTCATC
>CAZXLA010000079.1:0-15508 GCA_964641895.1 uncultured Tepidisphaeraceae bacterium
TTCATGCGCTCACGACGACCGTGCCGCGCGATCGCCCGATGACGGCGGTGGGCATTCGGGCGGCGATGATGGACGATCTGCCGTTCATCGATGCGTTGCAGAAACAGCACGCGCGCCAAGTGGGCTTCCTTCCGCGGGCGGCGCTGGAGGGGAAGATTCGGCTGGGGCAAATGCTGATTGCGGAGGCCGTTGTTGGTTGTCAGTTGTCCGTTGTTAGTGGGGAGGCAAATCACCGGACCCTCGATCCGCAACCAACAACTAACAACCCGCCACTAACAACTACGCCCATCGGCTACCTCATCGCGGCCGACCGGTACTTTAAACGGGACGAGGTTGGGTATATCACGCAGATCAACGTGCTGCCGGAGTACCGCCGATCGCTTGTGGCGGCGCAGTTGTTGTCGGCGCAGTTTGAGCGGAGCGCCTACGGGTGCAAGTTGTATTCGTGCTGGTGCGCGCAGGATTTGGCGGCCAACCACTTCTGGGAGGCGATGGGGTTTACCGCGATCGCGTTTCGCACCGGGGCACGCGGGAAGATGAAGGCCGACGACGGCACAGCCGTTCCCCGCATGCACATCTTCTGGCAGAAGCGGATTCGCGAAAACGATACCGGTGATGTGACCGCCGGCGGCACGCCGTTCTGGTATCCGTGCGTGACCAACGGCGGGGAGATGCGCCAGGACCGCGTGGCGTTCCCCATTCCGCCGGGCGTTCATTGGAGCGACGTGTTGCCGGTGGTGCTGCCCGAGAGCAGCCGGGAGCCGATCGCGATGAGCGGAACGGCGAAGGATGTGGGCGGGGGGGAAATCACAAGATCCAATGGCCAGCATTCAAACACGGCCGAGGCGAAGCCCAAACTCGCGAGGCGGAAAACGGTAAAGGTGGCGACGCACACCAAACCGCCGGGCGTGGTGAACAAGATGGGGTGGTTCTCGCTGGAAACGCAGGCGGAGATAAAGGCGATGAATGCGGCCATCGGCGCGTTGCACGCCAACGAGCCTGGTGCGGCAGAGGCGGCGGCGGCGATCGGGCTGACGATCAGCTATGACAACGTGCCGGGGTGGGGCCGGCGCTTGAAGCCACGCAAGCCCGGGCCGGCGGTCAAGGGAAAGGCGGCGGCGGGGATGAAATTGGCGGGGATGAAGTTGGGGCCGAAGCAGGATAAGCCACCGGCTGAGAAAAAGTTGGACGCGCGCCTGGCGCTGATGGCCCGCGAGCTGCGCGACAAGTGGGGGGAACAACTCGCGATCCATCCCGCGGTGATGATGCAGTCGGCGGGGAAGTATGACTTACGTCGGGGGAAAAATACCGGCGCGCTGGGCTGCAACGGCACCCCATTGCGGATCGCTGCGATCGAGCCGGCGCAGGAACGCGCGTCAGCCCGTGCTGGTTAAAGATTGAACCAACGCACCCGGCTGGATTCGAACCAGCGACCATCCGCTTAGAAGGCGGATGCTCTATCCAACTGAGCTACGGGTGCTCAAGATCGGTCGCGCCATTGCCGGCGGATGTTGGCGGATTATACACACTGTTGTAACTTGCGCCGCATGCGAATCGAATTCAGCGGCGCAAATCGTACCGTCACGGGGTCGTGCCATCTCATTGATGTTTCAGGCAAGCGTATTCTGCTCGATTGCGGCATGTATCAGGGCAAGCGGGAACTGGCGAGGCAGTTGAATGAGACGCTGCCCGCCGGGCCGATCGATGCGGTGGTTCTGTCGCACGGGCACCTCGATCATTGCGGCAAACTGCCGGTGTTGGTGAAGCGCGGTTACGACGGCCCCATTTATGCAACGCCGGCCACGGTGGATGTGGCGCGGGTGGTGCTGCTTGATTCGGCGGAGATTCAGGAAGAAAACGCCGATTACCTCAACCGCCGTTCACGCGAGACGGCGGCGGATGAGGTTCATCCGCTTTACCGGCGCAGCGATGCGCATGACGTGCTTAAACTGTTCCGGCGGGTTCCTTATGAGCAGCGCGTGGATCTTGGCAACGGCGTCTCGTTCGCGTTTTTTGATGCCGGCCACATTCTCGGCAGCGCCTATGTGGTGATGGAATGGACGGAATCAGGGGCGAAAAAGTCGCTTTTGTTCACCGCCGACATCGGCCGGCCCAATACGCCCATTTTCCGCGACCCCACGCCTCTTAAGCAGCCGTTCGACACGATCATCACCGAAAGCACCTACGGCGGACGCAAGCACGCGGCGGTGGATGATATTGAACCGCAGTTTGCCGCGGCGGTGCAGCAGATTGTTGAATCGCGCGGGCGACTCATCCTGCCGAGCTTCGCCGTCGGTCGGACGCAGACGATGCTCTGGCATTACATGAAGCAGGTGCAGGACGGCAAGCTGCCGAAAATCAACTTGTACGTCGACAGCCCGATGGGTGTTGAAATAAGCCAGGTCACCCGCGAGCACACCGATTTGTGGGACGATGAATCGATCGCCATGCTCAACTTTCCAAAGGTGAAGGAAGCGATGAACCTGGTGAAGTTCGCCAGCACCGGGGAGCAAAGCCGCCAGATCAACAACGATCGCGGGCCGTGCATCATTGTGGCCAGTTCACCCACGTGCGAGTTCGGCCGCGTGCTGCATCATCTGAAGTTGAGCGTCGAACGGCCGACCGACATGATCGTGTTCACCGGCTGGATTCCCCCGCACACCCTGGGCCGGCGGCTGCAGGATGGGGAGCAGCGCGTGAAAATCCTCGACCGCTTTTACGAGGTGAAGTGCCAGATTCGGACGCTGCACGGCCTGAGCGCGCACGCCGACGGCGATGAACTGCTGGCGTTTCTCAAGCCGGGCATCTCGCCCAAAACGGTCATGCATATCGTGCACGGCGAAGCGGATCAGGCCGAGGCGCTTGGGCGAAGATTACTCGAACACGGCGTGGCGGTGGCCAACGTTCCGGCGATGCACAGCACCGCCATGACAGGCGTTGTGAGCACCGGCCCGGCGGCGCGGGATTCGGGCGATGTGGAGTGATCGCAACCGCTGGTTCAGCTTTGCTCGACCGGTTGAGTTGCCACCGTCGGCCCGATCGACCCTCTTAACGGTCGCCGGCGCGTCACGAAAAACCATATCGGCGATCCGGCGGCGAAGGCGATCATGCCCAGGCCCAGCGTATAACGGGGGAAGATGAGCAAAAGCAAAAGCACCGCGACGATGCCGACCAACCACTGAATCGACCGCTTGCCGCGCAGGTATTTGTTCACCACGTGCGGATAACGAATGGCGCTGACCATCAGCAAACCGCTGGCGAGGACGACCACCGGAATCATGGCCGTCGCGACGTAGTACAGCACCGTGACCACCGTCGACTGCACGCTTAGGCTGATCGTACGCAGGTCTTGCTGAATAAGAATCAACCCCACCACCGCGCCGGCGGCGCCGGGGGAGGGGAGTCCGAGGAAGCTCATGTGCGCCTGTTCGCCGTGCTCGTTGCTTACGTTGAAGCGGGCGAGGCGGATGAGGGCGCAGCAGAAATAGATCGCCCCGATCGCCCAGATGAGCCGCGACAGTGGCAGGGCGGTATCCGGCCCGTTGGCCTTAAACACCTGCAACGCGACGAACGCGGGCGCCGCGCCGAAGCTGACGGCATCGGCGAGCGAATCGAGTTGCCCGCCGAAATCGGTCGTGTGACGCGCGAACCGAGCCAGACGGCCGTCGAGGGCATCGAAAGCCATCGAAAGCAGGATGAGCACGCAGGCCGCGACGAAGCTGTGCTTGGCGAAGAACTGCGCCCACGGGTCGTTGCCGGCATCGTTCATCGCGAACGCCGACACGTAAATCGCCCCGAACCCGCACACCGCGTTCCCGAGCGTTGCCAGACTGGGCAAGAGTTGCACCGACCGAATATACGCCCGCCGGCCGAGCCGCTTGCGCCGAAGGCTGCGGTGGCCGCGCGATCTGTATTTGATGATGTGTAAGTCGTCGTGCATGGTTAAACGCGGTCAGTCAGCCGCGCAGTTTTATCAAGGGGCGCTGTGTTGCAATCGGATGACCTCTCTCAACTTTTGCGTTTATCTGCGTTCAACTACGGCTACTTCCCGACGTGATTCGGGTGATGGCGAGAGTGTCACTGTGCAAATTACGTCTTTCGCGCCGCTCACTTTGTCGCCTGGTTTTACGGTCGCCTGCGGGTTGAGCCACATGGGCACACTCAACTCGGTTCGGCTGCCGAACTTGATCATGCCGATGCGCTGCCCGCGTGTCAGCGTCGTGCCGGCGGTTGGCTCGCAGATAATTCGCCGGGCGATCAAACCGACAATTTGCTTCACCGTGGCGATCGGCCGCTGGGTTGCGCGGTCGGCCATGATGATCGTGTTCGATTCGTTGTCCGCCGACGCCGTCGCGTGGTGCAACGCGTTGACGAACTTTCCCTTTTTATAAATCACTTTCGTCACCACGCCGTCGCACGGCGAACGGTTGACGTGCACGTTGAAAACGGAAAGAAAAATGCCGATGCGCAACGCCGGCCCGCCGAGGTGTTCATCCTGTTCGATGATGCCGATATCGCTGACGGTGCCGTCGGCGGGGCTGACCCATTGTTGAGCATCGCCGGGCGCGGTGCGGTTCGGGTCGCGGAAGAATGCGAAAAGCCACAGCAGCACTGGCAGCGGCGCAAACGCCAACGGCCACCAGAGCCACCCGAGCAACGCCGACGCGGCCAGCAGCACCGCGGTGCCGATGAGCAATTCCCACAAACCATGTCGCGAAAGCGGCATAGGCAAATCCTTTCGTGACGGATTGTATTGGAAATCGCCGGGCTTGCATCGGGCGGTTGCTGAATCGTCAGGCCGATGTCACGGCCGCCCATACGATGCGACGAACGAGCGGCAAGCGTTAGCCATCGGTCGCCTTGCTGCGGGAATCGGGTCGCTGACACTCGCCGCTCGTAAGGCGGGTCAAATACGGTATCAGCGATTTCGTCGCAGCGTGGCAACGATCGCCGCCAACGCCAACAATCCGGCGGGTTCGGGAATGGCCGAGCCACGCGGCAGGTCGGTCGGCAGTGATTTTCCGAATTGCGATGCCAGGAGGGTGAAGTCGTTCAGGTCGACCAATCCGTTGTAGTCAAAGTCGCCTTTGCTCCAACGCCCGATCAGCCCGAAGTTGCTGGCCAACGCGGTAAAATCGTCGAGATCGACTGTGCGAGTGAGGTTGGCGTCGCCATAGAGGGTCGAGCGAAGCAGCAGCGATGTGCTGTCAATCGTCTGGCCCAAAAACGTTGCGGGCGAACCCAAATCGGTCGCTTCGGCATAACCAATCGCAAGCGACCGCGAAACATCGGCCGCGGCGGGCGTGCTGATGATGCCCTGGCCGTTCCAATCGCCGTTGGCATAACCGGCCAGCAAATCGGCGCGCAATGCGCCGGCGGGGGAAGTGCCGGTGTAGTTGATCACCATTGCCTCGTCGCCCAGATCAATCTGCCCGGCGGTGTGCGTCACGCTGTTGAAAACACTCACCGAGGTCGTGCCGGCCGAAACGAACCTCACCACGCCGGTTCCCTGCGTTGTCAGATTCGCCTGCCGCACCTTGCCCACGGTGAGAACGCCCCCGGTGGCGTTGATGCTTCCTGTGCCGATGAACGTTGCCGCGGCGATTGTTCCGCCGTTGGTGGAATTGATGGCGCCGTTGTTTTCCAACGAACCCGAGCCCGTGACGTTGAGCGCCCCGCCATTGAAATTCGTGGTATTCGACAGCCGAGCGTGCCGCGAAACATTCAGCGTGCCGCCGGTGAGCGTGAGTGTTTCCTGATTGAACAGCCGCCGCATGGAATAGCTGCCCGAAGGCACGGTAACGGTGATTGCCGCGGCGGGGCGATCGAGCGTTACGGTATCGTTCAGGCCAGCGGTGGTCTGACCCGGAAGCCGCCCCGCGGGGCCTTGACCGGAAGCGTCAAGGGCAGTGTTCCAGTTGCTTGTGGTCGTCCAAGTGCCCGAGTTGTCGTTCTGCCATAAGGCGGGCACGAGAAAATCTTTCATGTATTCGATATCGCCGTTGGCCACATCGCCATCCACATTCGCCGTTCCGCCGCCAATGCCCGGTACGTTGATGGTGCTGGCGTATTGCCAGATCGTCCAGGGCGCGGGGTTGGGAATCGCCGGGAAAGTCGGATTCCACTTGCCATACACGTTCGACCCGGCCGGCGACGGCGGGGGATTGATGTTTTGAATATCAATCGATTCGGGATTCGATTGGTTCGGCCAGCGCGCAATCCACAAATTCGGATACGCCGCCGGCACGGTGGTGTTGACGTAGTTGGCGTAGTTCTGGCTGCAATAGACGATGGGCCGAACGCCCTTCACCGCGAAGATTCGGTTCGAAAAATCCACCGCGAATTGTGAAAGTTGCGCCGATGTGCGTTCGGCCTGCCCGGATTCCAAATCAAAAACCGGCAGCAGGTATCCGGGCTTCATCCACGCCCCGGCCTGCTCGATCATGTGATTGGCTTCATCCGTGCCGTTGTTGGCAATGCCGTTCGCGTTCACGGTCGTGGCAATAATGTCCAGCCGGCCGAAATGGTAGGGGCCGGCCAGCATGCCGTTGGCGGTGGCGTTGGTGATGTTGCTTACGAAAAATGGATCGTCGTATCGCTGCGAAAGCGTGTTTAGGTTGTTGTTATTGTTGGGGTCGGATTGATTGTAAAAGCCGGTCGTCCCGCCGCGCGACGAGCGAATAAACGCAAACTGCTTCCCGCCGCCGCCTAGGGCTTCGGCGCGCGCAACCGTGGTCCAGTTGATGGTTCCCTGCCAAGCCGAGACGTCGATCCCCTCGGCGCGCTGGGCGTGGACGGTGGAAACGGCGATCAACGACGTGGCGACGCTAACACAAGCAGCGATCATTCGGCGGCGGCTCTGCAACATCAATGCTCCAGTATATGAAACTAAAGCCCCATCTCACTCAGTCCGTTAATTATATCATAATTCCACTGGTAAGTTCAACAACATTACGCCTCCTGTTGTAAAAACGTTGCCTGTGGCCGTATCCTCGCCACCCGCGTTTTTTGGTGCATCGGCAGGCGTCAAACCGATGGTGGAAGGGGTTTGTTTGCGTTAAGCTGACGAGAATTTAACCAATTTTTCGTTGCCGAGCCGAGGCAAAACGCGACCACCTCGGCTAGAATGCTCCGAAGGTTGACGACCGTCATCGATCTTAAGATTTAAACGAGGCTCTGAATTGACACCTGAAGCACATACTGCCAGAAGCGCATCCATCGAAAACCCGACTGTTGACAAACCACAAGCCCTGAAGTTCTCAAAAAGCGATCGCTTTGTAAAAGAACTGCGGCGGCGGGTGGATGAATACCTTGAAAAAACCGGTCGTCGCAAACGCGACTGCCCGGCCATGTATATTAAGTCGGCGACGATTCTGACGGCCTTTTTCACCGTCTATCTCGTATTGCTGCTGGTGGCCATGCCGTGGTGGCTGGTGGTGCCGCTGGCGATTGTGCTCGGCTTGGCTGTGGCCGCAATAGGGTTCAACATCCAGCACGACGGCGGGCACCGCGCGTACTCCGATCGTCCGTGGGTTAACAAGATCATGGCGCTCTCGCTCGACATGATGGGCGGCAGTTCATACATGTGGGATTGGAAGCACAATTCGCTTCACCACACCTACCCCAACATCGACGGGCATGACGACGATATCAACGTCGGCATGCTCGGCCGGCTTTCGCCGCACCAGCCGCGTTACAAATTTCATCGGTTGCAGGGCATTTACCTTTGGTTCCTCTATGGGTTTCTGGCCGTGAAATGGCATCTGTTGGACGACTTTCTTCAGGTCGCCAAAGGCAAGATCGGCGACCACAAGATTCCCCGGCCGCGGGGGAAAGATCTGGCGGTCTTTATCGGCGGGAAAGTCGTTTTCTTCTCGTTGGCATTCGGCATCCCGCTGCTGCTTCACCCGTGGTGGGCGGCGCTCGGCACGTATGCGATTGCGGCGTTCACCAGCGGCGTGGTTTTGAGTGTGGTGTTTCAGTTGGCACACTGCGTCGAAGAAGCCTCATTCCCGCTACCGGTTCAGTTGCCCGACGGCGGCGAACGGATGGAGACCGAGTGGGCCGTGCACCAGGTGCAAACCACCGTCAACTTCGCACGCGAAAATCGCTTTCTGTCGTGGTTCCTAGGCGGTTTAAATTATCAGATCGAACATCATTTGTTCTCACGAATTTGCCATGTGCATTACCCGGCCATTTCAAAGGTGGTCGAGGAAACGTGCAAGGAATTCGGTATCCGGTACGCAGCGCACAGAACAATGTGGTCGGCGGTGGGATCGCACTTCCGCTGGCTGGTGCAGATGGGTTGGCCGGTGTCGAAAACGGAATCGCAGAAACATTGACTGGCCGCAGATGAACGCGGATGAACGTAGATTCAGACAGGTGCATTGATGCACTATCAGCCAACAGCTTTGACTTGATCTGCGTTGATCCGCGTTCATCTGCCGCTCAAAACTCCGCTGAAAATTTTTATACATTACTCGCGGACCCGCCGACGGCGGGCGCTTGTCAACAGCGTCGCCGCCGAAAATTGCTTTGGCGGCGGGTGATTTCTCTCAATTTGTAACTTTCTGGAGGGTAAGCTTTTGTGCGCGTTCGCCAACGCAGCACAACGCATGACATGGGTCACCACGGCCACCGTTCTTCAGAACCTTCGCGATTTCGATAATCGCGAAGCGTGGGGTTCGTTCGCCGAACGATTTCGCCGGCCGGTGGTGAGCTTCGCCCGCAGCATGGGCCTTAAGAGCCGGCCGATGCCGAAGATGTGGCGCAGGAAACGCTGCTTGCGTTCGCCTAGGCGTATCGCAAGGGCAGTTACGACCCATCGAAGGGCCGGCTGAGCAAGTTCCTGTTCGGCATTGCCTACCGCCAATCGCTCAAATTCCGTCGCGGCGGCGCGCCCGGCGCCGGCGGGGGGAAGCTGGCTCAACCCGAAAGCGGTTTCTGGTCGGAAGTGCCGGATGATGAAACCCACGGCAGCGGCATCTGGGATACCGAATGGGAAGCCAGCGTGCTCGATGACTGCCTGCGCCAGGCGCGCAGCGAATTTGAGCAGTCGACATTTCAAGCCTTCGAGCTCGTCGTCCGTGAAGAAAAACCTCCGGCCGATGTGGCGGAAATCCTGGGGTTGACTATTAAATCGGTCTACAACGCAAAACACCGCGTACTGAAGCGTATTCGCGAGCTGCGTGATTCGTTCGAGAGCCAGGCATGAGTGATTCGTGCCCCGATATCGTCGACCTCGAGCGTTTCAGCACGCAAGAGTTGGACGAGCCTTCGCAGGCGACGGTTTGCGACCATCTCAAATTGTGTTCCGATTGCGCCGCGTTGGTGGCCGAACTGGGTGAGAATCTCAAGGTGGCCGCGGCGATTAAACGCGGTTCGGCGTTCGACACATTCGCCGAGGAACAGCCTTCAACAATCGGCCCGTACACCATCCTTCGACGCATCGGCCAGGGCGGGATGGGCAGTGTATACGAGGCGCAGCAGGAAAATCCGCGTCGCGTGGTGGCGTTGAAAATGATTCGCCCGGGGGTCATGTCGGCTTCCTTGCTGGCGCGGTTTCGCCAGGAATCGCAGGTGCTCGGGCGCCTGCGTCATCCGGGAATTGCGCAGGTTTACGAAGCGGGCACGCATCAGGCGGGTCATGGGCCGCAGCCGTACTTTGTGATGGAACGGGTACATGGCCCGCCGCTGCTGAAGTTTGCCGACGAGCGGCGGCTGTTGACGACACAACGGCTCGAACTCCTCGCCACCGTGTGCGATGCGGTGCATCACGCGCATCAACACGGAGTAATCCACCGCGACTTAAAGCCCGACAACATCCTCGTCGACGACTCGTCGCCGCACGGACAGCCAAAAATTCTTGATTTCGGCGTGGCGCGCGTGATCGATCCCAATATCCAGCAGACGACCCTGCACACCAGCGCCGGGCAGATCGTGGGCACCGTCGCGTATATGAGCCCCGAGCAGGCGAGCGGGGAAGTCGGCGAGATCGATATTCGCTCCGACGTTTACGCGCTGGGCGTGATTGCGTTCCAACTGCTCAGCGGCCGGCTGCCTCATAAAGTGAGCATGGCCAGCATCGCCGAATCGGTGCGGACGATCGTCCACGATGAGCCGACGACGCTGGAAAGCATCGATCGCTCGATGCGCGGCGACGTCACGACCATTGTGGGCAAGGCGCTCAGCAAGGAGAAATCGCGGCGCTACCAGTCGGCGGCGGAGATGGCGGTCGACATTCGGCGGCATTTGAAGGACGAGCCGATCACGGCGCATCTTCCAAGCACGGTCTATCAACTCAGCAAGTTTGCCCGGCGGAACAAGGGTTTGGTCGCCGGTGTTGCGACCGCGTTCCTGGTTTTAGTGGCGGGCGTCATCGGAACCAGCATCGGGTTGATTCGCGCCCAGCGCTCGCGCGATCTCGCCGTGCAAGCCCGCCGCGAAGCCGATACCAGCGCCGCCGCAGCGCGGATGGAGGCCGATCGGCAGGTGGCCGTGAGCGGATTTTTGCAGACCCTTCTCGGCGCAGCCAATCCGTGGCTGCTTTCGGCTACCGAGCGCGCCAAGGGACGCGATATTTCAGTCGTAGACGCACTCAACTCCGCGGCAAAAAAGGTGGACGACGGGGCACTGAAAGATTCACCAGAAGTGGAAATCGCCGTCCGCCGGATCATCGGCGTGACGTTTAACGAGATCGGCGAGTTCGGGCCGTCGCAGCATCACCTGGAGGCCGGATTAAAACTCGCGGTCGCTCGAAACGGCGAGGTGAATCAGGACGTGGCCGATTGCGCCAACAGCCTGTCGAAGCTGTTTCGCGACCTCGGTGATCTCAAACAAGCCGAGCAATACGCCCGCCGGGCCTTGGATGTGGCGATCAAGGTCTTCGGGCCGGATAACCGTGAGGTGGCCACATGCATGAACAGCCTCGGCGGCACCCTGCTGGACATGGGCCGTTACGCCGAAGCCGAACCGGTTTTACGCGAAGGCCTTGCGCTGCGCCGGCGGCTGCTCGGTGATGAGAGTGTTGACGTCGCAACGAGCATGAACAACCTCGCCATGGCCGTCGCCGACCGTGGCAAAACCGAAGAGGCCGAATCGCTTTACCGCGCCGCTCTCCAAATTCGGTATAAGTTTCTCGGCAGCGAGCACCCTGACATCGCCGTGGTTCTGAACAACCTCGGATTCGTTTTGCGAACGCAGGGCAAATTGCCCGAGGCCGAGCAGATGTTTCGGGACGCACTGGCGATGCGAACGAAATTCTTCGGGGAAGATCATCAGATGGTTGCCACGGGACTTTCGAACCTTGGTTCGGTGCTGCAGGCGCAGGGCAAGCTCGACGAGGCTGAGCCATTCTATCGTAAGGCAATCGATGTGCAGAAGCGTGCATCGTCGGCGCTTACGCCGGGGCTGGCTTCGATGATTAATAATTACGCCACGCTGCTGCGCGAGCGAAAGATGTACGCCGAAAGTCTGCCGCTGTTCCGCGAATCGTTGGCCATCCGCAAGCAGGTGCTGCCCGAAGGACATCCCGCGCTCGGCGTGGGCATGGCAAACCTCGCATCGGTTTTGCGCGAACTGAATCAGCACGAAGAGGCTCAAATGCTGGCGCGGGCGGCGGTGGATATCAGCGTTGCGAAGTTTGGCGCCGAGAGCAGCGAAGCGGCGTCGCACCGAATGAATCTGGGCCTGTGCCTCCACATGGCCGGCAACGACGCAGAAGCGGAGAAGGAACTGCTGGCCGGTCACGGCGTGGCGGTGGCCCGGCGCGACAAAAGCCCCGGCGGTTTCGTTTCGGCGACGAAGCAGTTGATCCGGTTCTACAAGGACACGGGTCGAGCCGATGAAGCCGCCAGATTCACTGCACTGCTTCCCGCAACCCAGCCCGCCGCCACCCAGAACGGGGCCGTGGCCGTGCCAGCACGCACGCCGTAAACGCTAAGATCGCCGCCGCCGGTTCGGGGACGGCGGCACCGCGCGGCAGATCGGCGGGAAGGGCTCTTCCGAAGTTCGCCGCGAGAACTGTAAAGTCATCGAGGTTGGTCGAACCGTTAAAGTTAAAATCGCCCTCGGTCCATAAACCGGCAAGCCCGAAATTCGCCGCCAACCGCGTGAAGTCGTTGAGTTCCACGGCGCCGCTTAAATCGGCATCGCCATTAATGGTGTAGCGGACGACGATGTCGTTCGAATCGACCGCCTGCCCGAGAAACATTAGTGCCGGGTTATTGGTGATTGACGAGACACGAGCGTAACCCACTGCAGTGCTGCCGGCCGCGTCCAGCGCAATCTGGCTGGAGTTGATGCCCGGCCCGTTCCACGCACCGTTGTTGAAGCCTGATGCGAGCAGATCGCGAATCGCATTGATCAGCGTGCCGGGGTTTAGCCGAAGGGCGATGGCGTCGTTCCCCAGGTCAAGCCCCTTAGCGCTCGAGGCCGACGTGTTGATCGTCAGATTCTCCACCGCGATGGCCGCTTTGCCCGGCAGGTTGATTCGCGCTTTGCCGTTCACCCCGATGGAAAGCGTATCGAGCTGCTGCGGGGCCGCAAAAAGCGCCGCGGCCGTCGTGCCGGCGCTGCCGACGTCCACTGTCGACTGAAACCCGCTCGAACCGTTGCCGGCGAGGTTTGATGAAAAGATGGTATCGCCTTGGCGCAGGTCATAAGTTGCGCCGTTGGAAAGCGTGTGGTTGATCAATCCGCCGATCTGCAGCGGGCCGACGCCAGTTTTGACGATGGTTGCGCCCTGCGCGTTGGTGCCAAGTCCTTGCTGGATCAGAATCGGCCCGGCCGACTCGTTAAGGATTTCGGTGATTACGTCGGTGGCCTGAATCGGCGTTTGCACGCTCATCGTCGGATTGCCGTAGTCGCCGCGTTGAAAAATCATGCCGGGCGCGTTGTTGGAGTTATTAAGCGTCAGCGGCGCCCCGGTGAAAACGGTGCCGGCCGATCCGCTGGTTTCCAGAATGCCCAGGGTCACCGGCGTGCCCAGGTTAAACGTGCGGTTAACGCCCTGATCGTTAGGAATGTAAGCCCTCTCGCCGGGCCCGTCGGGGGCGTTGGTTAACGCGTTGTCGTCTGCCTGCCAAGTGTTGGATTGAAACCAGTTGCCGCCGGTGGATTGGCCGACGTAGGTGGATACCTGCCCGGAATTGCTCGAACCGAACGACGAATCGATTAGCGTTACTTCGGTGGGGGCCAGTTCGTTGTCGGCCTGAAACTGTATTGTGCCGATCATGAGCAGGTCGGTCCCGGTGGCCAGGCTTGCGATCGCTGATGGAACCGAGGCCGTGAGCGTCGTGTTAAACGCACCGGCTGTGCTCATGGTGCCCGTGTCCAATACGACCGATCCCAGTCGATTCGCGCCGGTGATGCTGGTGTGATAAAACGCCAGGTTGACGAAGCACCGCGCAAAACCACCCGCGCCGATTGTTCCCGCCACGGTGTACGATCCGTAAAGCGTCAGCGTCGGGCCGAAGCTGGGAGCGGTCGAATCCCACTTCAAGGCCGTCGCGTCTTTGAAATCAAGCCGTGTTTCGCTGAAGGCGTAAATGGTCCCACCCGCCGGGTCGGTTTGGCTGATGCCGGTGCCGCTCTTGAGCGCGACGCTGGCTGTAGTGCTGTTGGCGATGTAGCCGGCGCGGGCGGTTCCGGTGGAACTCGACCCCGCCTGCCCGCCCACTCCGCCCAGAGGCGTTGCGGTGGCGCTGATGGTGTACCCGACGATCGAAAGATTGCTGGATGACGGCATGCTGGGATCAGACGAAGTGGTGACGCCCGTCGCCGAGCCGTTGATCGGGGTATGGGTGTAAAAACTCGTGCCACTCAGATATGAAACGCCCCCCAAGGCCGCATAGCTCAAACTTGTAGTCGCCCAAACCGATAAAAGGATTGCTCTCCGAGAATGTCTGCTCATGATTTCTCCATCCCGCCTAGCGTTGCCCGAGGCGACAGTTAACACCGGCTTGCCCACACGCGTCAACACAAATCCTTAAGATTATTCGTGTTAGAGAGGCCAGTGGTTGCAGGATGACGGCACGGAAAACTGCCCCGGCTCGGGTGGTAATCGCCGAGAGTGCGATTGCTCACCCGGAACCGGTAACAGCAAGTTAACGCGGTTCAGAACGATGTAGTAGGCTGCGGAAGGACAATTGCATGCCGACTCGCTCACGCGTCCGCCGCCGCCGTTCCAAATCCGTGCATTGGCCAAACGGGATGATTAGGTTAACCGATTTAATGGGAAGTTTAAACGGTTAAATGAGCTTGTCAAGGGGTCAAAGAGTGAATCGTAACACATCCGCTACGCGTCACTGTTTTGCACCCGACAATTGCACTCGCCGAGTTCGCGCAAAGCGCGATTGTGCCGCGTGGCACAATGAGGCGAAATCAACCTAAAATTATGTGCACAATATACTTATGAAGCGATGGCGATTTTGCGATACCTAACATTCTGTTAGGAATTGTCGAACTCAGCGGCCGCCAACTTTTCCCACCCCACGTCGTTGCCGCGAGGGTGCGGTAGGCCCGGCGTTCGCGACGGTGGACACGTGGGACAAGATCGGCATGATCGTTTGGGATTCGCCTGTTCCGCCGACTTGCCTAACTCGTTCAGAAGGAGGGTTCCTGATGCTTCGTGCTACCGGTCGCCGCCGCGCGCTTGCGTTGACGCTCATCTCCGTACTTTTATGGGGCTGCGATCGTGACGCCGCGCCGACTGCGACGGTCGACAATGCCGCTGGCAGTGCGGATGATGCCGTGAAGCAGGAAGTGAAAGCGGGTCACGTTTCCGGGAAAGTAGTGACCGTGGACGGCAAGCCGGTCAGCGATGTTGACGTGGAGATCAGCGGGACCAACGTCGCCGGCGGATTTTCAGAATTCAAGCTCAAGACCGACGCAAGCGGCGCTTACGCCCTCAAAGTGCCCAACGGCACGTACAAGGTCGCCGCGCGGCTGACACGCAAGCTCGGCGAGTTCCATTATCTGTGCGAGCTCGTGCCCGCCGGCGTGGAGCAGCCCAGCTTCGATTCGACGCGCGGCGCGGTGCGCAATTTCGTCTGGCGCATCGATGGCTTGCGCCCGGGCGCGGCGGCGTCACCCGGTGAAACGCGCTCTTATCTGGGCGGGTCGATCCAGCTCAAGCAGGGCGATCCAAATTCGCACGCTGATGAAACGTTCAAGTTCCCCGCCGGCTCAAAAGTGGAAATGACGCTGAAGCCCGACGGCCAACTGCTCGACGGCAGCGAGGGCAAGCCACTTTCGCACAGCTTCACGCTCGATACAGAAATCCGCTTCACGCATTACAGCAAACGCACCTGGCTCGACATCCCGATCGGCAAATACACCGCCAGCGCCACCCTCACCGAACCCGGCGGCGCGCCTAAGCCGCTGCGCGTCGCGATGCGGTATTACAACGGCCCGAAAGTGCCCCTGGGTTCCAGCGCCACCGTCGTTTTTCCGACGAGTGACACCGGCTTCGGCCTGACACCCTACGTCGGGACGGCGGATGTGCATG
>CAZXLA010000080.1:0-8633 GCA_964641895.1 uncultured Tepidisphaeraceae bacterium
CAGCCGGCGAAGAACGCGCCGCCTGGCTCGTTGGACGCCGGCACGATCGATCAATATGCGCAAGACGGCGTGTATGACGCATTTCGCCAGTCGCACAAAGTGTTGATCTTTCGGCAGCAGGAAAAGCTCTATGCGGCCAGCGCGCGATGTACGCACAAGGGGTGCACGCTCAAAGCCAGTGGCGCACTGGCGCTCAAGTGCCCGTGCCACGGCAGCGAGTTCGACATCAACGGCATCCCCACCGGCGGGCCGGCGAAGACGCCGTTGTTCCGTTACGCGATCATGCTCAAGGACGGCAAGGTGATTGTGAACACCAAGCGACAGTTCCGGGGAAAAGAATGGGACAAGCCCGACGCGTTCGTGCAAATCAAGCCGGAGATGAAACAGGAGACCAAGCCGGCGTAGGCGCCGGCTGCGGCCAGCCGAAAAACATCTGCTCGCCCGGTGCCTTGGGGCGCGCGATCGGGTTCAACCACGGCGTAGGCGAGTGCTGCTCGGCGAGCGTGAGGCGATGAGCGAAGCGCGCGTCGCGCTCAAAAAACCGGCGCAGCAGATGCGGGCAGTTGCATTCGCGGCTGCGGTGCAAAAGTACCAGGTGGCTGGGGAGCCGGCCGTGATGCTGTTGCGAGACGTCGAATATCTTCCGCGCCGCCGAGTAGCATTCGGCGTTGGAAAGATGGCCGCGGCCGCCCATGATGCGGTTTTTCAGGAATGCCGGCCGCGCGGACTGAAGCTGCATTGAGAGGTCATAATTGCTTTCGATCGCCAGCAGATCGACTCCGGCAAATGCCTCGATCAAACTCGCCGGCACGCGGCCGAGGTCGGTGGCATAGCCGAGGGCATTGCCGTTGCAATCGAACCGAAACCCGGTGGAGCCTTCGGTATCGTGCCGCAGTTCGACGGCCGAAGCGCACAACCGGGGCACGGGTTCAAACACATTGAAATCGACGCCCTTCACCAGCGGCGCGAACGGGTGATTGTCGCGCGTCACCATTTCGCGGCGGTTGCGATCGGAGCAAAAGACTTTGATCTTCCGCTCGACAATGAACTTCCCCCATCCGGATTGATAATGATCCCCGTCGAGGTGGGTCAGGCAAATCGCTTTGATGTCGTCGAGTGATACGCCGGTTCCATCCAGTCGGTCAGCCGTGGCGCGCGGGGAGAGACCGGCATCAATCATGATCACGCCGGCCGGCGTGCGAACAATGCTGCAATTACCGGCTGAGCCAGAAGCGAGGATGCGCAGTGAGATGCTCACGAAGCAGCAAGAGCGTCGTCGAAGAGTTTCTTAACGTCAACTGCGAACCCCTCAAGCAGCACGGAACAAGCCTGCTGGCTGTCTCGGTATTCGCCGGCAATTTCGTAAGCATCGTTTCGAAGCGTCAGCACGCTGATGAGGCGCTGATCGGGATCAACGATCCAATATTCCGGTACGCCGTTGATGGCGTATTCGCGGCGCTTGGTGATCCAGTCGTGGTTGCGGTTGGAATCGCTGATGACTTCGATGACTAAATCGGCACCGGTCCAGAACTTTGGGGTGCGGCGGTGTGCGTTAATGCCGCGCATGTAGCAAACGTCAGGCTCGCGGTATTGGCCGTCGCGAAGGATGATCTTGAAAGGGGCACCCAACGCCCGCGCGTCGGGGTCATGCTTGGTCCACGCCATCAGCAATGCGCACAAAATATGAGAGATAACCTGATGAATCGCACTAGGCATAGGTAGTACCTGCAGGCACCCGTCGATGTATTCGACGAAATATGCACCGTCGAGCGTCATGTAGTCTTCAACGCTGAATCCTTCGCTGTGCCACTCAAGCTTGCTCAGGTCTTCGGCCAGTGTTTGCGAAATCTCTGCGACGTCCCGCATCGTGATGGGATTCGGAGGGCTTTGAAGGAGGGCTGCCATATGGGTCTAAGTGTAACATAAAGCGCAAGCACTTCGTTGGCAAAATTTCAGTTGCCGATCTTGCCGCCTCGCCTGCTTCCCGCGATAACAAAACCATGAACGCCGAAAAATTCCCCATCGATCTCAAAGCACTCAAGCCGCTGAAGCTCGATCCGAAGCGCGACAAGCTGTCCGCCGACGAGTTAGCGACGCTCAAGCACAATATTCAACTCTGCCGCGACGCCATCGTGTTCTTCACCGCCCTCGCCGGATCCAAGGGCCTAAGCGGGCACACCGGCGGGGCGTACGACACGGTGCCGGAGGTGATGATCATCCGCGGGTTCATCGCCGGCGGGGAGGCGATCGTGCCGACGTTTTTTGACGAAGCCGGCCACCGCGTCGCGACGCAGTATTTGCTGAGCGTGCTCGACGGCCACATGCCCGCCGAGAAGCTTTTGCACTATCGCGAGTACAAAGCGCATCTGCCCGGGCATCCGGAGCGCGGGCTTACGCCGGGCGTGCAGTTTTCGTCCGGTCGGCTTGGGCATATGTGGGCGTTTGCCAATGGCGTGGCGATGGCCAACCCCGGCAAGGCGGTCGTGATGCTCGGCAGCGACGGCTCGCAAATGGAAGGCAACAACGCGGAGGCAGCACGGCTGGCGGTCGGGAAGAGCGTGAACATCAAGGTGTTGGTGGATGACAACAACGTCACGATCGCAGGTCACCCGAATGAATATATGCCCGGTTTCGATATCACGCGTACGCTCGCCGGTCACGGGTTGCCGGCGGAGACGGTGATGGGCGAAGATTTCGAAGCGCTCTATACCGACCTGTCACGCGCCTTCACGAATGTCGGCCCGCGCGCGCTGGTAATTAAACGGAAGATGGCACCGGGCATCGAACACGCCGAAGGCTCGCCGCATGCGCATGAAGTGCTGAAGACCGAAGTCGCCGTCGCGTACCTCGAAAAGCGCGGCCACAAACCCGCGGCGGAAATGCTCAAGGCTGCTAAGGCTGACAAAAGTCCGCTCACCTTCAAAGGCAGCAGTGGCGTGGGCAAGAATCGCGACGACTTTGGAAAGATCATCAACGAGATTCTGGATGGCATGTCGCCCGACGACCGCCTCGCCAAAGTGCGCGTGTTCGACAACGACCTTGAGGGTTCCTGCGGCCTGCATCACATCCGCAAGAAACACCCCGACATCTTTATCCGCGGGGGGATCATGGAACGCGGAAATTTCTCCGCGGCGGCGGGGTTTGGGGCGGAAAAGGGCAGGCAGGGTATCTTCGCGACGTTCAGTGCGTTTTTGGAAATGTGCGTCAGCGAAATCACCATGTCGCGGTTGAATCAATCGAACGTTCTTGCTCACTTCAGCCACAGCGGCTGCGATGATATGGCGGACAACACCTGTCACTTCGGCATCAACAGCATGTTCGCCGATGGGGGGTTGCCCGATGAAGGCAAGGACACCACGCGGCTTTACTTTCCGGCGGATCAACACCAGTTTGCGAAGTGTGTGAAAAAAATGTTTAGCGATGAAGGGCTTCGGTTTGTGTTTTCCACTCGCGCGCCGGTGCCGGATATTCTTAAGGATGATGGGTCGCCGTTCTTCGATGCTGATTATCAATTCGAGACAGGTCGGGATGATATCATTCGCGAAGCCGCAAGCGGCGGGGGATACGTTGTGGCGGTTGGGGAGGCGCTTTATCGCGCGCTGGATGCGGTGATCAAACTGAATGAATCGGGTACGAAAGTGGGGTTGATCAACAAAGCCACGCTCAATGTGTATGACGAAACGATGATGAAGAAACTCATCGCAGCGCCGTTTGTACTGGTGGTCGAAGGCTTCAACGTCAAGACCGGCCTGGGCAGCCGATTCGGCACAGAGTTGCTGAAGCGCGGGTTTAGAGGCAAGTACAACAACATCGGCACCAACCGCGAAGGCTCCGGCGGGCTGTGGCAGCAGATGGGGTATCAGGGGCTGGATTCTGACGGCATTGCCAAAGCAATTAAGGCGCTCGCATGATGATCACAAACTCGCGATTCCTCTACAGATTCTGCGCCGTCCTCGCCTGTCTAGCGACGCCGCTCGCGGCGAAAGAGTTGAGGTTCGTTGCTGCGCCGTCGAACGAGGCCCTCTCACCCGGCGCGCCTCAGTTTGTCACCGTTTATGTGATGAACGAAGGCGCTGCGCCGGAGAAGTTCGTTGCGCCTGGCGTCATTGCGGCGAAATTGGTTCACGGCGATCGTGCGTTGCCGGTGGAACTCGTGCCGGAGGCGGCGGCGCGGGAGGTGACGATCCAACCGGGCGCGTTCGTTGCGATTCGGTGTCAGTTGGTCGTACCGGAGGACGCTTCGGCGCGATCGGTGGTGGTGGTCGATCAAACTGTTGTCGACACAGTTGATTCCGCGAAGCCGCAAGCGGCCAGGGAAGCGGATGGCGCGGTTCCGGCAGAGGTTCCGTCGTCGAAGCAAACCGTTGCCGAAGCGGGGCTGGTGGAGTATCGGCCCCTGCAGTTTTCGGCGCACGAGCCGATTTACATTCTGATCGGCACCGATCAACCCAACGGCAAATTTCAATTCAGCTTCAAATATCAAATCGTGCCCGCCGACAGCCCGCTGGGCAAGGCCGCGCCGTGGGCGACCGGCTTTCACATTGGTTACACACAGTATTCGTTCTGGGATTTAGAAGGCGACAGCAAGCCGTTTTTTGACAGCAGCTACAAGCCCGAACTTTTGTGGATCTGGGACAACATCCGCCCCGGCGACTTCGGGCCGATCTCGCGGTTCGATGTGCAGTTGGGCGTGCAGCACGAATCAAACGGCGGCGACGGGGAAAACTCGCGCAGTCTCAACATCGTCTATGTTCGACCGGTCGTCACGTTCGGCGAGCGAGATAGTTGGTTCGTCAGCGTCGGCCCGCGCGTGTGGACGTATATTGGCTCGCTGGATGACAACGACGACATCGAAGAGTTCCGCGGGTACGGCGATTTGAAGGTCGTCGCCGGCAAAGGCGATGGATTGCAAGTCGCCGCTGTCGGCCGCATCGGGAGCGACTTTGATAAAGGCAGTCTGCAAATCGATGTGTCCTACCCGATCCGCAAAGCGCTGTTCGACAGCATCGACGTCTACCTGCACGGCCAACTGTTCACCGGCTACGGCGAGAGCCTGCTGGGGTACAACGACGGCGATACCAATTTCAGAGTGGGCATCTCACTGGTGCGATGAACAAAACGCACGTGCTCCGGCGGGCGCTGGCGGATTAGCCGAAGGACTCTTTGAATTTGCAGCGCGCGCGGATAGCCTACTGTCCGTCGGCCGGAGCGAGTCAGGCATTTCTTTTTTGAAACACTCGCGCCGGTGTTGTGGATCGTAACGGGCAACAAACGGGCAAAACCGCCACGCGCGGGGAGCACTTGCGGAATGGTCATCGCCGAACTTAACGCCATTCAGAAGCGATACGGCTACCTCCCCGAGAAGGAACTGTACGCGCTTGCCGCGCGGATCAACAAGCCGGTGCATGAACTGCACGGGGTAGCCAGTTTCTACCCGCTATACCGGTTATCCCCGCCGCCGCGGGTGAGCATTGCGGTGTGTGGGGATGCGCCGTGCCATGTGAAGGGCGCACCGGCGCTGCTTAAGAAAATGCGCGATCTTGCCGGGGTGGATAAGACGGTGGAAGTGAAGCATTGTTCGTGCCTGGGGCAGTGCGACCGCGCGCCGGCGATTCTCCTTAACGATCACCCCCATTCGTGCGACCACGGCGATTCCCACGCCCCACGCGATGCCGCCGACATGAGCGAGCTGGCCCGCCGCGCCATCGCTGGGGAGGATGTCGAACATCAACATTTCAGTGCCGCGGCCAAGCCGCCGTTCCGTAGCGATCCATACGCTTCACCGGGCGAGCATTATTCCATGCTCAAGGGGCTGGTCGGCCAGGAAGGGTTTGAACAGATTGTTATCGATAAGCTCAAGGCCGCCAACCTCCGCGGAATGGGCGGCGGGGGGTTCGGCACGCACATCAAGTGGTCGAGCGTGCGCGGCGTGAATGCCGACCAGAAATACATCGTCTGCAACGCCGACGAGAGCGAAGTCGGCACGATCAAAGACCGCGAACTGCTTAAAAATCTCGCGCATCTATTGGTCGAGGCGATGACCATCGCCGGCGTGACGGTCGGCGCGACGCGTGGCTACGTCTATATCCGCCACGAATATCATGAGCAGGTGGAGATCGTCGAGCAGGAAATCGAACGGGCCAAGTCGTTGGGCGCACTGGGCGACAACATCTTCGGCGGCGGCAAGGCGTTTCATCTCGAAGTGTTCGTCTCCCCCGGCGGCTATGTGCAGGGCGAAGAGACGGCCCTGCTCGAAGCGATCGAAGGCAAGCGCGGCCAGCCGCGCAATAAGCCGGTTGATCTGGGCCTGACCAAGGCCGCGCCGGCGTTCAACGGGCTTTGGGGCAAGCCGACGATCATCAACAACGTCGAAACGTTTATCTACGTTCCGGTCATCCTTTCCAAAGGGGCGGAGTGGTTTGTGGCCCAGGGCAAGAACGGCGCGCAGGGTTTGAAGTGGATCGGCGTCGGCGGGGATGTGAAAAACCCCGGCGTGTTCGAAGTATCAATGGGAACGACCTACCGCGAAGCGATCGACCTCTGCGGCGGAATGGCGGCGGGCAAGAAACTCAAAGCAGTCTGCCCGAGCGGGCCGAGTTTTCCCTTCCTCACTGCCGACGAAGTTGATGTGCCCATGGATTTCCCCGCCTGGGGCAAAGACGGCCCCGCCAACGCCATCGCCCGGCTCGGCACCACCGTCGGCTCGGCGGCCATCATCGTACTGGCCGAAGGCACGGATATGGTCGATTTCGCGCTGAACATGACCAAATTCTATCGCAACGAAAGCTGCGGCAAATGCGTCCCGTGCCGCGTGGGCAGCCAGAAGATGGTCGACATCATCACGGGGATCATCGAAGGCACCGCCAAAGATAACGACCTGGCCGAAATCGCCCGATTAAGCGACGCCATGAGCTACGCGAGCATCTGCGGCCTCGGGCAAGTGGTGGCCAACCCGATATCCAGCGTCATCAAGAAATGGAAAGGCGAAATCGATGCGTACCTAAAACGCCGAACCACCGCCAAGGCCGGCGCGCAGGTGACGAGCTGGAGCGAATCAAACGAGTCGGAAGGTGTAACGGTTGCTGCAGCCGTCGCGAAGAGTTGATCCGCAGATTGACGCAGATTAACGCAGATCATTAAGAAGAAAATAAATGAGTATTCCTGAGGGACAAATTCGAGATCCGAAGACCTACGCGATTATTGGCGCGGGCATGGACGTTCATTCTGAATTGAAGCACGGGTTCCTGGAGGGAGTCTACAAGGACGCATTGGAGATCGAATTTCGTCGGCGTGGAATCCCAACTGTGCGCGAGGTCGAGTTGCCTGTGTTTTACAAAGGTGAGCGACTGAAGAGCTTTTACCGAGCCGATTTCGTCTGTTATGGCGATCTAATTGTTGAAGTGAAAGCGCTTAAGCAGATTACGGGCATCGACCGTGCGCAAGTGATCAACTACCTTCGAGCCACCCGATTTGAAGTAGCGATCCTATTCAACTTCGGCAGTTTCAGCTTGGAGTACGAGCGGATCGTCCTTAGCAGCGCATGAAAAATCTGCGTTAATCTGCGTTAATCTGCGGACAACAGAATGCGGACAAAAAGAACCGATGCCCACAGCCAACAACATCACCCTGAAAATCGACGGTAAAGATTTTACCGTGCCCGCCACCAAGCGCGTCACGCGGTCGGTGGTTGACGGGGATAAGGAAGGCCTCATTGAAGTGGACGTGCCGCAGACGATTTACGATGCCGCCAAGTCGGTCGGCATCGATATCCCCGTGCTGTGCCACCGCGATCAATTGAACATCGACGGCACGCCCATCCCGCAGGCCGGCGTGTGTCGGGTGTGCGCCGTCGAAGCCAGCATGAACGGCCGGCCCGATCGCGTGTTTGTGGCGGCGTGCTGCCGTGAGATTGCTCAGGGGATGGAAGTCAAGACGACGGGAAAAGCCAAGAACGGCGTCGACATCGGCGAGACGCGCAAGACGATCATCGAACTGCTGCTGGCCGAGCACCCGCAGCCGTGCGCGCGGCATCGCGAGTTTCATGATTGCGAGCTGGAGCTGTACGCGGAGCAAATGGGCATCGCCAAGCCCATTTACACACCGCGGGCGTACAGCAAGGGGACGGATTTCTCCAACCCGTCGATCGCCATCGACCACAGCGCATGCATCGTGTGTGACCGTTGCGTGCGCGCCTGCGCTGCGGTCGAAAACAACGTCATCGGCCGCATGGGCAAGGGGTACGGGAGTTCCATCAGCTTCGACAACAACAAGCCGATGGGTCAGAGCAGTTGCGTGAACTGCGGCGAATGCATGGTGGCCTGCCCGACCGGCGCCATCACCTACGCCGGCGGAACCGCGCCCACGCCACCCAAAAACGTCACGCCGCTGGGGGTGGATGAGCTTCGCAATCTGCCGAATCTCGGGCCGATGTTCAAACGCATCAGCCCCGCCTTTCTCAAACGCAGTGAAGGTGCCGTCTGGGTGAAGATGTATAAGAAGGGCGAGATCATCTGCAGCCAGGGCGAATTCGGCTCGACGGCGTTCTACATTGATTCCGGCGAAGTCGACATCTACATCGACGTCGACCTCGGCCACATCCGCACCAAAACCGAAGGCGGCGGTTTCTTCAAACG
>CAZXLA010000080.1:8733-15251 GCA_964641895.1 uncultured Tepidisphaeraceae bacterium
GCCTCTTCCCCGATATCAAGGCGCAACTGCAGGCGATCACCGACGCACGCTTGACAGAAAACCGTGCACGGGCCACGCAAACCAAAACGCTTTCGCTGCCGCAGTACATCGAGCAGGGTTTGTATATCGCACAGTCGCTGCTGATTCTCGATCTGGAAAAGTGTACGCGATGTGATGAGTGCGTGCGTGCGTGCGCGGAGGCGCACGACGGCATCACCCGGCTGGTGCGCGACGGGCTGCGGTTTGATAAGTACCTCGTCACCACAAGCTGCCGAAGCTGCCGCGATCCGCTGTGCATGGTGGGCTGCCCGGTGGGTTCGATCCGGCGAAAGGGCAATCTTGAAATCATCATCGAAGACCACTGCATCGGCTGCGGGCGCTGCGCCGAGCAGTGTCCTTACGGCAACATCAACATGCACCCGATCGGCAAGGAATACGTCGATCAGGCCACCGGCGAAACCCACCAGCAGCGCAAGGCGGCGGTGTGCGATCTATGCACCGATATGTGTCTTGATGAAGACGCCGATCCCGCGTGCGTTTATGCCTGTCCGCACGATGCGGCGCACCGGGTGGACGGGCAAACGTTCTTCGATGAGCTGTTGATCGGTACGCGGGCTGTTCAGGAGAAGACGACTTAGCCGCGGATGAACGCGGCTGAATGAGAAATTGAAGCAATGTTGATAGACCGCCAATCCCGTCCCTGGATCATCATCACGATCGTGCTGTTTGTGGCCGCGACGGCGCTTTATTTCCCCTACGCCCGCGCGCAACTGCACGGGCCGACGGGCAGCAGTTGGCAGGGCATTACTTATGGCATCGTCGGCACCGCGTTCATTACGTTTGCCATGCTGCTGTCGTTTAAGAAGCGCGTCCGCACGATGCGCATCGGCCGCGCGTATTGGTGGATGCAGGGGCACGTGTGGCTGGGCTTGCTCGCCTATCCGGTTATTCTCTACCACGCCGGCCTGCGGTTCGGGCCGAGCTACGGGTTAACGTGGTGGCTGATGTGGCTGTTCACGTTCATTGTGGTCAGCGGAATTGTTGGCGTGGTGCTGCAGAATATCGTGCCCACGAAAATGCTGCGTGATCTGCCGCTAGAAACCATCTACGAGCAGGCCGAGCATGTGACGGCGGGCTTGCAGGCCGAAGCGGCGGGGATCGTCGAGCACTGCGGCGCGCAGCAGGAAGAAGACGCCTTCAATCGCGATGCAGTCCCCGCCGGCGGCGCGGTTGCAACCCTGTCGCACACCACCGCCCTGGGCCGGGGCCAGCAGGCGCTGAGAGATTTTTACACAACCGATGTTCAGCCGTTCCTGCAGGAAAAACTGGCCGGCAACAGCCGGCTGATGAACCTGACGACCGCGACCGCCACTTTCGACTCGGTCCGGCTGGCATTGCCGAAGGAGCTGCACGAACATCTGGGCGATCTGCAAAGCATCGTTGATGAACGCCGGCAGATCGCCCGGCAGAAAAAGCTACATCACCTTCTGCACGGCTGGCTGTTGATCCACGTGCCGCTGTCGTTCGCGATGATGGTGCTGGCGGTGGTGCATATTGTGGTAGCGTTGAGATACCTTTGATTATTGTGTGAATTCAATGGCACGTTAATCGTCAATCGTCAATCGTTACCGGGCATAACGATTGACGATTGACGATTAAGAAGATCAGATTCGCCCGAAACAGGAGCAATTATGCTGACCAACGAATCACTGGAAATGCGTTCGATCAATACCATCCGCGGGCTGGCGATGGATGCCGTGCAGGCGGCCAACAGCGGGCATCCGGGCACGCCGATGGCGATGGCGCCGGTGGCTTATGAGCTTTGGCAGAATCATCTGCGGTTCGATCCGAACGACCCCATCTGGCCCAACCGCGACCGATTTGTGCTTTCGATGGGGCACGCCAGCATGCTCATTTACGCCATGCTGCACCTGACCGGCGTGAAGGCGGTGAATGATAAGTATGAGACGCCCGGCGATCCGTCGGTGACGCTCGACGATATCAAGAAGTTCCGCCAGATGGACAGCCGCTGCGCCGGTCACCCGGAATACCGCTGGACCAGCGGCATCGAAACCACCACCGGTCCGCTCGGCCAGGGTTTCGCCACCAGCGTCGGCATGGCGATCGCGGGCAAGTGGCTCGGCGGGACGTACAACAAGCCGGGGTTCGAGCTATTCAACTTTAACGTTTACGCCCTCGGCGGTGACGGCTGCATGATGGAGGGCGCCGCCAGCGAAGCCGCCAGCCTCGCCGGGCATCTTAAGCTCGATAACCTCTGCTGGATTTACGACAACAACAAGATCAGCATTGAAGGCAACACCGAATGGTCGTTCAGCGAAGACGTGGCCACCCGCTTCATCAGTTACGGCTGGAACGTGACTCGCGTGGGCGACGCCAATGATATTGCGATGCTCAAGCGCGCCTTCGATAGCTTCAAAAACACCAACGGCCGGCCGACGCTGATTATTGTCGATTCACTCATCGCTTATGGCGCGCCCACATTGCAGGGCAGCCACAAGGCCCACGGTTCGCCGCTGGGCGAGCCGGAAATTGAAGGGTGCAAGAAATTCTACGGCATGCCGGAGAAGGAAAAGTTTCACGTGCCCGCCGGCGTTTACGATCATTTTAAGAACGGCATGGGTGCGCGGTCGGTCAAAGCGCGGGCCGATTGGATGGCGATGTATGAGAAGTACAAGAAAGAGAATCCGCAACTCGCCGAGCAGATGATCCAGATTCAGAAGCGCCAATTGCCCGCCGGCTGGGAAAAATCGGTCCCGGTTTTCCCCGCCGATCCGAAGGGGCTTGCCGGCCGGCAATCGAGCCAGAAAGTGCTCAACGAAATGGCCAAAGTCGTACCGTGGCTGCTCGGCGGGTCGGCAGACCTTGCGCCGTCCACACTGACCAGATTGGGCGATGCCAGCGATAAGGACGGCAATCCGTTCGGCGATTTCGGTCCCGATGGCGTCTTCGTCGACGAACACGGCCCCAAGCCACTCACTTGGAAGGGCCGCAACTTCCACTTCGGCGTGCGCGAGCTGGCGATGGGCGCCTGCCTCAACGGCATGGCCCTCACCAAGGTTCGCCCGTACGGCAGCGGATTCTTCGTGTTCAGCGATTTTTCGCGGCCAACGATTCGCCTGGCCGCCATCATGGAAATTCCGGTCATCTATGTCTTCACGCACGACAGCATCGGCGTCGGCGAAGATGGCCCCACGCACCAGCCGATCGAACATCTTGCCGCCCTGCGCGCCATCCCGGGTTTGATCGTGCTGCGCCCCGGCGACGCGAATGAAGTGGCCGAGGCGTGGAAGACCGTCATGGGCTTCCGCCATCATCCCGCGTGTCTCATCCTCAGTCGCCAGAATTTGCCCACGCTCGATCGAACAAAGTTTGCGCCCGCAAGCAATGTTGCCAAAGGCGCGTACACGCTCGCCTGCGCCGCGCCCGATGGCAAGCCCGATGTGCTGCTCATGGCCAGCGGCAGTGAACTCGGTTTGATCGTCGATGCGTATGAAAAACTGAAAGCCGAAGGCATCAAGGCGCGGGCGGTTTCGATGCCGTCGTGGGAACTGTTTGAAGAACAGGATCAGGCCTACAAAGACAGCGTCCTCCCGCCGACCACCACCGCGCGCGTCAGCGTCGAGGCGGCGGGGGTGTTCGGCTGGCATCGTTACGTCGGTGCCGCCGGCGCAACAGTCGGCATGAAGAGCTTCGGCGCGTCGGCCCCACTGAGCGCGCTGAATAAAAAATTCGGGTTCACGATCGAAGCCGTCGTCGCCGCCGCAAAGGATCAGGTCGCCCGGAACAAGTCGGGCCAAACCAAGATGGCGATGACCGCCGAGGCGGCGGTCAATGCGTAGACGGTGTGCCTAGACCGCAGGCCGCGTCAGGCGTACTGACAATCAGGCTTCAGGAGATGTCAGCGCATGCCCGCCGAGCCGGATGTATCTGATCTGATCAGCGTTGAGCAGGCGTGCGCGGTGATTGACGCCGTCGCCGTCGAGCCTCGGCTGGCGAAAGTCGCGCTCGGTGAGGCGGCGGGGTATGTGCTGGCCGAAGACATTCTGGCCGACCGCGACTATCCGCCATTTGAAAAGAGCCTGATGGACGGTTTCGCCGTCGCGGCCGCCGACGTAGCGATCGCAGCGCCTTTCCGGGTCATCGGCGAGATCGCCGCAGGCCGGCGGCCGGCGCGCGATATCCAGGCCGGCGAGACGATGGCGATCATGACCGGCGCCATGTTGCCCGCCGGCGCAGATGCCGTCATTCCCATCGAGTACGCGCGTCGCGATGGCGCGGCGGTATTGTTCACGCAAACGACACAGCCGGGCAAGGCCGTGCAGCACCGCGGCGCAGAACTGCCCGCCGGCGCGCGGGTGTTGTCGCGCGGAACCGTCCTTGGCCCGGCACAACTTGCGGCGGCGGCGACGGTGGGGGTGGCGCGCTTAAGCGTCTACCGCCGGCCGACGGCGTTCGTACTGGCGACGGGCGATGAAGTGGTGTCGGTGCGATCGCGCCCGCCGCCTCAGAAAATTCGCAATGCCAACAACATCCTGCTCGCATCGCTGCTCAAGAATCTGGGAGTCGATGTCGCCGGTGAATCGCATGCCCCCGACGACCGCCGCCGGCTGGAATCGAGCATTCGCGCCGGCATGAAGCAGGATATCATTTTTATCAGCGGCGGGATGAGCATGGGTCAGTATGATTTCGCGCCGCAGGCGCTAAAGTCGCTGGGGTTTGATCTGCGCATCACCAAGGTGCGCATCCGGCCCGGCAAGCCGTTCGTGTTCGGCGTGCATCCCGACGGCACGTTTGCCTTCGGATTGCCGGGCAATCCGCTGGCGGCGTACGTCTGCGCCTTGCGGCTGGCGGCACGGCTGATCCGCCGGCTGACCGGCCTGCCGGCAGAACCAAAATGGACGGCGGCGGCGCTGGCGGCACCCGTTGAGGCCAACGGCCCGCGCGAGTTTTACCAGCCGGCGATCCGCAACCCCGGCGGCGCGGTCACGCCGTTGAAGTGGAAGGGGTCGGCTGATGTGTTCTCGCTTGCGCATGCCGACACCCTGATTATCCGCCCGGAAAATGATCCACCCCGGGCCGCGGGGGAAATTGTGAGATTATTGGAGATTCCGTCATGAAACGGCGCACCGCAATTTTACTCATTCTCTGTGCCGGCTTGGCCTTCGGCGGCAGTTTTACATGCAACGGCAGCAGCGGTAACGATCCGCCGACTTCGCAGCCATAAGTTGCTGGCGATGCGGCACGGGAGTGATGCCGCTAATTTGCACCCCCCAATGACGCACCCGTGTTGTTGGAAATTTAACCAACAAATCCTGTCGCGGCAGGCCTTTTCTCTTGCCGTGATCACATCGACCGGCGTACATTTGCGCTCCCAATTCGGGTAACCCTCTTAAGGAGATGCTCATGACCAAACGTGTTTCGTTCTTTGCGTCGGCCGTCGTGGCCGGAGTTTGTTCCATCGGCGCCTGGGCACTGTCGGATGACAAGGCCGCGCCGGCGGCAGGCCACGGCGATCACGCCGCCAAACCCGCCGAAGGCACCGTCGGCGGGATGGATCCGGCGATGATGGAGCGTTGGGGCAAGTACATGACGCCCGGCGCGCACCACAAGGGTCTGGAAGCGATGGCCGGAACCTTCAAATACACCAACAAGTTTCGCATGACCCCCGAGGCGCCGTGGATGGAAAGCGAAGGCGAATCCACCAGCGAGATGGCACTGGGCGGTCGATACCTGATGACCACCGCCAAAGGCCCAATGATGGGAGAGATGTTTGAAGGCATGGGCTGCATGGGCTACGACAACAATTCCGGCAAGCACTTCATGGCGTGGATCGACAACATGGGCACCGGCATGATGAGGGCCGAAGGCACGTGCGACGGCGCGTGCAAGGTGCTGACGTTTGAGGGCCGCCAGGACGACCCGATGACCGGCAAGAAGGACCAGCCGTACAAAATCACCTACGAGATCAAGAGCAACGACGAATTTTCGATGCACTTCTGGTCCCCCGATGAGAGCGGCAACATGTTTGAGAACATGACGATCGACTACACGCGGGCAAAGTAATCGCGCGTCAGTAATAACTGAACAACCTGAGCTTAATCGATTGACGATTGACGATGAGGAAGAGACGCCGTCGGCGGACCTTCTTTGATCGTCAATCGTCAGTCGCCAGCCGAACACCGTCGGCGCATTGTCGGCCGGAGTAGGTTTGCCGGCACCGCGTCGCGCGATCGGCGTTCGGGCGTTCGTGGCTGTCCATGTTTGTTAGACTGAACCAAGGTAAGGCGACCCATACTCCATTTTCCAACCGAAGGGGATGAGTTCACAAAAAGTCTCGATCCGGTACAGGTTGATAGGAAACCAAAAAAAAATGAAAACCGGTGCCCGGAAAGTGTAAAGCATTCAGCGGCAACAACTTGCATCAAACAGCGTCCCAAAAAAGCGGTTCCTAACCGGTTCCTAACCGGTTCCGAACCGTTCCTAATCGGTACCTTTTT
>CAZXLA010000081.1:0-3290 GCA_964641895.1 uncultured Tepidisphaeraceae bacterium
GGAGGGGGAAAACTCACCGTCTCCCGGCAGTCAGGAGGAGGGGATCAGATTGCAGCACGCGTCCGTTGGCGGCGATAAAAAGCCTACGCTTTTCGGCGGCAGCGATGGTGCAGGTTCCGGTGAAAGCGCCGAACGCGGGAAGAATTAGCAGTCGCGGTTCGACCACAAAACACGGCACGCGCACCGCGCCGCCGTCAAAATCGCGCAGGCTCGCGGCGGGGTGGATGTGGCCGGCGAGAACTCTGCTTTCGCCGTCATCGAACGGTTCGTGGACGAAGGTCAATCCGGCTTCGCACAATGGCCGAGGGTGAACGGTCATGCCGAGGTCAACGGGGGCGTGGCCGGCATGGCGATCATGATTCCCGCGGATCAGTTCGATCGCCAGTTCGCTTCGAGTCTGCCGCCACGCGATGAATGGCTCGAACATGCCGGCGGGATCGTTCATTTTGCCGTGAAAGCAGTCGCCGAGAATAAGCAGCCGCCGCGGGTTGGTCTGCTCGACGAGTTGTTCAAGCCGCGCTAAATCACCGGCGGTGGTGCCGGCGGGGACGGGGAGGCCGCGCTCGCGAAACAGCGCGGATTTGCCAAAGTGCAGATCGGCTACGATGAGCGTTCGCCGCGCCGGCCAGACCAGCGCGCGATCGGGGTGAAGCACGAACGATTGTCCGGCGAAATCAAGCATGCGTGTTTTGCAGATCGTCATCCTTCGCCGCCGCGGCTTCCAGCCGCTTTAACATACGTTCAATCCGTTGAGTCGAGTTTTCCACGCGAACGGTTTGGCTGCCGATGCGCTGCGCCCAGAGCGGGAATGCCATGGGCGTGAGCCGCGCCGGCGATCTTAACAGCAACCGCTGATTCGCAATCCGCTCGAGCGCAACTTTCAATCGATTTATCTCAAGTTGCTGCTCTAACACTTCTCGCCGCGCCTGTTCGAGCAGCAGGTTGGCGGGATCGAACTCGCTGAACACCTCGTAAAACAGTTCACTCGACGCCTGCAGTTGCCGGTTCGACCGCGGCGCGCCCGGCTGCATGACGACGATCAGCCCGGCGATGCGTGCGATCTCGCGAAACTGCCGCTTGGTCAGCTCGCCGGCGTTAAGGCATGCCAGCAGATTCTCGATTAGCCGATCGGGCGTGAGCAACGACCGCCAATCGTCTTCGTTCAGCGAAATCAGCGCCGGCGAATGCAGTTCGATGCCGTAATCGGTCAGCGTGGCGGTGACGGGAACACTATACTTGCGATGAATGCGGTGCGCGACCACGGCACCGAGTCCCTCGTGTACCAGCCGGCCGAGGAATGGAAAAATGAAGTGGTGGCCGCCTTCGCGCGTGGTGATCGATTCGATGAGCAATTCATCGGGGGCGGGAATGCTCGACCACTTGCCCTGAATGTGCAGCAGCGGCGCGACGCGCTGCATCTCGGCATCGGCGAACACACCTTGTCGCGCTTCGTCGATGCGGTGGCGCACGCGCTCGGCCAGGTGCGTGCTCATGGGGAATCGCGCGCCCATCCACTGCGCGATCACGCCGCTTTTGGTCTTGGCGGGGCGAACGCGTGCGGTCATCTGGTACACGCCGATCAACTCAAGGTTTCGGCCGGCGAAAATGAATTTGTTGCCGGGCTTGAGGCGCGTGATGAACGACTCTTCCATCGACCCCAGCTTTCGGCCGTTGGATTGAACAAGGCTGATCATGCCGTCGGAAACAATCGTGCCGATGCCAAAGCGGTGTTGCTTCGCCAGTTGCGATGACGCGATGGCCCAGCGGTTCGTTGCATCATCCCGCACCACGCGCGCGAAGCGCGGATACGCCGTAAGCGTCGGCCCGCCGCGGGCGACGAAATCGAGCGCCCAGCCCCATTCCTGCTCGGTCAGGCCGGCATAAGCGTGCGTGGTGCGCACTTCATCAAACAATGCCCGTTCTTCAAACCCGCCTCCTGCGGCGATGGTGACGATGTGTTGCACCAGCACATCGAGCGACTTGCCCAACGGCGGACGCGATTCGATCGCCTTGAGCTCAATTCCCTGTCTCGCCGCCGAGAACTCGACAAGCTCAAACGCATGCGTCGGCACACATAGCGCAATACTCGGCTCGCCGGGCCGATGCCCACTGCGGCCGGCGCGTTGCATCAGCCGGCCGATGCCTTTGGGGCTGCCGATCTGAATCACGCGATCGACGGCGGCGAAATCGACGCCCAGGTCGAGGCTCGACGTGCAGACGACGGCGCGCAGTTTTCCTTCGCGCAGCAAACCTTCGACTTCGTTGCGAATTTTGCGATCGAGCGAACCATGATGAATCGCAATTTCGCCGAGCCATTCGGGACGGCGGGCGAGCAGGTTCTTGAACCAGTGCTCGGTATGCGACCGCGTATTGCAAAACACCAGCGTGCTGCCGTAGCCTTCCAGCGCGCTGACAACCGGATCGACCATCCTTAAACCCAGATGCCCAGCCCACGGAAAGCGTTCAACTGAATCAGGCAGGATCGTGGTGATGCGAAGTACTTTCTTCAGATCGGCATGAATCATCGTCGGCGCGGTGCCGCTGGAAAGCTGTGGATTCAAGACGCGCATCGCCTCATCCAGATTGCCCAACGTGGCCGAGAGGCCCCACACGCGAAGGGCGGCGTTCCAATGACGTAATCGCGCCAGTCCGAGTTCCAATTGCACGCCGCGTTTAGTGCTTAAGAGTTCATGCCATTCATCGACGATCGCACATCGAAGCGTGCTCATCCGCTCCCGGCTGTCGGGGTACGACAGTTGCAGCGAAAGCGATTCGGGCGTGGTGACTAGCACCGTGGGCAGGCGATCTTTCTGACGCTTGCGAACCGATGAGGATGTATCGCTCGTCCGCAACTCCACCGACCACGGCAGCCCCACGGCTTTCACGGCGGTGGAGAGTGAGTGGGCGGTGTCGTTGGCCAACGCGCGTAACGGGGTGAGCCAGATGAGGGTGAATGGATCGGTTCGATTCCGTGTTGTCATCCTGAGCGTACCCGCGAGTGATCTGCCCGATTCAGTGGCATGCTTCGCCGAACGGCGAGTAGGTCCCTCACGAGTACGTTCGGGATGACACGCGAAGGATCCCTGCAATCCTTCAATTATCGCGCCGCCGAAGACCGCGAGGGTTTTGCCGCTTCCGGTCGGCGCGTGCACCATGCCGCTGCCGCCGGCGAGGTAGGTGTTCCAGGTTTGCAATTGAAAGTCGAACGGCGTCCATCCGCCGGCGGCGAACCAGGCGAGCAAACGCGATCGCGCAGCGGAGTAGGGATCAGTCGCGACGTCATCCATCAA
>CAZXLA010000081.1:3390-8326 GCA_964641895.1 uncultured Tepidisphaeraceae bacterium
CGAGCAAACGCGATCGCGCAGCGGAGTAGGGATCAGTCGCGACGTCATCCATCAACCGCACATTCTAGGCCTGCGTGCGCTAAGCGCCCTCCCCTTCAAGTACCCAAGGAGGGGGTTGGGGGAGGGTCAGGCTGCGGAATGTCCAATTCGACGTTTCGACCCTTCCCCTCGCACCCTCCCGGAGTACCAGAAGGGGGAGTCAATGCACGTGAATGCCAATGGGCGCGAGCGCGAGGGAACTTATTGACCTGGTGCTTCAATCGTAAGAACACCATTCATCATCTGTGTTCATCCGTGTTCATCTGTGGTTGAAACCCATCTTCGCCGGCGTCATCGATTATTGCAGTTCGGTAGAAGTCCCCCAGCGAAACGATATACTCGCCACGGTTCGGACCAACCAAACCATCCGGACGAATCTGCTATGGCACTTCTGATCAAGAACGGAACCGTCGTCACCGCCACGGACAAGTACTCCGCCGACATCTGGTGCGAAGGCGAAACAATCACCCGCATCGGCCAATCGCTCGATGCACCGCCGGGCGCAACGGTGATTGATGCCAAGGGCAGATACGTCTTCCCCGGTTTCATCGATCCGCACGTGCACATTTATCTGCCTTTCATGGGCACGTATTCAAAAGACACCTACGAAACCGCCAGCAAAGCTGCGTTGGTCGGTGGGACGACGACGCTGATCGAAATGATCTGCCCCTCGCGAACCGATGAACCGCTGGCGGCGTTTGAAATGTGGAAGGGGAAGGCGGAAGGAAAAAGCGCCTGCGATTTCACCTTTCACATGGGCGTGACGCGCTACGATGCGTCGGCGGAGAGCCAGCTTAGGGAAATCGTGAAGGCCGGATTGTCATCGTTCAAGATTTTCCTGGCGTACAAGGGGGCGTTCGGCGTGGACGACACCGAACTATATCACACCCTCAAACTCGCCAAACAACTCGGCGTGATCACCACGGCCCATTGCGAAAACGCCGAGATTGTCGCTGAGCTTCAGAAACAGTTGCTGGCCGATGGAAAGACCGGCCCGGAGTGGCACGAGCCTTCGCGGCCCGAAGCGGTTGAGGTCGAAGGCGTGCATCACTTAATGACGTTCGCGCAAATGCACGATGCGCATGTGTACATCGTCCACACCAGTTGCGAGCCGGCGGCGCGCGAGGCGATCCTGGCGCGGCAGCGTGGGGTGAAGGTGTGGATTGAAACGCTGATTCAATATCTCGTGCTCGATAACACGTTCGCCGAGCGCCCGAATTTTGAAGGCAGCAAGTTCGTCATGTCGCCGCCGTTGCGTCACAAAAGGAATCAGGATTTTCTCTGGAACGGTTTGGCAAGTGGATTGATCAGCACGGTGGCGACCGATCACGCCCCGTTCGATTTCAAAGGCCAAAAAGAAATGGGCCGCGGCGATTTCACCAAGATTCCCAACGGGATCCCGTCGCTGGAAGACCGCGTGAATGTCCTGTTCAGCCGCGGCGTGAAGGCCGGCCGGGTCGACATCAACCGTTTCGTCGATTGCTTAAGCACGCAGGCGGCCAAGCTCTTCGGCTTGTGGCCGCGCAAGGGCACGATCGCAGTGGGCAGTGATGCGGATTTGGTCGTGTACGACCCAACCGCCAAGAGCACCATCTCTGCGAAGACGCATCACATGAATTTAGATTACAGCGCCTTCGAAGGCATGGAAGTTGAAGGGAAACCCACGCACGTTTTCGTGCGCGGCGCCGCGGCGGTAAAGGACGGAGCGTTTGTCGGTGACTTAAGACGCGGGAAATTTCTAAAGCGCGACCCGACTCATCACTAGGAAGGACGCCCACGAATCGACACGAAGCAAACACGACTAAGAAATGAGCAAACTGAATAGCTGATCCGTCCGCCCCTTTCTTGGTGTTTCTTCGTGTGAATTCGTTGGCGCATAATTGAACATGCCCGAAATCTCCACCAACTGCGCCGGAATCAAAAGCCGCAACCCCTTCTGGCTGGCCAGCGGGCCACCGACGAATACGGCGTACCAGGTGCGCAACGCCTTCGATACCGGCTGGGGCGGCGCCGTCTGGAAGACGTTGACGGATGATCCGATCGTCAACGTCGCATCGCGCTACGGCGGCATTCCTTACAACAACCAGCGATTAATGGGATTGAACAACATCGAGCTGATCAGTGATCGAACGCTGGAAGACAATCTGCACGACATCGCCGAGGTGAAGAAAAGCCACCCGAGCCACGCCATTATCGCGTCGGTGATGATCGAATCGAAGCGCGAAAGCTGGCATCGCGTAATCAAGCGGATTCAGGATGTCGGCGTGGACGGCTTCGAGCTGAACTTCGGTTGCCCGCACGGCATGAGCGAGCGCGGCATGGGCGCCGCCGTGGGGCAGGTGCCGGAATATGCCGAGATGATCTGCACTTGGGTGAAGGAAGTGGCGACGGTGCCGGTGCTGGCCAAGCTCACGCCCAACGTGACCAACGTGGCACTGATCGGCCGGGCGTGCAAGAAGGGCGGGGCCGACGGCATCACGCTCATCAACACCATCAACAGCATTATGGGCGTTGACGTGAACAGTTTCGTCCCGCGGCCCAACGTGGGGGGGTTCGGCAGCCACGGCGGATATTGCGGGCCGGCGGTCAAGCCGATCGCGCTGCACATGGTGAGCGCGATCGCAACCGACCCGGAAATCAACCTGCCCATCAGCGGCATCGGCGGCATTCGCAACTGGCAGGATGCGGTGGAGTTTGTGCTGCTGGGCGCAACCTCGCTGCAGGTCTGCACGGCCGTCATGCATAAGGGTTTCGGAATCGTGAAGGCGATGACGCGCGGGCTTGAGCAATGGCTGGAGCAGAAAGGATTCGAGTCACTCGCCGAAGCCCGCGGCCTGGCAACGCCGCGCATCAAGCACTGGGGCGATCTCGACCTGAATTACAAGGTGCTGGCCGAGATCAACGAAGCGACGTGCATTCACTGCGGCATCTGCTACGCCAGTTGCGATGACGGCTGCTATCAGGCCGTCAACTGGGACAAGCTCACCCGCGAGCAGTATCAGGCGAAGTTCGGCGTAGAGCCGCGCAAGATGAAAGGCGAGGCCGCCCCCAACCTGCAACTGGACGCCGGCGGCGCGACGATTGATGTGTTCACGATCAACACGCAAGCGTGCGTCGGATGTAACATGTGCGCGCTGGCGTGCCCGGTTGAAGGATGCATCACCATGAAAGAAGTGCCGACCGGAAAAGAGCCGATGAACTGGAAGCAGTACCAGGAAAAACTGGCGGCGGGCGAAATGCAGAAAATTCCGCCGAAGCAACCTACAAAGGCATGAAGAGAACGAACCACCAAGGCACAAAGGCACGAAGGAAGAATTTGTTTAAGGACATGATTAAAGACGACAGCACGACGAGCACCGCGGAGCATGACTCGAATCAATTGCTTGCTTTTCCTTGGTGCCTTGGTGTCTTGGTGGTTCAATCCGAATTTGGAGAGCATTTATGGCGCCGACATTGACCCCGCCTCGAAAACTATCTTTGCCGCAATGCAATCACAAGCCCCAGCCCTACAACGGCCCGAGCAAGGCCGAGGTGCTGGCGACGCGCAATCAGTATTTGTCGCCGGGGTTGTTCAAGTATTACAAAGACCCATTGATGGTTGTCGAAGGCAGCATGCAATGGCTGTTCGATGAAACGGGCAAGCGCTACCTCGATGGCTTCGGCGGGATCGTCACGGTTTCGGTCGGCCACTGTCATCCGAAAGTGACGGCGGCGGTGCAGAAGCAGTGTGCCACCATTCAGCATACGACGACGATTTACCTGCACCCGACGATCGGCCAATTCGCCAAGAAGCTCACCGAGCACATGCCGGCTGGATCGAACTTGAGCAACTGGTATTTCACCAACTCGGGTTCCGAGGCGAACGAGATTGCAATTCTCGCCGGCCGAGAGTTCACCGGCAATACCGAAGTGATTTCGCTTCGCAACGGGTACCACGGCGGCACCAGCGCGACGATGAATCTTACGTCGCACGGCACGTGGAAGTTTAAGTCAAACGGGCCGGGCTTCACGGTCAAAAACGCAACGCCGGCGTATTGCTATCGCTGCCCGTACGGCCTGACGTATCCAAGCTGCAATGTGAAGTGTGCTCAGGACATCAAGCCGCTGATCGAATACGAAACCAGTGGTCAGGTCGCGGTTTTCATCGCCGAGTGCATTCAAGGCGTCGGCGGAACGGTCGTGCCGCCGCCGGAGTATTTCAAGATCGCTTACGAGCATGTGCGCAATGCCGGCGGTATTTGCGTGGCGGACGAAGTGCAAGGCGGCTTCGGGCGAACGGGCACGAAGTTCTGGGCGTTCGAAAACTGGGGCGTCACGCCGGACGCCGTCACCTGCGCCAAAGGCATCGGTAACGGCATCCCGCTTGGGGCGATGGTCGCCCGGCCGGAGATCAGCAAGACGCTCGCGAACCGAATCCACTTCAATACCTTCGGCGGCAACCCGATCAGCATGGCACAAGGTATGGCAACGCTCGAAGTGATTGATGAAGAAGACATTCAGGGAAACGCACTGCGCGTTGGCGGGCATATGATTGATCGGCTGAAGGAGCTTGAGCAGAAGCACGACCTGATCGGCGACGTGCGCGGCATGGGACTGATGATCGGCGTCGAGCTGGTGCTCGACCGAAAAACCAAGGAGCCCGCCAAGGCGCAAGCGGCGAACATTTTGGAGATGTGCAAAGAGCGCGGATTGATCATCGGCAAAGGCGGGCTGTACGGAAACACGCTGCGCATCAAGCCGCCGATGTGCATCACCAAGGACGATGCCGACTTTTTGGTGGATTGTCTGGATGAAGTAATTCCGCTGGCAATGTAATTTGTTCCCTCGCGCGGTACACCGGGAGAGGGAGGAAGATACACATGACCGCAATCGAAACCATCACCAAGCTCCCCTTCCT
>CAZXLA010000081.1:8426-15096 GCA_964641895.1 uncultured Tepidisphaeraceae bacterium
GAGGGAGGAAGATACACATGACCGCAATCGAAACCATCACCAAGCTCCCCTTCCTCATCGAAAACAAGTGGCAATCGAGTTCGACATCGCGCTACGCCGACGTTTTCAATCCGTCGGCCGGCAAGGTGATTGCCCAGGTGCCGCTGTGCACGGTTGAGGAAGCCAACGCCGCCGTCGCCGCGGCGCAGGCGGCGCTGCCGGAGTGGGCGGCCACGCCTGTGGTGGATCGTGTGCGCGTGCTGTTCAAATTGCGAGAAGTCATGCTTCGTCGGTTTGAAGAGATTGCGCGAACGGTGACCCGCGAACACGGCAAAACGCTGCCCGAATCGCGCGCCTCGGTGCAGCGCGGCATTGAAGTGGTCGAATTCGCCTGTGGCATTCCCAGCCTTATCATGGGCCAGACATTGCAGAACATCGCGCGGAACGTCGACAGCGAAACCACGCGGCATCCGGTTGGCGTGTGCGTCGGCATCACGCCGTTCAACTTCCCGGCGATGGTGCCGATGTGGATGTTTCCCATCGCCATCGCATGCGGCAACACGTTCATTCTCAAGCCCAGCGAACGCGTGCCGATGAGCAGCAACTTGCTCGGCGAAATGATGGTGGAAGCCGGCTGCCCGGCGGGGGTATTCAATATTGTTCATGGCGACAAGGTCGTGGTTGATGCGCTGTTGACGCACGAGCATGTGAAGGCGATCAGTTTCGTCGGTTCGACGGCGGTGGCGCAATACATCTACGAAACAGGCACGAAACACGGCAAGCGCGTGCAAAGCGCCGGCGGCGCCAAGAACCACCTGCTCATCATGCCCGATGCCGACCTCGATCAAACAGCGGCGGCGCTGCAGGCTTCGGCGTTTGGGTGCGCGGGCGAGCGCTGCATGGCCGGCAGCATCGCAGTTCCGATTGGAAACATTGCCGATCCGCTGGTCGAGCGTCTTCGCGACATCGGCAGCAAGATGCGCACCGGCCCGACCGATAACGGCGGCGAAGTGGACATGGGCCCGGTCATCTCGCGCCAACACCAGCAGCGCGTGGCGGGGTATCTTGATATTGCACTCCGCGAAGGCGCAAGCGTGGCGTTGGACGGCCGCGAAATTCCTGCGGCTAGTAGTGAAGGATTTTTCGTCGGCCCGAGCGTGGTCGATCATGTGACACCGAACATGCGGCTGGCGAAAGAAGAGGTCTTCGGCCCGGTGCTGAGCGTGTTGCGCGTCGACGACCTGAGCGAAGCAATCGAGGTCGGCCGCAACTGTCCCTACGGCAACGGCGCCAGTATTTTCACCAAGAGCGGCTGGGCGGCGCGGCAGTTCAAAATGCACTTTAACGCCGGCATGATCGGCATCAACATCGGCGTGCCGGCGCCGATGGCGTGGTTCCCCTTCACCGGCTGGAACAAAAGTTTTTTCGGCGACCTGCATATTCAGGGAACCGAATCGATCATGTTCTACACGCAGGGCAAAACGGTGATGACGCGATGGTTCGAAAGCGCCGATGAATCGCACCATGATCCGGTGTGGAAGAACAAAAAGTGACGCTGAAACGCATGATGGCAACGGTGGACAGACCAGCGCGGCTCGAAGTGTTTTGCCGCGAAATGGAGTGAGACGTGATCAAGGTAGCGATGATCGGCGCGGGCAGCGTCGTCTTTTCAAAAAATCTCACCGGCGACATTCTTTCCTACCCCGAGTTTCGCGACGCGACGTTCAGCTACATGGACATCGACGCCGACCGCCTGCAGGTCGGCGCGGCACTCTGCCGCAAGGTGGCGAAGGGCGTCGGCGCCAACCCGACGATCGACGCCACCACCGAACGCCGCAAGGCGCTTAAGGGGGCCGACTTTGTAATCAACATGGTGCAGATCGGCGGGTTTGACAGCACGCTGGTTGATTTCGAAATCCCCCGTAAATACGGCCTCAATTTCACTATCGCCGACACCACCGGCCCGGGCGGGTTCTTCCGCGCGCTGCGCACGTTTCCAATGTTGACAGGACTTTGCGCCGACATGATGCAGGTTTGCCCGCGTGCCATCCTGCTCAACTATTCCAACCCCATGAGCATGAACATGCAGACCATCAGCCGCACCAGCAACATTGCGGCGGTGGGGCTGTGCCATAGTGTTCAGGGCACGTTCAATCAGCTCATGGGTTACATCGGCGAAGACCCGGACAAAGTCGCGTTCATCTGCGCCGGCATCAACCACATGGCGTTCTATCTCAAGATGGAAAAGGCCGGTGTCGACCTTTATCCGCGGTTGTTCGAGGCCATGAATCGCCCCGAAGTGTACGATACCAACCGCGTGCGCTTCGAGATCATGCGCCGGCTAGGGCATTTCGTCACAGAAAGTTCTGAGCACAATGCCGAGTACAACCCGTGGTTCATTCCGCGCGGAAAAGATTACCTGCAGAAGTTTGATGTACCGATCGACGAGTATCTGCGCCGCTGCGACGGCATTGTCGGCGAGTTTGATCGCATGAAACAACGAAGTCAGAACGACGATGCGATGGAGCATCATCGCAGCCACGAATACGGCAGCAGTATCATCCACAGCGTGGTCACGGGCACTCCGCGTGTTGTCTATGGCAACATGCCCAACCACGGGGCGATCAGCAGTCTGCCGAATGATGCCATCGCCGAAGCGCCCACACTGGTTGATCGCAACGGCTGTCAATTCACCACCGTCGGCGCGCTTCCGCCGCAGTTGGTGGCTTACATGATGCCTCATGTGGCGCAGCATGAACTGTTCATCCGCGCCGCCCTCGAAGGCCGGCGCGATCACGTTTACCAAGCTGCCATGTTCGACCCACTCACCGCCGCCACGATGCCGGCCGATAAGATCGTTGACATGTGCGACGAACTCATCGCCGCCCACGGTTTCGAACACGAAGGCGGCGTGCTGCCCAATCTCGATGCGAAGAAAACCCTCGTCCCCACAAGCGGCAAACCCTTCGGCAAGGTTGATCCGAAGTCGCTTCGCGCCAGTTGGGATGCCACCCAGAAACAGGCCGATGATGACGCGATTGCCGACTGGCACATTCTTGGCCCATTTCCGGCAATCGATGGCAAAGCAACGTTGAAGCAGAAGACCGCCATCGACGACGAACGCGCCGGCCGTAAAGATGGCACGGTCGACCTCGCCTCATCCCACACTATCGGTTCGAACACGCTGGTGTGGAAGAAGGTGAAAGCCGGCCGGCGTGGCTTTGTTGATTGCAACCAGCACTTCGGCCCGCACGATCACTGCCTGGCCTACGGCTACACCGAATTGCACAGCGTGCATGCGCGCGACTGCGAACTGCATATCGGCAGCGACGACGGCATCGCCGTGTGGCTCAACGGCCAGCTCGTGCATGAGATCGACACCCACCGTCCCTATCGCTTCGGCGAAGACAGACCCGCCGTCCACCTGCACGCGGGCGTCAATCATATTCTTATCAAACTCACTCAGTTCACCGGCGGATGGGGCTTCGGGGTGGGTGTGCCGAAGGTGAATTTCTGATGGGTCGGTGATGGGCTTGGTGATGGGATTGGTGATTGTGCCACGTGGCACAATCCCGCGTTGCGACGTGGCTTGTGTCCTGTAAGCAACTGGGAACGCAGGAAGCCGGGACGGCGCTACGGCTCTGTCCCGGCGTGGAGCGCCGGTTCACGAACGTTCGCGTCTTTCCATCTCACGCCGGGGCAGAACCTTAGTAAATCGTCAATCGTTATCGTTCGTCGTAGCGTCGGGCTTCGCTCAGTTCAGACGCATACGACCGAAGCGAAGGTTCAAACGCCGCCGGTGTCCAGCCGAATTGCGCGATGAACGGCGTGATGTCGGCCACGTTGTCTTCCTGGCTCATGATGACCTGATCGTGATTAAACGGCAGCAGCGCCGCCGGCGCAATGTGCGTGACGGCCTTGGCGTACCACGCGGGGATCGGAATGATCAACCGTTTTTTCTTAACGACCGCGCGGGCAATTATCGACAGCATCTCCGGCCAAGTCATCCGGTCGAGCCCGGCGAGGTCGTAGGCGTTCCCGATCGACTCCGGCTTCTCAACAGCGTCGACGAACGCTCTCGAGACGTCGTTTACATAGACCGGCTGAATCAACCCGCTGCCGCCAAGCCCAAGCAGCCCCCGGCCGAAGTAGGGCATGAACAGGAATGGCATCGCCTGCTTCTTCGCCCATTTGGCGGCCATCTTCATAAATTCGCCGCGGGGTCCGTGGATCATGCTGGGGCGGAAGATGGTCCAGTCCAGACCGCTTGATCGTACTCCTTCTTCGGCGCACCACTTGGTCTTGTGATACTCACTCACCGCGTTTGCTCGCGCTCCCAGCGCTGACATGTGGATGTAGCGTTTAATCCCCGCCCGCCGCCCCGCCGCGAGGACGTTTTTCGTGCCTTCGACGTGGATACGCTCGAAGGTGATTCCTTTCGAGGGCTTTTCCATGATGATGCCGACGAGGTTAATGACGGCAGAGCAATCGCGCATGGCGGCGTCCAACGAAGCAGCATCGAACAAATCGCCGGTGATCTTCATCTCCCCCTCCTGGTACGCCGGGAGGGGGCTGGGGGGAGGGTCTTCGTTGGCGCGAACAAGTGCGTTGACCCCAAACCCGCGCCGCAGCAGTTCGTTGCAGACCGCCGACCCGACGAACCCCGATGCTCCCGTCACAAAAATCCGATCGCCCATTTAACGCATCCTTTCACTCATCGTACACTAGGCACCGGGTTGTCGCAGATCAAAACACATCTTCGCCTGGGCACACGCGGCAGCGCGCTAGCGCTGGCACAATCCCAACTTGTCGCCAACGAGTTAATGCTCTTGCACGCGAGGCTGCGTGTCGAGCTCGTCACCATCAGAACTACCGGCGACGTTGTTCTCGATCGCCCGCTGTATGAACTCGGCGGGAAGGGCGTATTCACGAAAGAAATCGAGCTTGCGCTGCTTCGCGGCGAGATCGATTTCGCGGTTCACAGCCTGAAGGACATGCCGGTGACCATGCCGTTGGTCGACCCAAGCGAACTGATCATCGCGGCGATTCCGAAGCGCGCGGACGTAGCCGATGTGCTGGTTTCCGCCGAGGCGAGATCGATCGATGTGCTGCCGAAGAATGCCAGGGTCGGAAGCAGCAGCCTTCGCCGCCGGGCACAGTTGCTCGATCGCCGGCCTGATCTTCAAGTCGAGCCGATCCGTGGCAACATCGACACGCGCGTGGAAAAGCTGCAAGCCGGCGAATTCGACGCCATCATCCTCGCCGCCGCGGGGTTGAAACGGCTGGGAATCTGGGACGATGCGATCATGACGCCCATCCACGAATCACAAATGCTCCCGGCGGCTGGGCAGGGGGCGCTGGCGTTGCAGTGCCGGATGGAAGACAGTGCAACGCGCGAGATTCTTGCGGCGATGGACGATGAAACGACGCGCGCGTGCGTTGAGATAGAACGGCAGATCGTCCGGGAGTTGGACGGCGATTGCCATTCGCCGATTGCGGGGTGGGCGAAAAGATTGCGTGACGGTCGATTTGAATTGCACGCCGCCGTCGCGATGCGCGGCGGTGCGCCGCCGGTCATTCACGTGGATGCCGCTGGTGGTCGGGAGGTGGCGATGGTAGTGGCAGAAAAACTGAAGGCGGCCGGCGCGATGACGATGCTGCATGTTCCTGTCCCCGCTCCCAAGGTACCGGGAGAATGAGTGGGGTTTCACCACGCATACGCCTCGGGCGCGATTTGCTTGGTCCAATCGCTGGTGCCTTCCGGCGTCGATCCCTTGGGGCCGGGGAAGATGCGGTCGAGGGCTTTGAGTTGATCGTCGCTTAGTTTTATTTCGACGGCGCGCACTGAGCCGGTGAGTTGTTCCATCGTGCGCGGGCCGATGATGGGCGCGGTGACGGCCGGGTGGTGCAGTGTCCAGGCGAGCGCGACGTCGGCCGGTTGCTCACCGATCGATTTGCAGAAAGTTTCCCACGCTTCGATCTGCGGACGAATTTTCGCAAGCCGTTCATCGGCGCTCTTTCCGGCGGTGCGGCCCTTGTCTTTTTTCTGCAGGATGCCGCCTAACATTCCGCCGGCCAGCGGGCTCCACGGGATGACGCCCAGCCCGTACTTTTGCGCCGCCGGCAGCACTTCCAGCTCGCTGGTACGCGACATTAAATTAAATAAACATTGCTCACTGACCAGCCCGAGAAAGTGCCGCGCCTTGGCCGTCTCACTGGCGGCGGCGATGTGCCAGCCGGCGAAGTTGCTGCTGCCGACGTAGAGAATTTTTCCCTGCTGGACCAGCACTTCCATCGCCTGCCAGATTTCATCCCACGGGCATTCGCGCGCCACATGGTGCATCTGATAGAGGTCGATGTAATCAGTCTTCATGCGTTTGAGTGAATTATCGCATGCGCGCCGAATTTTGATCGCCGACAGGCCGCGCTTCATAACGTGATCATTGTCGTCGAGGTTCATATCGCCGAAGACTTTGGTGGCGATGATCGTGCGTTCGCGTCGCCCGCCGCCTTGGGCGAACCAGTTGCCGATGATCTTTTCGGTAATACCCTCGCCGCGCTGGTGACCATAAACGTCGGCGGTATCGAAGAAGTTGATGCCGAGATCATGCGCCTGATCCATTTGCGCATGCCCATCGGCTTCGGTGGCCTGCGGGCCGTAGTTCATGCACCCGAGGCAGAGGCGGGAGAC
>CAZXLA010000082.1:0-9093 GCA_964641895.1 uncultured Tepidisphaeraceae bacterium
CTAGTCGTATATCCAATCGAAATTGCACGGTCGGTGTTTTCGAGAAGTGTCTTTACTTGGGCTACAGTCGTCCCACCACTGAGCGAGAGTTTCAGCAGGACAAAATAAGTGCTTCCAACGAAGGGGCTGGTCTGGTTATTAATCGAAATGAAACCAGACGACGCGTTAGTGATATCCGCATAACCTGCCGCTGTGACTGAACCATTCAAAGTCATCGAAGCTGCGGGCGATCCAGTATGGCTAAGATTTGTCAGGGAAGAGACAGAGTACGGATTTGTCTGGGAAATATTGACGTTATCAAACTGCCACGTATTACCATTCGCAAAATTTCCGCCACGCAGGCGAATCTGGTCAACATCATCGTTATTGATACCATAATTCAAAGTGAACGCTGCGGGATTTTGCTGCCGCGTTTTGCGAAAATCCGCGTTGACGTAGAAGTCGAGCGTATTTGCCTGTTGATTTAATTTGACTGCAATCGAGGTCGCAGTGAAATTTCCGATCGAAGTTGAACTATTCGAGGCCGCACCGTTTAAGTTCGTGCCGTTTGAAGTCGCACCCCAAAAGCTCTGCCCGAATCGTTGTCCGATCAAAAATTTCTCACTGGTGCCGCTAGCACCGTAGAGACCAATACCACCAAAACTGTCACTAATCGAAATCCCACCACTCTTACCTAGAACTGCTAACGCGTATGTCCAGACCGATGACTGATTGGATTGCGAAGTGAAGCTGCGAGTTGCTTCAAGAAACCCGAGCGTCTTTTCGATGTAGGGAGAAGTCGATGCAAACCCATTCACCGAACCAAGGGACGCTAAAACCGCATTCGGTGAGTTTCCAAATCCAGTGTCACCCCAGTTTGAAGTCCATGAAATGTTTCCTGTTGGACTGTCGCCACCGCTGCGTCCGAACAAGCTCCCCGACTGTCCGTCGAAGTTGTCTCGTCCCGCGAAAACCGTAGCCGTCCCCGCTCCGACAACGATTGTCGTAGCGATAGTATGCCGCCAATTCCATCTCGCCATTATCCGTCCCTCGACTTCCCTTGCAATTCACCAAAGCCTTTCAAGACACCAAGTTAACCGGTTAACTGGCACACAATGTAACAGGTAGTTAACAATTTCGCAAGAATAAATGTGTCTATAACTAATGTTTTTATAGAGTGTATTCCGCTTTGCGAAAGCAGGTCGCGAAAAGCCCCCCGCGACGTTTCCGTCGCGGGGGGCGGTTTTCTTGACGATGCAGCCGTTCCGAGGCGGCTCCACCGCGTCTACATTAAAGCGAGCGTTTCAAACTTCAACCTTATTTCCGACGACGCCCAATCAACCCCGCGGCAACCAAGCCGATGGCGGCGAGGCTGGTCGGTTCCGGGACGGCGACGGTGAAGAACTGGTTGCCACCTTGCTGGCTCAGGTCGATGTTGCGCGGTTCACCCAGGTTGCCACCGGCGATTCCGCCCAGGAACTGGTTGGCCACGAAGTCATGCCCGCCGCCGTTGATGAAACCGGTGATTCGGATATCGCCGGTGGGGTTTCCGATCACCGAGAGGGGGATGGAAAATTCCAGCCCGGTGGTTACGGTCGCCGGGTCGCTGTCGTTGGGGTTGCCAAAGCTACTCACGCCCAAGCCGTTGCTCTGGTTGGCTGCGAGGAGGATGCCGTTATTGCCGGCGATGGACGACGAGTTGTTCGCCGACCCGCCGTTAAACGCGCCCGCGCCGCCGCCGCCGGTGAGGGTTTCGGCGAAATTGTTGAAGTACTGAATCTGCCCGCCGGTGTCGCCGCCGGTGTAGGTAAGGAAGTAGTCGGATTCGAAACCCGCGTCGAATCGCAGGCCGTTGCCGCTGCCATCGTCGCCCATTCGGTTCAGGCCGTTGAAATCAACGTCGGGATTGTCACCGCGTAGCTTATTCTGGCCTCCGGCCACGCTGTCGATGAAGATATCTACCTTGTTGAAGTTCGTTTCGAGATTACCCGAGAAGAACAAGTGCAGGAAACCGCCTTGAACCACGCCGTAGCCGGCATCGAGTTCCGAGCCGTTTGCGGTCAGCGCATTGCCGCCGGCGGCGTTACCGAACTGCGTGCCGACAGTCTGTACGGCCTTTGCAACGCCGTAATCGACATCGCGCGAGCCGTCATTGGTAACCACCGCATACGAATTGCCGGCAACCGCAAGTAAAGCGGCGGCGGCGAGAAGCTTGGAAGTACGAGACATAGATGTGCCCTCCACAGGCAAATGAGATGAGTGAGACGAAGTGATCTGCAAAGTGACTTGCAATTCTCCACTTCCTGAGAACACCTCAGAAAGCTCCTGGACGATTTTATTAACTGCCAACAAACCAAACGAGCGAGTTGAATTTAATCTGAGAATTCATCATCGTTCTAAATCAACGAATATTTCAATTCGTTAAACCGGTTTGACAACTCTCGACGGCGCGTGATGAGTTGGAAACAACAGCACATGGACAGTTTGGTGCAACGACAAGACCGCAATACGAAATGTAGAACCGGCTCACCGAGCCGCTTCCTGAAGAGAAATAATATACCCACTGGCGGGAATGTCAATGAAAAATGGTCACGAAGTTACATTCTTGGCGATCCATCCAGGCACGTCCAAACGATGCACGTTTAACTGGATTTTCTTCCCCATGTTCACAGGGACAGTTTAGAATTGAAATCGTTCAGCAGACTGGTAAACTGTTTAACTGAATCAAGGGTGACCCAAGCGTCGGCTTTTTCGATCGCGGTTGCGACTACATGAGTAAATTAGCCTCACTACCATTACATATTGCGACGGCCGAAACGGAAATTCCGCGTCGACCGGTGGACGACCCGCGTGGCAAGGCTATTTCGCTGCGCGATGTGGCCAAAGAAGCCAAAGTCTCCGTCGCCACCGTTTCGATGGTGCTGAACGACAACCCGCGCATCAGCCGGGCGACGCAACTGCGCATCAGCCGGATTATCGAAAAAATGGGCTACCAGCCCAACCGGCTCGCCCAGAGCCTTTCCAGCCGATACACGCGCGTTCTTGCGATCATGCTTCCTGCCCTGCGGCATGCCTTTGCCGACGCCTATTTTGGTGAACTCATCAGCGGCATCTGCGATCGGGCCGGCAAGATGGGCTTCAAGGTCATGCTTGAGCAGGCCAAGCCCGAGTTTGTTAAAGAGCGTAAACACATTCAGATCTTCGAGCGTCGATATGTTGACGGCCTGCTGGTGCTGGGCATGAACGATCGGCACCACTTTCTGAAAGATTTTGAAGACGGCCGTTATCCACTGTGCGCCGTCGATAACAAATTCAAGCAGTGGAAGCTCGATCACGCCGTGTGCGATTATCGTGGCGGCAGTGAGCAGGTGATGAACTACCTGCTGCAACTGGGCCATCGCCATATCGGCTGCATCTACGCCGCCCCGGAAATTCAGACCGCCGCCGACGTGCTGGATGTGTATCGGTCGCGCCTCACCGACGCGGGGCATGCGGTCGACGAAACCTGGACCGAAGACGGTCGTTTCACCGACGAAGGCGGCGCGGCGGCGGCGGCGGCTTTGCTGAAGCGTCACCCGGAAATCACCGCGTTGTTCTGCGGCAACGACAAGATGGCGATCGGCGTGCTGCACTACTTAACCAGTCAGGGCATTAAGGTGCCGGACGATATTTCGGTGGTCGGCTTTGATAACATGCAGCACGCGGCGTTTGTCACCCCCAGCCTCACGACGGTGCATCTGCCGCTGTACCAGGTCGGCGCGTTGGCCTGCGAACGGCTGATCGACCGCATCCGCGGGCGGGTGGAGCGGGTGGCGGAAGTGTTGCCGACGCATCTGGTCGTCCGCAACAGCACGGCGATGGCGCGGCGATCGCCGGAGAAGGTTGCGATTTCGTGAATTTTGAAAAGCCACAGAGGCACAGAGAACACAGAGAAATACAGAAACTCAAAGCTTGAGAATCGAAGACGGGGGGTTCAATTCTTGATTAGGTTCTCTTCTGTCTTCCTCTGTGTTCTCTGTGGCTCTTTGGCTCTGTGGCTCATTAACAATGCGACACCAAACGCGCGGCGTTGTCGTTGGATACTACGAACTGGAGAATTCATGAGCGTATTTCCCCCGACCCAGGACAACCGTCGTCCCGTCTTCGCCGTTAATCGATTTACAAGTATGGTCGCTTGGTGCGCAATGGTTCTCATCGCGCCGATGCTGCTGCTTCAGGTCGCGCGGTTCGCGCCGGTCGCGCTGGCCGAAGAAGCCGGGCCGGCACGGCCCGGCGTGGGGGTGGAACAGACGTTTTCGCTGGACATGAAACAGGCGACGGACAAACCGTTGACCGTTCACATCGCCGGTGAGTTCAACGCCTGGGATAATAAGGCCGCGCCGCTCACCGACGACGGCACGGGCGTGTGGACGATCAAGCTGCGGCTGGATGAAGGCAACTATCAGTACAAATTCGTCCTCGATGCCGGCACCGAAAAACAAAAATGGATTCAAGACCCCGCCGCCGACCCGGAATTGGCCGAAGCCGACGGGCACGAGGGGAAAAACAGCGTGATCATCGTGGGGCCGGGCGCGAAGAAATTCCCTCCGGCGGAGCCGAACCACATTAATGCCGATGCAATCGTATTCAATCCGGCCGACTTGGCGGACCTCAACCCGATCGATGACACACACGTACGAATTCGCGTTCGCTTCCAGGATGGCGACGTCGAGCAGGTATCGGTCGCGCCAGACAACCACCAGCCTTTGATACAACTTCACAAGACCTCGGTGCAGCACGGCCTTGCGAGCTATGGCGGCGTGATCTCGCTTCATGCAGATCGTTTATTGCCTGCAGCGAAGCGATTCAACATTATTGCGAAAGATGGCAACGCCGCGGCCGTCTTCGGCAAAGACGGCGTCGGAGCCGCCAGCAACTCCGAGGCAATGATTGAGGTTCCGCCGATCCGTTTCACCACCCCCACTTGGGCTCGCCACGCCGTCTGGTATCAGATTTTCCCCGAGCGATTTCGCAACGGCGACACCAGCAACGATCCCGGCGATAAGTGGTATGAAAACCTCGTCCCCTGGAACGGCGATTGGTGGGCCACGCAGCCGGGCGAAGCGCCGGGCAAAGAAAACTTCTACAAGGGCGTCGGCAATGTGTGGGATCGCCGCTACGGCGGGGATATCGCCGGCGTACGCGAAAAACTTCCCTACCTTCGCAGCCTCGGCGTGAACGCGATCTACTTCAACCCGGTGTTCGAAGCCGAGTCGATGCACAAATACGACACCGCCGACTTCCGCCATATCGATGACAACTTCGGCGTCCGCGACAACCCCGGCCAGCCGTCGATCGGTTCCGGAAGCGATAAACCCCCTGAAGCGTACAAGCCCATCGGCAACCACAAATTTTTCAACCTCGATGGTTCGCCGATGCCCGAGGGTTATATGGAAAGCGACAATCCGGATTCCTGGCGCTGGACGAAAAGCGATCTGCTGTTTCTCGACTTCCTTAAAGAGGCCCGCAAGCAAGGCTTTCATGTCATTCTCGACGGCGTATTTAACCACGTCGGCCGGGCACATCCGTTTTTTCAGGACGTGCTGGTACAGGGCAAGAACAGCAAATACGCCGACTGGTTCGAGATCACCGATTGGGGTGACGAATCCAACTGGAAGAGCATGGAAGACCCGTGGCAAGTCCACGGCAAGCCCGGTGGCATCCAGTTCAAGGCCTGGGACCGCGCCAACGGTCATCTCCCAGTTTTCAAAAAAGACGCCGCTCGCGGCTTAGCGGTGGGGCCGTATGAGCACATCATGGGCATCACCAAGCGATGGCTCGACCCCGACGGCGATCCGTCGACGTCCGATGGCGCCGACGGTTGGCGCCTCGACGTTCCTGGTGACATTCCCCACCCCTTCTGGATCGAATGGCGAAAGACCGTCAAGGCCGCAAACCCGCAGGGTTACATCGTCGGCGAAATCTGGCCGTGGGCGAACCCGTGGATCAACAACGGCGATCAGTTTGATGCGACGATGAATTATCAGTTCGCCATGCCCAGCCAGGAGTTCTTCGCCAATGTCAAAACTGCCATGAAGCCCAGCGCGTTCAACGATCGACTGGTAAAGCTGACTTTCAACTATCCGTTTCAGGCGGCGCTGGTGATGCAGAATTTGTTTGATTCGCACGACACTGACCGCAGCGTGAGCTGGTTCGTCAACCCCGACCGACCGTACGATGCCCAGAACCGCGAACAGGATAACGCCGCGACAATCGGCTACGACGCGCGCCGGCCCACAGAGCTGGAATGCACCCGCTGGATGCAGATGGTGGCGTTCCAGATGAGTTTTGTCGGCGCGCCGATGATCTATTACGGAAACGAAATGGGCATGTACGGCCCCGACGACCCCAGCGACCGCATGCCGGCATGGTGGAAAGATCTGCAGCCGTTTGGCAATCCCGATTTCAAGTTTGACGATCGTGTATTCACTTTTTTCCAACGGACGATCGCCATCCGCAATAAGTTTGCGGCGTTGCGGGAAGGCTTCTACCGCCCACTGCTGGTGGACGACGAGCGCGGCGTGCTTGCGTTTGTGCGCGAAAAAGGCGACGAGGCGGCATATGTGGTTGTCAATCGCAGCGACAAACCGGCCACGGTCGAAGTGCCTGTTGCGGGAAGCGCCCGGCTGTTTGATTATCTCACCGATGCGGCGAAAGTGACGCTCGATGAAACGAACCCCGACGGCCGACCGATGATCGCGGTGTCGGCGGATGCCAAGGCGTTTGACGTGGTTAGCGGGAAAATTAGAGTTAATCTTCCCGCGTACGGCACGGCGATCATAGCGCCTTAACTCCCTCGCCCGGTACCCCGGCAGAGGGCCGGGGTGAGGGTTCTTGAGGTGAAACGGAACGGGTTATTCGCCGTAGGATCTCATCGAAAACAATTTCCGCAGCTACCACTTTTGGTTTGCCAAGAGAACCCTCACCCTGACCCTCTCCCGGCGTATTGGGAGAGGGAATGAAGATGACCATTTCACGCGCTATTCGCATTCTGCTCTGGAGCGCCTCGGCGCTCGTGATGCTTTGGGCGTTCATTTCAGTCGGCGCGCGCGGGGTCAACCGCTGGCGCGCGCAGCTTGATCGGCCGGTCACGCTTACCCTGTTGCACTGGGGCGACCCGGCGGAGAACAAGATCGTTCAGGACCTCGTCGACCGTTATACGACGGAAAACCCGCGCGTGCGTATCGTTCGGATTCACTCCTCCGACATGCGCCCCAAGCTCAAAACAATGATGGCCGCCGGCACCCCGCCGGATTTGTTCTATCTGCCGCCGGACCTGCTGCCGGAGCTTGCGCCGCTGAAACTCATTCGACCTATTGACGATCTACTGGAAGCCGACCTCAAAACCGGCCGCGAATGGTTCGACGATTTTTACCCCATCCTGGTCGATGCCTACCGCTTTAATACGCAAACCATGCAGGCGGGCGCCGGGCCGTTGTACGGGCTTCCCAAAGATTTCACGACCGCGGTTTTTTACGTCAACATCGGATTATTTGAACAAGCCGGCATCGATTTGAAATCGATTCAGGACAATGGGTGGACCTGGGACGAATTCGAAGCCGCCTGCCGAAAGATCAAGGCGCTGGGCGAGGCGCCGGAGTTCGTCAAAGACAACCGAACAATTTTCGGCGCGGTGTTCGAACTCTGGCCCGACACCATCCGCCAGATCCTCTGGACGTTCGGGGGCGATTTCTTCGGCGTCCGCCCAGACGGCGCCGCCGACTTCCGTAACGTCACGCTCGACTCGCCGGCGGCGCAGGAAGCGATCGAGATGATCGTGCGCACGCGCATCAAAGATCGCACGGTTTTCAACGCCACCGGCATCGCCAAAGACGGCGCGCAGGAATTTGTCAACGGCAACATCGGCATGGCTGGCCCGGTCGGCCGCTGGAAAGTCCCCCGCTACGCCGCCGACATGAAGTTTAAGTGGGACGTCGTCCCCGTGCCGTACAAAGCCAAAGCGAACCAGGCATCGCAGATCTTTCTGACGGCCTGGACGATGTCATCAGCCACCAAGCACCCCGAGGAAGCGTACAAGCTGATGAAGTTTCTCTGCGGTTCGGCCGGCGCGACCATGCAAAGCGAACTGGGATTGGCGATCCCGCCGTTAAAATCGGTCGCGAACTCGCCAGCGTTCTTGAACCCGCCGGGCATTCCCAGCCATCGAGCCGACATTTTTCTGCGCCCGCTGGAACAGGGATACGCGCGCATCCAGCAATTGCCGCGCGAAGCCGAGTGGACCCGCATCATCGGCGATACCATCACGCAGGCGATTCAAATCGGCGAACAATCACCGATGGACAACGCCAAAGCCATCGAAAGCGCCTGGCTGAATGAACTCGATTCGCCGCTTCGGAAACAGCAGTGGAAACCGATGCGATGGGACGTCATCGGCGCCTTGGCCGCCGGCACGATTGCGGTGCTGGTTGGGCTGCTATGGTGGCGCGCCAGCCGCGAGAAGCTCGGCCCGCTCGATCGCGCCCAGCAGCGCACGGGTTTCCTTTTCATCGCCCCGTGGCTGATCGGATTCGTGCTGCTCACCGCCGGGCCGATGATTGTTTCGCTGCTGCTTTCGTTTTCCAAGTGGAGCGCCATGACCTCAATGGCCGACGCCGAATCGGTTGGCATCGCGAATTATCAACAGCTCATCATGCGCGACCCGACGTTCTGGCAGTCGCTGAAGGTGACCGGCTATTTCATGCTTCTGGCGGTGCCGATCTCGCAACTGGCGGCCCTGGCGGTGGCGCTGCTGATGAACATGAAGCTGCGCGGCATCACGGTTTTCCGTACGATTTACTTCGTGCCCAGCGTGGTGGGTTTGGTGGCGATGTCGATGCTGGCGCTGCAGGTTTTCAACAACGACTACGGTATTCTCAACAAGATGCTCGCCCCCATCACGGGTTTGTTCGGCGCGAACCCGCCGGATTGGTTCGGCAAAGACGCGCGGGTCTGGGCCATACCGGGTTTTGTTATCATCGGCCTGTGGGGCGTCGGCGGCGGGATGATCATATATCTCGCCGGGCTCAAAGGTATTCCCGTATCACTTTACGAAGCCGCCACCATTGACGGCGCCGG
>CAZXLA010000082.1:9193-15010 GCA_964641895.1 uncultured Tepidisphaeraceae bacterium
CCGGGCAACAGCACGCTGTTTTACGTGCTGCAGCTTTACCGCCAGGCTTTCGAGTTTCACAACATGGGTTACGCCAGCGCGATTGCGTGGGTGCTGTTTATAATTTGCCTGGCGGTCACCATGCTGGTTTTCAAAGGCTCGAAGAATCTGGTGTATTACGAAGGGCTGAAAACGTGATTGGGATTTCGGATTGCGGATTTTGATTGTTGCCAACGATGAGCATTGCTTCCCCGCCAACTCCTCACCCGGCCGCCGCGACTTCAGAAGTCGCGGGCGCGGATGATTTCAATCAAAAATCAAAAATCAAAAATCTTAGCTACAGCGCACTCGCTTATGGCGTGCTGATCGTCGGCGCCATCGTGTTTCTGATCCCGTTTTATTTTGTCGTGAATGGCTCGCTCAGCACCGAATCGGCGGTGCAGGCGGGGGATTTTGTTTCGCCGAATGTTTCACCGCAATGGACCAACTACCCCGCGGCGCTGGCGAAGGACAAGATGAACTTCGCGCCGGCGCTGGCCAACACGGTTGTCATCACGGTGTGTACGGTCATTGGACAGATCATCTCGTGCAGCCTGGTGGGTTTCGGATTCGCCCGCTTCCAGTTCCGCGGGCGGAATATTCTTTTCATGATCATGCTGAGCACCATGATGCTGCCGGCGCAAGTGACGATGATCCCGGTGTTTGTGCTGTTCCGCTGGCTGGGAATGATCGACAGCTTCTGGCCGCTGATCATCCCCGCGTGGCTCGCCTCGCCGTTTTATGTGTTCATGTTCCGCCAGTTTTTTACGCAGATCCCCGAAGAGCTGATCGAAGCCGCCCGCATTGACGGCTGCAGCAACTGGCGCATCTACTGGCAGATGATGCTCCCCCTGTGCGGACCGGTGATTGCGATCGTGGCCATTCAAACCTTCCTTTTCAGTTGGAACGATTTCCTCGGTCCGCTGATTTATCTGAACAGCCCGGAAAACCGCACGCTCGCCTTGGGCCTGAATAGCTTCAAAGGCCAATACGGCACCAGCGACGCCCACCTGATGATGGCGGCGACGGTCGTTTGCATGCTGCCGTGCGTGATCCTGTTTTTTGCGGCGCAGCGATACTTCGTCGAGAGTGTCGCTTCGACGGGATTGAAGAGTTAAACGGACTTTACGTTTAAGCCTCAAACTTCGCCGGTGGACGCGGTAACCGCAGATTACGCAGATAACGCAGAAAATAAAGAAGCCTGCACTTATCTGCGTAATCTGCGTAATCTGCGGTTACTGCCACTAATTGAATGAAATTTTGCCGTTTCATTTCCAATTCGGCGCGGTCTGCTTGATGGTCGGTTCGTGATTCATCCACGCATAAACCCCCGCCCCCGCGCCGATGGCCAGTGCCGCAGCAACCGCCGCGCACGCCGCCATGACGCGCACCTGTTCCCACCACATGGTTTTGATCGTCGCATCAACAGTAATACTCGCCGCTTGCGGCGTCGCGGCACTTGCAATAATCGAGTCGAAAAGCGTTGAAGGCGCAGCGGCTTCAGCCAAACGCGTCTGCAACATCGTGCCCAACAACGCCGCCGTCACCACCCCCCCGCCGCGGCGCGAAAGCCAGCCGCGCAACTTTTCGGCCGCCCGGCTGACTCGCTTTCGCGCCGCTTCTTCGGCCACCTCCAGCGTAGCCCCAACATCGGCGAAGCTTTTGTTTTCGTAATACCGAAGCATGACGGCCCGTCGGTCCCCTTCACCCAGCGCATCGAGCGCCTGATCGAGCAGTTCGCTGGCGCGCGGCCAACGCATTTCCATTTCCGGATCGTATTGCGACGGTCTCATTTCCGCAGCCTTCTTCTCATGCCTGATGCGCCGGCCGCGGAGCTTGAGGGCGTCCATGGCGGCGTAGCGCGTCGTGCGGTGCAGCCAGGCCGATAGAATCACATCAGGCGTGAGGCTGGCCGCTTTGCGCGCCAGGATCACAAAAACCGTTTGCGTGATATCGTCGGCCAGGTGGCTGTCGCGCGTCCGTCGCAGTGCCGCGGAATAAACTAAGTTGATGTGTCTCTGCACCAGCGTGCCAAATGCACGCTGGTCCTGCATCCGAACAAAGTCGGTCAAGAGCTGCGAGTCGGATACCTGCACGTCGAATAAGATACCGACAGACAAGTGATAACCGGACAGCAAATTCAAGATTTAGCGCCTCTCGATCCGCGGCTTACGCCGTGGCGTAAGCCGCCGATCGAATGCCGTGTCAGACAGGAATGTCTGCCCCACCGGGCCAATTTCGTGTATTAAAGTCGCACCCCATGAAACTCCCCCACTCCAGCAAATCGCGCCTGCGAAAGTTCCTCGCAAGCCCTCTCCCCGACGCTGCCAAAACCGCCGACCAAAACGGCAAACCCGATCGCAAGCCCAAGACTAGAAACAACTTACGCAACTATAGAAACTGGCTGCGGCCCTTTCGCGGCACGCTCGTGGGCGTGGGGTTGCTGGCCATGATCACCAGCGCGCTCAACCTCGCCTGGCCGTGGGGTCTCAAGCACGTGATGGACCTGCTTCCCGCCGCCATTCCGTGGGAGGAGAAATCGACCCAACTCACGGCGCTGGGCATCGGCATCGTCGTCGTTCTGATCATCAAAACGGCATTGGATACGTTGCGCAGTTATTTGCAGGTCACGCTGAACGCTCGGCTGGTGTTCCGATTGCGCAAACGTTTGTTCGCACGGCTGTTACGACTCTCGCTGGGCGAGCTTGGCGAGATGAAGACCGGCGGGATCGTCAGCCGGCTTTCCGGCGATGTGGATAGCGTGAGCGGGTTGGTGAATCTGGCGGTGATCAACCCCGCCGTCGCTGCCGTCCAAGTCATTCTCACGCTCTCGATTGTCATTTACGCCAGTTGGCAGTTGGCCATCGGCGCCTTTGTGCTGCTCCCGCCGCTGGCATTGGTCAGTTGGGTTTGGATTCGCAAGGTGCGCCCGCTTTACCGATCGATGCGCGAAGACCGCGGGCAGATTGATGGGCACATCACCGAAACCTTCGGCGGCATTCGCGTGATCCGCGCCTTCCGCCGCGAGAGCCGCGAAGAAGCCGGCTATGCCGTCGACCATCACACGGTTATTCGCAAGGGGTTGCGGGCCGAATGGCTGGAGATTGTTCTGGCGACCGTCTGGGGACTGCTCATTCCGGGCATCAGTCTGCTGGTCGTCTGGTTCGGCGGATACCTGGTGTTGAAAGGCAAAGCGACCGTCGGCGATATTTTCATGCTGCAGATTTACGCCGTGCTGCTCATTCAACCCGTATGGCAGATCATTTCCAGCGTCAGCCAAACCCAGCGCAGCTTGGCCGCCATGGACCGTGTGTTTGATGTGCTGGCGATGAAACCCGACAAGCCCGATGCGCTCGACGCCATTGATGCCCCGCGCGACGTCCGCACGATTGAGTTCGATCAGGTGAACTTTTCCTACCGCGCTGATGTGCCGGTGATTCGCGACTTTTCGCTCAACGTGAAAGGCGGGCAGACGGTTGCGCTCGTCGGCCCGAGCGGAGCGGGGAAAACGACGATCACCGACCTCGTTGCCCGCTTTCAGGATCCCACCAGCGGGCGGGTGATGCTCAATGGCATTGAGCTGCGGCAACTCAAGCTCGCCACGTATCGTCCGTTGCTGGCCGTGGTGCCGCAGGAGACGTTTCTTTTTGATGGCACGGTGAGCCAGAACATCGCCTACGGCCGGCGCAGCGCAACGCATGCCGATATCCAAGACGCCGCGCGCCGGGCCAACGCCCACGAGTTCATTGATAAACTGCCCGAACGGTATGATACCCTCATCGGCGAACGCGGTTTCAAACTCTCCGGCGGGCAACGCCAGCGGCTTTCCATCGCCCGCGCGATCCTGGCCAACCCGGCCATTCTTATTCTCGACGAAGCCACCAGCAACCTCGACACCGAAAGCGAACAACTCATCCAGTCTTCGTTACGCGAACTGTTCAAACACCGCACGACGTTCGTGATCGCGCATCGACTCAGCACGATCACCCATGCCGACGTGATAGTCGCCATGGACGGCGGGCGCATTATCGAAGTGGGCACGCACTTGGAACTGATGGCACGCAGCGGGTTTTACTTTGAAATGGTCGAGCGCCAGCAGAAGTCGTTCGGGCCAATCGAAGACGATTCAACACAACGACCCGACGACCACAACGATCAAGCCGTTGAAACTGCCCGTCTTTAACACCGTTATTTCCCGTCCCCAAGCCGGAGGCTTCAGCCCCGGATGCGTCCGTCCGCGCAAGACAACTCTGAAATACAAAATCCCTCACTCCCGCACGAAACTCTCCCCGCGCCCTTCGATTTCACTTGGCAGTTCTCCCAGCCCCTTGTACGTCCGCACAAATCGTCGCAACTCGTTCGGATCAACCACCACGATCGCGTTTGCGGGCGCCCCGCGCTTCCATGCGTCGATGAGCGATTCGCCGGGCCTTCGATCGACATCAAACACGGTTCGATAAAACAGCCGCTTCGAATCCACTGGCCACCAGAACGCCTTGGCATCGCCCACCAAAGCGATCGGCCGATCGCTGTTTCGAACGGCATCCGCGACCTCCGGCGATTGCAGTTGCCACAAATCCTGCGGATGGGTCACGCCGATGCAGGCGCGGATGCGCGGGTCGGCCAATCGGGCAATCGGCTGCGCGAAGAGGCGATCGGGGTCATCGCCTTCAACCGGCGGCGACGAGAAACTTAAGACGTTGCACGTCATGCACACGATGCACGCGGCAAGCCCCGCGATCGATCCGACCCAATTCCGCGCCGCCGAACCAACGATGATTGCTAACAACGGGATCGACAGCACCAGAAACCGGCCCTGCAGATGCGTGGCAAATAACCAGACCAACACCTGCCCGCACATCACCAGCGCAACGAACGCAATGACGCGCGCGTGCGACCCACCCCGCGCCAACACCAGCCCGATGATGGCTGCCGGGATGAGTGCGAAGCCGAACTTCCAATCCAGCAGCACCTGATCGCGAAGTGCCGCCAGCCGGCCGTTGAGTGATTTCTGATCGTCGCGTGGCGCGTGCGACGCCGACCACCGCTCCTGCTGCTGGATCGACCACGCCCGCCCCCCGAGTGTCGCCGTTGCCTGCGGAAATACAGGGTTGCCGGTCCAAATGGCATTGCGAATCAACCACGGCGAAGCCACCCCGCCGGCGGTTACAAGCAGCAGCGCCGCGGCACGCCACATGCGTGGATGAACGATCATCATTGCGATTGCAGCAGTCCCCACCACCATCGGAATGGCGGTCAGCTTTACCCCGCACGCAAACCCACCCATCACTCCGGCAACGATTGCATACCCCGTCAAGCCGGGAGCTTCAGCCCCGGATTTCGATCGGTTAAGCACCGTCATGATCCAACCAACACACAACACGCCATACAACATCAGCGCCGCTTCGTTGTAGGCGATCGTTCCCACCATGAGTGTCCACGGAACCACGATCGCAACCACGCCCCCCACCACCGCTTGCGGTCTAGCCCGCCCCCCAAGAACGCCATATACTGCAATCAACGTAAACACAGCAAATATCGCGTTCATGTATTGCGAAACATACATGCCCGGATACGCGCCGCCGCGCAAGTGCATGGCCAGCAGAAAATGCATCTCGGTGAGGAATGGAAACGTGGAGAAGACATTGTGATCCAGCCGGCTGATTCGGCCGGCATCATGCCACTCGCGCGGTACCTGCAGGTGGTACTCGACGACGTCATAACCGTTGGGTTCGCCGCCCCAAAGTACCCCCGGCAAAACCGCCGGCGCCACGACCAGCACCGCGCCCGCGGGCGCGG
>CAZXLA010000083.1:0-8674 GCA_964641895.1 uncultured Tepidisphaeraceae bacterium
GGTTTGAAGAAGATCAGGTTCGCGCCATGGGCCGCCCCGCCGGCGGGGTGACCGGCGTGCGGTTCAAGCGCGACGGCGATGCGGTGGTCGATATGATCGTCGTGCCGTCCGGCCAGAACAACGGGCAAGTGCTTACCGCTTGCGTGAACGGCTTCGGCAAGCGCACCAGCCTCGAAGACTACCCGCTCAAAGGCCGCGGCACGCAAGGCGTGATCAACATCGACGCGACCGATCGCAATGGCGAAGTGGTGGGCATGAAGCTGGTTCATCAAACCGACGAACTCATGATGATCACCGAGAAGGGCATTCTCATCCGCACCAAGATTGCCGAGATCCGAGAAACCGGCCGCATCGCCTCGGGTGTGCGGCTGATCAAAGTCGACGACGGCGACAAACTGGTGGCAATGGCGCGGGTGGAGCCGGAGGATGAAGTGCCGCCGGAGGTGGCCGATGATGGCGCACCACCGAGCGATCCGTCGCCCACAGATTCCGCGCCGACCGATCCGCCGGCGGCGGGGTGATGCGCCTCGCACTTGATACGGATGCCCGAGTTTTGCCGGGCGGAAACCAACGCGCCGAATGAACGCCGAGGCGCGGTATCGCGACGAAAACGAGAGTGGCGGGTGCCACGATTTGGCTCTCAGGCCAAGTCGTGCGGAGTCGGATTGCGTTAAACGAAGCGATACCCTCCACGCACTACTTGACCTCAGAGTCAAGTAGTGGCACCCAATCGCCGCTGCGCACGCGGGAATCATGCGGGATCCGCATGATTTTGTTTGTCGATTCGTCAGCCTTTTTTGCGATAATACTCTCTTGCCATGACCGTGAACGTAACAGATGAATCTTTCGGCAAGAAGCGAGGCAGCGCGAAGGTTAGGCGGTCGGCTCGTGAGCAAGCTGGAAAACTTCGTCGGCTTGAAGATGCGGTCGATCTCAAGGCTGCCCATAAAGCCCGCAACGAAGTGGGGGCGCTTCCGCTGTCGATTGTCAAAGCTCGACTTGGTTTCGAATAACGAACAGCATCGATCGGCGTCGGTGAGGATGATGTTCGTGGTCACGCGCTCCCGCCGCCGCGTATGATCCGCACGAATGACTCCCCCGACCCCGCCGCCGCCGTCGTCTGGTGAACCCATTTTCCAACCGTCGCTGCCAGACGCGGTCTTGTTACCGGCTAAATTGGTCGAGCCGCAATCGCCGCTGCGCGCGATCGTGAGCTGGCTGGTGATCGCCGGCTGTGTGGCGCTGATGATCGGGGTGACGATTGTTCGTAAGGGGATGCCCAAAGAGTTCAAAGGCCCGACCGCCCAGCATTTGATCAGCGCACGGTACGCGGTGGGGACGATGTCGATCACGCGCGCGATGACCGGCAACCCCTCCGCCGACACCGGCCGGCAACTGGCGCGGCAGGCGCGCGACGGCGCGAAGACCGACGTCGACAAGCTATACGCCGCCATCGTCACCGCCGCCGTGGATTCTAAGGACGACGCGCGGCCGCTGCTCGATGGGCTGTCGAAATCCGCCGACGAAGCGACCGCGCGGGATGCAACCGACGTGCTGGCGATTCTCAACGATGGATCGGCATCGCTGAACGCCGACGCACGCGTGCGGCTCACCGATCGCCACGGCTGGATCGGCCGGCTGGCGCTGACGCTCGACCTGCCGCCGGGCGATCCGGATCGGCGCGCCGTGCTAGCCGACGGCGAGCAGACCTCGATCGTCCTGTTCGGATTCATCGCGGTGCTGGCCGTCGTTGCACTGCTGGGGCTGGCGCTGTTCATCACCGGCATCGTCATGTTCGCCATCGGCTCGATGCGCACGACGCCCACATCCGCCGTCGGCCGCGACGTGGCATTGCTGGAGGCGTTCGCGTTGTATCTGGCGCTCATATCATCCTCCATCTTGTGGAACGCGTTCGGTCTTCCCGGCGGGCGCGTCATCGGCACCGTGCTCGCATTCGGCTCGTTCGCCGTCGGTCTTGCCTGGCCGTTCATCCGACGCGCCGCATCGTTGAATCCCGGCGACGTCCGCCAAGCCATGGGCCTCCACTCGGGCCGCGGGTTCTTCGTCGAAGCGTTCTTTGGCGTCGCCGGATACATCGCGCTGTTCCCGCTCATGGTCGTCGGCATCACCATCACCGCCTATCTGTCGAGGGTGACGGGGACCGATGCGTCGCACCCCATCACCGAGCTTATCGTCGGTCCGCTGTGGCAGTTCGTGCTCGTGGCCGTACTGGCGGCGGTCTTCGCGCCGATTACCGAAGAGCTGATGTTCCGCGGCGCGCTGTTCGGTCACCTGCGCACGCGCTTGCCGTGGTTCGTCGCGGCGATGGTCGTCGCGCTGATCTTCGCCTCCATTCACCCGCAAGGCTGGGCGGGCATTCCGGCGCTGTCGATGATCGGGTTGAACCTGGCGCTGCTGCGGCAGTGGCGCGGGTCGATCGTCGCATCCGTCACGGCGCACGCCCTCAACAATGGCACGCTGGTGCTGCTGACTGGGTTGATGCTGCGGTGAATGCGCGGTTACTCGTTCTGCAGTTTCATCTCGCGCTGGGCATGATCGAACAGCTCGCCGGCGACGACTTCGAATCCGTCGACAGTCTTCGAGACCACCTTAGAAGCCCCTTCAAAATCCCCAATCTCTTTATACTGCAAACCCTCTAATACCAATTGTTTAACGCGCCGGGTTGCCGGGTCGGCGATCCAATACTCCGGCACACCTGCTTCGGCGTAGGCTTGCACCTTCTCCACATAGTCGCGGTGCTCGCCGCCTTCGCTGACCACTTCTATGACAAAATCGGCGTAGTCCCACATTTCGTTCTTTACGCGGTGCAGGTTCTCGCGCTTCATGAACAGCACGTCTGGTTCGCGGTATTTACGTTCACGAATTTTCAGTTTGAACGTCGCGATGATTGACAGGCCCGCTCGCGCGCCGGTAATCCGATGATTGTTCAATGAGTTGCAGAGCCACATCGCAATCAACTGGTGGAAAACCGTCGGCATCGGAAGCACCTCAATCATTCCGTCGGTAAATTCCACCAATTGCTTGGTGTTCAGTGCAAGGTATTCCTCCTCGCTCCATTCGCCTTGCGCTGGAAGAAGATCGACGATCTCCCACAGACGCTCGCCGCGTTTGCTCGGTCGGATCGGGATAGTGAGTTGTTGATCCATCATGTTTCAATTCTAGCTTGGCCAGTAGATCGCTGCGAGGAAAAAAGTGAAGTCCTCAAATCCCCACCGTTTCCGCCACCACATATAGCGGGCGCTGCTTGATCTCGTCGTAAATCCGTCCGATGTATTCCCCCAGAATGCCCACGCTGATCAGTTGCACCCCGCCTAAAAACAGGACCGTGAGCAGGATGGTGAAAAACCCCCGGCCCACCTGATTGGGGTACACCAGCGCCAGGATGATGTAGGTGGGAATTAATAGAAACGCAATAAACGACACGAAGAACCCGAAATACGTCACCCAGCGCAGCGGCTTGGTGCTAAAGCTGATCATGCCGTCGAGCGCATACTTAATCAGCCGGCGCAGCGTCTGCTTCGGCTTGCCGGCGGCGCGGTCTTTGCGGTCGTAGATCACCGTGGCGCTGCTGAAGCCGAGCCAGCTTCGCAAGCCGGGGATGAACCGGTTGCGCTCCGGCAGTTTGTTGAAATGATCGACCAGCACGCGATCCATCAATCCAAAGATGCCGGCATCGGGGCCGTGGGGAAGATCGGCGACGCGTTTGAGGATCGGGTAGAACAATCGGAAGCCCATGCCGCGCAGGCCGTGCAAATCGCCGCGCGTGCGGCGCTCGGCCAGGACAACTTTGTTGCCTTCCTTCCACTTACTCACCATCTCGGGAATCACCTCCGGCGGGTCCTGCAGGTCGCCGTCGATCAATACGACACAGTCGCCGCGCGCGTGATGAATCCCCGCGGAGACGGCGGGCTGATGCCCGAAGTTGCGGCTGAGCATCACACTCTTGATCCGCCCGTCTTCAGAATTGAACTGCCGCATCAGCAGCGCGCTATCGTCGCGGCTGCCGTCGTTCACCAGAATCAATTCCCACGGGTCGCCGGTCGAGTCCAGCGCCGCCGTCATCCGGCGGCGCAGCTCGGGGAGGTTCTCCTGCTCGTTGAAGATGGGGACGACGATGGAAATCATGGTTTCATGCGTTGCGGGTTGGTGGTGGTGCGCGTCGCGTTAATTTCCGAATCGTTATGACCCCTCGACCCGCGTGTTCGCCGAGGCTCACAGCGCGGCGTGGGCGCCATTGCGCAACCCGATGTTTTATCGTTAGATCGACCGGAAGTGTGACCGGAGTGACTGAAGGTGTATCGACGCCCGGAAGCAAAAAAAGATGTTTTGGCATGGCCGGAAGCGACGGAAATTTCATAAGTGATGGTCTGCCATCTAATTACGAAGCTTGTGTCCTCTGCCCGCTTCAAAAAAACCGTGTCCAAACCGTGTCCAAACCGTGCCCAAACCGTGGCCAAACCGTGCCCCTTTTGTACCCAAAGCGGTCCCTTTTCAACCCCATTTCGATCCCCATTCGTACCCCCGCCGTGCCCGGATTGACGCTCAATCGGCAACGGGCGGCGAAGTTGAATCCATGCGTCGATCATTCGTCGGCGGCGCAGCGACGCGCCCTCTCCTTTATCCGGGCGCGCTGCGCTGGCGCGCGCTCGCTGGCGCAACATCATCGTCGAAAGGGGCGATTTTGCGATGAAAGGAAGGTTCGATGGACAGATTTTTCCATTTTCAGGCGTTACGCGCTGTGGCAAGATGGACAAGGAGCAAAGCCCCGTACGCGCGAAAATTGCGGTATGGTGGTGATGGGAATGTGCGGATGGGCAACCCGCGCGGGTGGGTTTGCAATCGGCGCGGTTGCTTCCGCGAAACCGCAAGCGTGCGCTGCGCCGATTGGCGTTCAGCGTCGCTTGCGGTTTCGCGACAAATATTGCGTGGATCGCACGAGGGTGAGACGTCGGTTATCAGTCGTTTCATCGGCCGATGATCATTCCCTCTCAAAACCCCGCAGGTCGTCCACCCTTGCGCGGGTCGCAAGCGGCGTTCCAACCCTTGCCGGTTTTGCTTCTGCGGATCAGTTGCACGTTGCCCACCACGCCAGTCGGTTCGATCACGTGGCCCTTCTTTTTCAATTCTTCTGCAGCCTCCGGTGTGAGCGCGCCCTTCTCCGCGTACAGAATATCCGGCTGCCACTGGTGATGAATCCTCGGCGCCGCCACCGCTTCGCCGGCGGTGTTGTCTTTCAACAGCACATTTAGAATCGCCTGCAGCGTGCCCGTGATAATCCGCGGCCCGCCCGATGCGCCGGCGATGATCAGAACGTCACCCTTGTCATCCAGCACGATCGTCGGCGTCATGCTGCTCAACGGCCGCTTGCCCGGCTCCGGGAGGTTGCGGTCGGATTGCACCAGCTTGAACGCATTCGCCTGCCCGCGGCGGGTGGTGAAATCGTCCATCTCGTTGTTGAGACAGAACCCGTATTCCGCGACCGCCAGCTTGCTGCCGAATTCGAGGTTGATCGTTTCAGTGCATGCGACGGCGTTACCGCGCGCGTCAATCACGCTGAAGTGGCTGGTGCCGTGATCGTCGGGCCTCGGCGAAGTTAGCGCGGCTGGATTGCCGCCGTAGGCTGCTGTGGGGCGCGTTGTCGGTTCGATGGAAAGCTGGCGCAGATAATGCATATCGAGCATTTCGGCGACCGGTACGGGGGAAAACGCCGGGTCGGCCAGATGACGCGCCCGGTCAGCAAATGCGTGCTTCGCCGCCTCAACGAATGTGTGTCGCCCGTCGGCAGTATCAAACCATTCGGAACGCTTTCGTGCCACTTCATCACGACCGACGAAGGGCGGAAACGTGAGCGCGCCGCGCGAGTTCAGTAATTGGGCTACTTGGCCAATGGCAATCCCGCCGCTGCTCGGCGGCGGCATGGTGAGCGCGGCGCGGCCGAAGGCGGTGTACTTCAGCGGCGCGACCTCGCGCAGCGTGTATCCCGCCAGGTCGTCCATCGTCAATACGCCGCCATCTTGCTTGATCGTTTTTACAATCGCTAAGGCGATCGGGCCTTTGTAGAACGCATCGGCCCCGTCGCGCGCAATGAGTTCGAGCGCGCTCGCCTGTTCGTGCAGCGTGATGCGGTCGCCGATCTTCACATTGCCTTCGCGCAGAAACCGTTTCCACACGAACGCGAACCGGCTTTTGCGACTCTGGTTCTCGTTGAACCACTTGATGCGTGCTTTGGCGCCATCGATGTAATATTGATCGACGACGAACCCTTCCCGCGCCGCGCGGATGGCGGGGGCCATTACGGTGGCGCGATCGAGCGTGCCGTATTTTTCCAGCGCGTAAAGCAGCCCATGCACGCTTCCGGGAATGCCGCAGGCTTTGCCACCGACGGTTGAGGCTTCTTTGTCGGCATCCTTTTCGTAGAAATCCGGATGCACAGCACCCGGCGTGGTTTCTCGGTAGTTGAGCGCGGTGGCGAGGTTGCCGTGTTTCGGGTCGTCATGGAACTTGATCACCATAAACCCGCCGCCGCCCATGCCGCAGCTCATCGGGCGGACGACCGACAACGTAAAACTCGTGGCGACGGCGGCATCCACCGCGTTGCCGCCCTTTGCAAGAATCTCTGCGCCGGCGGCCGACGCGATCGCATGATCGGCCGCGACGGCGGCGCGGGGGAAGGTGGCTTCGAAAGTGTTGGCGACGGCGTAGCCGGACTTTTTCGATGAGCAACCAATCGTCAGCAGCGCGCCCGTGAGCGCCACGATTGTCATCGCGAACGACAACAACCGGCTCAAGGCCGGCTTCGCCCCGGAGGGGCGCAGGTTTGTAGCCGCGGGCGCAACCCGTGGAGCGCAATGAGCGTGGTGCTGCCCCGAAGCGGGCAGAGGGAACGCGGGATGACGGGTTGCACTCGGCGCGCAGCGGTCTGCAATCGTCGCTTCCTGTGGCCCTCCGGGGCAGGCGTATGTTCGATCTTCACCACGGGTTGCACCCGTGGCTGCACTCCCGCGCTCCTTCGGAGCGTAAACGGTGCGCTGGCGCGTACGCTTCGGAATGACAGTTGGCGCCGAGCGAGCACCGGGGGGACGGTGGGGCAGGCGTTCCTGCCTGCCTTGGCTTTCCAAGCCGATCGCCGCGACGGGTGCCGCTGGAAGCGGCAGGCAGAAAGGAATGTCTGCCCCACCGACCATCATGAAGCCTTCAACTGGCGCATTGCGTTTCATGCCGGTATGTTTTAACCCCACAACGCGGGCAGCGAAACACATTATCGGCCGCGACAGATTCATTGTGCGAAGGGTTAAAGTCAGCAAAGTCGCGCGGTTGCGGAACCGATGCAACCAGCATGAGCGCCACGACGACCAAATCCAACCTGAAGACCGACGCACCCCCCAGCCCGCAGGACCGCCGGCGCAGTGCACGGCAGAACCGGGAACTGCCGGCGTGGCTGAGCGACCAATCCGGGGGGCGCCGGCCGCAACAGCAGCGCGTGAGCGTGACGGATATGTCGCTGCACGGCTGCGGCTTTGTGGCCAGCGAAAAGCCGGAAATGGGCGCATCGCATTGGATCGTCATCGCCGCCGAGAACCTGCACGTTTCGACCCGCCTGCGCGTGGTCAACATCCGCGAACGCACCGACGGCGGGTTTGATGTGGGCGCCGAGTTCTTTTGATTTCCGGTCGAACACCCTCATCCGCAGAGTTATTTCGTCCGCAGATTAACGCCGATTCACGCAGATTAAGAAATCAATCGGCGCAATTCGGCGTTCAGCTTGCTTCCCCGCTGTATGGTTGTTGTGGTTTGGCGAGTGGAGATTCTTTTCCGAACACTAACACAGTTGAAATTCTTCAATCTGCGTTAATCTACGTTAATCTGCGGTTCCAACTCTCTTCTGTCTGCCCGCGTTAATCTGCGGTTCAAATCCTCTTGTATTTCTGCGATACTCGCGTGAGATGCGCCTTCCCGTTACGCAAAATAAAACCGAACGCCCTTGGTACGCCGACGGGCTGAGCTTCACCTGCACGCAATGCGGCAACTGCTGCACCGGCGGGCCGGGGTATGTGTGGATCAGCGAGATTGAAATCACGCGGATGGCGGCGCATCTGAAGATGACCGAGCAGGAACTGGTCAGGAAATACTGTCGCAAGATCGACGGCAAGTTCAGCCTGAGGGAACGCAAGAGCCTCAAGGGCGAGTACGACTGCATATTCTTAAAAGAAGTGGATGGCCGCCGGACGTGTACTGTTTATGAAGTCCGCCCGCTGCAATGCCGCACATGGCCGTTCTGGGACGGCAACCTCATCGCTCCCAAAAGTTGGAACCGCGCCGGCACGAAATGCCCGGGTTTAAACAAGGGGCGGAAATTCACACAAAAACAAATCGAGGCGCTGCGGGATGCAGAAGACTGGCCCGATCGCCCGCCGTCGTCTTAAATAGCCGCAGATGAACGCAGATGAACGCAGATGGGAAAAGGTATAGTCTGCGAAGTTACGGTGATTCTGGGTCGTAGTTTCACCAGCGGAAATCCGCGTTGATTTCCAAAACAACCTCATCTCCTTTCTCATCAGCGTTCATCAGCGTTCATCTGCGGCTAAATGTACAAGAGAATTTTCATCACCGTGGCGGAAGTGAGCGGCGACAACAATGCCGCGTTGCTCGCTCG
>CAZXLA010000083.1:8774-9866 GCA_964641895.1 uncultured Tepidisphaeraceae bacterium
TTTTCATCACCGTGGCGGAAGTGAGCGGCGACAACAATGCCGCGTTGCTCGCTCGCGCGTTGAATGAGCTTGATCCATCCATCCAGATCGAAGGATTAGGCGGCCCGAAAATGGCGGCGGCGGGGGTGAAGATTCATTTTGAAACCACCGCGGCGGCGGCGATGACCTTTCACGCCGTCGCCCGGGCGCGCGAGGTGTGGCGGTGGCTGAAGTGGATGAAGGCCGAGTACACGCGGGCGAAGCCGGATCTGCATATCTGCGTCGACTCATCCGGATTTAATCTGTACTTTGCGAAAGTCGCGAAATCGTTTGGCGTGCCGGTGTTGTATTACGTTCCGCCGCAACTGTGGGCCAGCCGGGAGGGGCGAATCAAGCAGGTGCGGGCGTATGTGGATCGGGTGGCGAGCATTTTTCCGTTTGAGGCCGAGTGGTATCGGGCGCGCGGGGTGAACGCGGAGTTTGTGGGGCATCCGCTGTTCGATTCGCTTCCACTGAACCGTTTAGAGCTAAGCGGCAAGCCGCGTTTTCCGGATCGGCCGCCGGTGATTGGGATTATTCCTGGCTCGCGCAAGAGTGAAGTGAAGGCGAACTTACCGTCGTTGATTGAAGTGATGCAACAGATCAAACAGGAATTTGATCAGGCTTCATTTTTGATTCCGACAACTTCATTCAGCAATGCGATGGTTTGCTCAATACTTAACGCACGCCATCACGGGCTGGAAGCCCGTGCCACGATGAACGCGTTCGACCAGATCGTGCCGCAGTGCGATCTTTGCCTCACCAAAAGCGGCACGAGCACGGTGCACGTCGCCGCGTACGGTGTGCCGATGATTGTCGTCTATCGCGTGAACCGTTTGCTCTGGCATGGCGTGGGGCGGTGGTTCGTGAAGACGAGAAAGATCGCGATGGTGAACATCCTCGCCGGGCAGACCGATGCGGTGCCGGAGTTCATCCCCTGGTACGGCCCGGTCGATGCGGTGGCCGATTGCGCCATCGACCTGTTGAAACACCCGCAAAAGTTAGCGGACCAGCGGCGGAAGCTGATGGAGATTATCGAGCCGATTTCCAAACCCGGCGCTTCAATGAATGTGG
>CAZXLA010000083.1:9966-14652 GCA_964641895.1 uncultured Tepidisphaeraceae bacterium
TCGGTGAGCAATTCCTGCACATCCGGCAAAGGGTTTTTAAACGGGTCGGCCTCTCGCAGCCAAAATCCGTTGAGTACAACGGAATGCAACTTGCCCTCTTTCGCCGCAATCACTTCATATTTTCCGTTCTTATCCAGAACATGCAGCGTGGTTGTTTGTGACAGCGGGTCGACGATCCAGTATTCGCGCACGCCGGCTGCTTCGTATTCAAAGTATTTTTCGCGGTAATCGCGGGCGATGCTGTCAGGCAACACGACTTCAATGGCGAGGTCAGCCGGGCCGTCCATAAACGTTTTGCCCATCAAACTGAGCCGGCCGGCCGAAACAAAGATCAAGTCAGGATCGCGGCGACTGGGCTTTTGCGGCAGGCGAATGGTGAATTGGGGTCCTCGTACTTTGCCAAGACTGCGCCGATCGACGAACGATTGAATCAAGCTGCGTAACCAGAACTGGATGTCGTCGTGCACGTCGCTAATCGGCATTTTAAGCTCAACCTTCCCGTTCACCCACTCCGCGTGCGTATCTTCGTCGGCCCAATCAACAAACTCCTCCTCGCTCATGCAAAGCGATGGTCGGGCCGATCCAAGTTGTGAAGGTACAGCGCTCATAACTACTGATTATACCAGCTTCGCTATTTCCGCGAAGCGAATTTTCAGATCATCATACAACTGCCGATAGACGGCGTAATGCTTGCCGTAAGCCGCCGCGCGCTTGGTATTCGGTTTGATCACGGCGGTCTGGCGGATGGTGGCTTTGCAGGCTTCTTCGACGCTGTTCCACACGCCCGTTCCCACGCCTGCCAGCAGCGCCGCGCCGTACGCGGGGCCTTCGGCGGCGTTGGTGGTGATGACGGGTTTGTTGTAGATGTCGGCCTGCAGCCTGCGCCAGAATGCCGACCGCGCCCCGCCGCCGCTGGCACGGACTTGGGTCACGTCGATGCGCATCTCGCGCATGATTTCCAGCGCATCGCGCATGCCGAAGGTGACGCCTTCGAGCACCGCGCGAATGAGCATTGGGCGGGTGGTGCGCGCGGTGATGCCGATCCATCCCCCGCGCGCGTTGGGATCAGGATGCGGGCATCGTTCACCCGTCAGGTATGGAAGAAAAAACAACCCTTCCCCGCCCGGGCTGGCCGCTTCAGCGGCTGTAATTAAAAGGTCATACGGATCAACTTTCAGCTTCTTCGCGCGGGCTACTTCCTCCTGCCCGAGCGTGTTCCGAAGCCACTGCAGCGATCCGCCCGCCGACAGCATGCAGCCGAAGACGCACCACTTGCCGGGCACCGCATGGCACATGGTGTGAACTCGGCCGAGCGGGTCGCGGGTGGGTTTGTCGGCGTGGGCGAACATCACGCCGCTCGTGCCGATCGTTGCGCTGACGATGCCTTTGCTTACGATGCCGTTGCCGATTGCGCCGGCGGCTTGGTCGCCGGCGCCTGCGACGACAGGGGTCCCGGGACGTAGCCCCAGTGCTCTCGCGGCGGCGGGGGTGAGTTCTCCTGTGATTTCGTGTGATTCGTGCAGACGCGGCATCAAAGAGACATCGAGCTTGAGCTTGCTCATGAGCGTCGTCGACCACATGCGATTGGCCACATCGAGTAGAAGCGTGCCACTGGCGTCGCTTACTTCAGTCGCGTATTCGCCGGTCATCAGCAGGCGGATGTAGTCCTTCGGCAGCAGCACGATGCGCGTCCTATCGAACACACGCGGCTCGTGCCGACGAACCCATAAAATTTTGGGCGCCGTGAAGCCGGTGAGGACAGGATTGGCAACCAGCTCGATCAACGCCGCGCGCCCGCCGGCGGCGCGTTCGATTTCAATGCATTGTTCGCCGGTTCGCTGGTCGTTCCAGAGGATGGCCGGGCGAAGGGGTTTGGTCGATTGGCCGTCCAAAAACACGCTGCCGTGCATCTGCCCCGATAAGCCGATGCCGCTCACGTCCACCGGCTTCACTTTCGCCTTGGTGAGGACGGCTTTTGTCGCTTTGCAGACCGCGTTCCACCAATCGAGCGGGTTTTGCTCGCTCCAGCCGGGTTCGGGCGATGAAATCGCGTGTTCCGCCGTCGCGGTCGCGAGAACTCTTCCACCCGTGTCGCACAGAAGGGTCTTGGTGCCGCTGGTGCCGATGTCGATGCCGAGTAGGGTCATGGGGTTTGTGGGTTGGAGGTTGTGGGTTGTGGGTTGTGGGTTGGGGAACCAACTTCCAACTTACAACCCACAACCTACAACTCACAGCCCACCCCACTGGTTTTAATTCCCCCCGCCGATCAAGTAAATTAACGGGCCTATGAAACTCAGCGAATTGGCAGGCCGGATCGACGCAGAGTTGATCGGCGATGGAGCGATCGAAGTCACGTCGGTCGGCCCGCTGGATTGCGCCAAACCCGGGCAAGTCAGCTTTCTGGCCAACGCCAAGTACATGAAGCAGTTGGAAACGACGTTGGCGGCGGCGGTTATCGTCGGGAAGAACATGCGCGTCGACCGCGTGCCGCTGCTGGTCACCCGCGACCCCTATTACGCGTTCAGCCGAACCATTGTCGCCTTGCACGGCTACCGGAAGCACCCGTTTGCCGGCATTCACCCCCATGCCACGATCGAGCCGACGGCCAGTGTGGGCGAGGGCACAATCATTTATCCCGGCGTGTATGTGGGGGCGCGGGCTAAGATCGGCAATGACAGCATCTTATATCCGAACGTGGTGGTTTATGACGATTGCGTCATCGGCGATCGCTGCATCATCCACGCCGGCGCGATCATCGGGGCCGACGGCTACGGTTTTGCCTTGAACGACGGCGAACACCACAAAATTCCCCAGATCGGCAATGTGGTGATCGAAGACGATGTGGAAATCGGCCCCAACACCACCATTAGCCGGGCGGCGCTGGAAAGTACCACCATCTGCAAAGGCACCAAGATCGATCAGCAGGTGGTCGTGGGCCATAATGTGAAAGTCGGCCCGCACTGTTTGCTGGTGGCGCAGGTGGCGATCGCCGGGAGCAGCACGGTGGGCCATCACACCACGCTGGCCGGACAGGTTGGGGTGGCGGGGCACCTCACGATCGGCGATAAGATCGTGGTTGGCGCGCAAGCCGGCGTGATGCACGACCTGGAAGAGCCAGGCATCTACATCGGTACGCCCGCGATGCCGTTTGCCCACGCCCGGCGCGTCTACAGCATTTTCACAGAACTGCCGGAATTACAAAAACGCGTGAAAGAACTCGAACAACGTCTGGCCGACATCGCCGCAGAAGAGGGGCCGGAAATCGTGTGATTTCTCCCCCTCCTAGTACTCCGGGACGGGGGCCGGTGAAAAATCTCCCCCTCCTGGTACTCCGGGAGTGGGCCGGGGGGAGGGCTTTCGACGCTGCGACCGCTGGAATACGATAAATGACCGTTTGCCCTCCCCCTACCTGCTCCCAGGGTACTGGGAGGGGGAAAATTATGCCTCTTCTCACCATCCAAAACCTCGAAAAATCGTTCGGCGATCGAATCATCCTCGATAAGGCCGACCTCCTCCTCGATCGCGGCGAGCGCGTCGGGTTGATCGGCGATAACGGCAGCGGGAAAACCACGCTGTTCAAGATCATCACGCGCGAGATGGAGCCGGAAGTCGGCGTCGTCGCCATCAACAAGGGGCTGAAGATCGGCCACCTCACGCAGCAGGCGAGTTTTGATCCCGCCAACACAGTCATTGACGAAGCCGAGCTGGCGTTTGCGCATCTGCACGAGCTGGCGCACCGCATGCGCGAGCTTGAGCATCAAATGGCCGAACACACCGATGATGATCTCGATCGCACGCTGAAAAAATACGAGGAACTTCAACACCAGTTCGAAGCCGACGGCGGATATGCCTGGCAGCACAAACTCGAAGGAACCCTGCTGGGCGTCGGGCTGACGCGCGAGGTTTGGGAGACCAATGTTGAAAATCTTTCCGGTGGGCAGCGCTCGCGGCTGAGTCTGGCCAAGATTTTGATCGCCGAGCCGGACGTCATGCTGCTCGACGAACCGACGAATCACCTGGACCTGGCCGCCATCGAATGGCTGGAAGATTATCTGTTGCAGTTTAACGGCGCGGTGCTGCTGATTTCGCACGATCGCTATCTGCTCGATCGGCTGGCCACCCGCATCGTCTGGCTCACGCAGACCAAACTCAAGAGCTATCCCGGCAACTACACCGCCTTCACGGCGCAACGGGAGTTGCAGGAACTTTCGCAACAGCGCGCCTTCGAACAGCAACAGGCGCACATCGACAAAACGAAGGAATTCGTCCGCCGATTCGGCGCCGGCCAGCGGGCGCGGGAGGCCAAGGGGCGCGAAAAAGTCCTCAACCGACTGCTGAAAAGCGATGCGATGGTGGCATCGGTGACCGCGCAAAAGAAAATTCATTTCTCGATGGAAACCGACCAGCGCGCCGGCGATCAGGTGCTGAACGTGCGCGATTTAAGCAAGTCGTTCGGCCCGCTGGAAATCTGGAAAAACTTATCCTTCCGCGTGACGCGCGGCGAGCGCATCGGCATCGTCGGTCCGAACGGCAGCGGCAAAACTACGCTGCTGCGCGTGCTGATGGGCGAAGAAGATGCTTCCGGCGGGCATGTGAAGTGGGGCTCGAACCTCAACATCGGCTACTACGATCAGCGGTTGGACGATTTCGACCCCGACGCCAGCATTCTCGAAGAACTCGCCGCCG
>CAZXLA010000084.1:0-14623 GCA_964641895.1 uncultured Tepidisphaeraceae bacterium
CACCAGAGCAACGGCACCGACAAGGACCAAGACGTCAGCGCGCTGTACATCAACGAACCCACCGCCCCCGGCTACGCCGCCCCGCAGCCGGTCGCGGCCCAGCCCGTCGCGCAGCCCGTGGTGTACGACTCGGCGCCCGCGCCGCAGTACCAGCAGCAAAACACATGGGCCAGCAATCAGCAGCCCCAAGCCATCGGCGGCGGGTCGAGCTACCAGGTGAAACGAGGCGATACGCTTTTTAGCATCGCCAAAGCCCGCTACGGCAACGGCAACCAGTGGCAGCGCATCGCGCAAGCCAACCCGGGCTTATCGCCACAAAGCCTCAAAGCCGGGCAAACGATTTCGATTCCGTGAGGACGACGTTGTTAGTTGCCAGTTGTTAGTTGCCCGCGGTGAAATCCGTCCAATGTTCACCTGCCTTGGCCACTAACCACTGGCAACTTCGTCCGTCGCCCGCGGCTGGCCAGCAGGCCGTGCTTGGGTGCGAAGATCATCACGAGCACAAACACCATCGATTGAGTGAGCACAATACACGCCCCGGTGGCGCCGTTGATGAAGAAGCTGATGTAAGTTCCCACCACGGCAGAAAACACGGCACTGGCCACCGCGATGACCAGCATTCGGTCGAACCGGTCACTCAACAGGTAGGCGATGCAGCCCGGCGTAATCAGCATGGCGACCGTCAGGATGATGCCCACTGCCTGAAGCGCCGCAACAATCGCTGCAGATAAAAGTGATAACAAAACGTAGTGCAAAACGGTGGTGTTCAAACCAATGGCTCGCGCCTGACTGGGATCGAAGCAAAACAGCAGCAGGTCCTTCCGCAACGCCAGCAGCGTGCCCAGCACGATCACGCCGGTGACGACGGCCTGAATCATGTCATGGCGTTCGATACCAAGAAGGCTGCCGAACAGGATGTGGTTGAGGTGAATATCGGTCTGCACCTTCGTGAACATGACCAATCCGAGTCCGAACAATCCGGTGAAGACGATTCCCATCACTGTGTCTTCCTTGATCCGACTGTTCATCTTGATCCAGCCCGTGCCGCCCGCACAAACCAGCCCGGCCAGAAAAGCGCCGAGCGCCAGAGGCGCCCCCACAATGTAGGCCAACACGATACCCGGAAGCACCGCGTGCGACACCGCATCGCCCATTAACGACCAGCCTTTGAGCACCAGATAGCATGAGAGCAGCGCGCAAACACTGCCGACCAGCGCGGCGATCAGCAGCGCTTCGATCATAAAACCGTATTGAAGCGGTTCGAGGAGCCTATTGATCATGCGACCTCCGACGAGACCTGCAATCGATTAGGCAATTGCAGCGAGAGCGCCGTGGCCGATGATCTGGCTTTGAGCCGGCTGGCGACGATGCCGTGCTTGGGCGCGAAAAAGAGTGCCAGCAGGAAAAGCGCGGTCTGCAGTACCACGATGCATCCGCCGGTGGAGCCATTCAGAAAGTAGCTGGCATAGGCGCCGAGGAACGCCGTCGTCGCCCCCATGATTGTGGCGATGATCATCATGCGGCCAAACCGATCCGTGAGCAGATAAGCGGTCGCGCCGGGGGTGACGAGCATGCCGACCACCAGGCACGCCCCGACGGTTTGCAGCGCCGCCACCGCCGTCGCCGCCAGCAGGGCCAATAGCGTGAAATGAAGTGTGGCAGCATTCAGGCCAATCGCCTTTGCCTGGTTTGGATCGAACGAATAGAGAAGAAGGTCTTTCCATTTCAGCAGAAGCACGGTCATCGTGATCGCCGCGATGATGAGCATCTGAAGAATGTCTGCATCGGCGATGCCCAGAATGTTTCCGAACACGATTGTTTTAAGGTTCATGTTGCTTGGAAAGATGGAAATCAGCAGCAGGCCGGCGGCGAAAAATGTGGTGAAGACGATGCCGATGACGGCATCCTCACGAATCCGGGTGCGAGACTTCACAAAACCCATGCAGAGTGAGGCCAGGATGCCGGAAACGAAAGCGCCCAGCGCAAAGGGCAACCCGGCCAAATAGGCCAGTGACACGCCCGGAACGATCGCGTGCGATAGAGCGTCGCCCATCAGCGACCACCCCTTGAGTGTGATAAAGCACGACAGGCACGCGCAAACCGCGCCGATGAGTGAACTGACCACGATCGCCTTCACCATATATTCGTAGTGAAACGGGGTGAGCAACTGCTCGATCATGGCTGCTGCCCTCCCGCCGGCGAGGTGTGGCGCTTGAGCTGGCCATTTTCGCCGACGACCAGGGGACTTTCGTCGTCGGTCAGAACAACGAACTCGTTGCGTTTAGCGCCGGGAGAGTCGGTGTGATCGAGCCGCAGGTGGCGCAGCGATCCGCCGAAGGCATTTGCCAGATTGTCTTCGGTGAAGGTTGTTTCGGTGGGGCCGAATGCGGTGACGGTGCGGTTGACGATGACGACCTGATCGCAGAAATCGGGCACCGAGCCGAGATTGTGGGTTGAGACGAGAATGATGTGCCCCTCATCGCGCAGCGTGCGGAGGAGGTCAACAATCGCCGTTTCGGTTTTCACATCGACACCGGTAAACGGTTCGTCCAGCAGCATGATGCGTCCGCGTTGCGCCAGCGCGCGAGCGAGGAACACGCGTTTCTTCTGGCCACCAGATAGCTCGCCGATCTGCCGGTCGCGGAACTCAAGCATCTTGACCCGTTCCAGGCTTTCTTTGGCGATGCGTTTATCCTCGGCGCGCGGGATGCGCAGGAAATTCATGTAGCCGTATCGCCCCATGAGCACCACATCCCAGACACTGACCGGGAACGACCAATCGACGTCTTCCGATTGCGGCACGTACGCCACCCAGTTTTTCTTGTGGGCAACGCGAACCGGTTCGCCGGAGATTCGCACCATGCCCCTGGCCGGCCTGACGAAACCCATAATCGCTTTGAACAGCGTCGATTTCCCGCTGCCGTTCACGCCGACGAGGGCACAAATCGTTCCGGGTCCAAGTGCAAAACTCGCATCATGCAGGGCCACATGGCCGTTGCTGTAGGCAACAGTCACGCCGGTGACGTCCAATCGCAAATCACTTTTAAGGCTACTCATCGTAACAGCACTTTCGAACTGCAATTGCTACCGTAAACCCGTTCACCGCTTCTCCTGAAAACCCTTGACTACCGTGTCGGCGTTGTATTCCAGCAGCTTGAGATACGTCGGCGCGACGCCGCCGTCGTCGGTTAATGAATCGACATACAAAACGCCCCCGTACCGCGCACCGGTTTCCTTGGCGACCTGTTTCATCGCCTTCTCGCTGATCGTGCTCTCGGAGAAACAGACGGGGATTTTGTACTTTCGAACCGTGTCCACGACTTTCTGAATCTGCTGCGGCGTACCCTCTTCATCGGCGTTGACCGGCCAAAGGGACAATTCCTTCATCTGGTAGTCGCGCGCGAGATAGGAAAATGCGCCCTCGCAAGTCACCAGCCACCGGCGATCCGTCGGAATTTCTGACAGCTTGGCGCGAAGCGGCTCATCAATCGCTTTTAGTTGCGCGGTGTAGGCTGCGGCGTTGGTGTTGTAAGTCGGCTCGTTGGCTGGGTCCATTTTCACCAGCGCCTTGCGGATATTCTCCACATACTTGACCGCGTTGGCCGGCGACATCCATGAATGCGGGTTCGGCTTACCAAGATACGGCCCTTCGGCGATGCCCATCGGTTCGATGTTGTCACTTAGATCCGCGCTGGGAACGCTTTTCACATTTCCCATAAACTTCTCAAACCACCGCTCCAGACCCATCCCGTTACGCAGCACGAGGTCGGCCGATTGGGCCTTGACGATATCCAGCGGCGTGGGTTCGTAGTCGTGAATCTCGGCGCCCGGCTTGGTGATCGAATCGACGATCGCAGCAGTGCCGGCGACGTTCTGGGCCATATCCTGAAGGATCGTAAACGTCGTGACGACGCGCTTGAGTTTCGGCTTCCCGTCGGCCGAGCCGGTAGAGCGGTCGCAGCCAATCAGGCTTAGAAGCCCGATCAGGATTACCAGCGCCGGCGCAATGTTCTGCCGATTGCGGCGGTGGGGGTGAAGTTGGCGGTTCTCAGAAATGCGTCGCATGATCATGGTTGCTCCACAATAACGGCATCGGTCGAGCGGTGGTTAAAACCGGAACGACGTTCCAACAAACACGGACAAATCGTCGGCGCTATCGGAAATGCCGACCGTGCCCCCGCAGTCGAGCACCCAGTTATCACTCAGGGCGTAGGTTAAGCCACCGCTGGCGATGGCCTGATACGTGCCGCCGGTGTCGCGCGGGGCGATGCCGATGTATTCGATGTACCCGCCAAGGTTACCGACGATTTGATGGCTGACGGTCGCCGTGTGGACGAAATCCACGCCATACCCGCCGCTCGCCTCGTTGTAGACGAAATCGACTTCCGCCATCAACCCGAGCGAAAAATCGTTAGGCAGTGATATGGCCAGCGGGAAGATCAATCCGCCTTCAACGTGGTCGTTGGTCAAGTCATCCGAACCGGTTGGAAATTTGATGAACGGCATGAAAGCAAACGCCGTATTGCCGAAGCCCGGCATCGGGCCGTCGTTGCCCCATAGATTAATCTTCAGGCGAATCTGTGTGTCATCACTGAACCCGTCGGTCACATTATCGCCGTCATCGGCTTCCGCCTCAATGCGCGTGTAGGGCGTGAAGACGAACTGGATATCAACATTGTTGAGCAGCCCCACCTTGATGTTGCTCGGCAGCACGGCCAACGTCTGCGTCTTGGCGCCTTGATCTTTGTTCCAGGCGTAATCAACCAGACTCAATTCGAACTGCACATGGCCGGCATCAACGGAGTAAGGGCTTTCGGTGGTGTCAGGCCGATCGGTGCTCATTTCCCGCATCAATTCGCCGGGCGTCGGGTTAAATAGCGTGAACCGCGATTTCTCCTCGACCGGTGCCGCAGGCTCTGAGAATGCCGGGCGCATGGTCAGCAACAGCATTGCGATAACCCACGACGCGCTTGGCTGATGACGGCTCATGTTGCCCAATTCTTTTTGAATATTCCGCAAGCCAATTTTGAATACTCAAAATAAGAATAATGTGCCGTCAAATAGGTGTCAAGTTGCTCATTCTGTATTACACTGCGATTAATCAAAAGAGAGGTTGGTTTGTGGCAACCAGCACCGTCGAAGATTACGTAAAACAGCTTTACCTCCAGCAGCAGCGCGCCAGCGAAGAGCTTGTTCCCGTCGGGCAGCTTGCGCTGGCGATGGGGGTTGTTCCCGGCACCGCCACCACCATGGTCAAGGCGCTGGCCGACAGCGGGCTGGTCGATTACGCCCCGCGCACCGGCGTGCGACTCACCCGCAGCGGGGAGCAACTGGCGCTGCACGTGCTTCGGCGGCATCGATTGGTCGAACTGTTCTTAGTCAAAGTGCTCGGGCTGGACTGGTCGGAAGTACACGGCGAAGCCGAAGAACTCGAGCACGCCATTAGCGATAAAGTGCTCGCGCGCATTGACGAACTGCTGGGCCACCCGAGTGTCGATCCGCACGGCGACCCGATCCCCTCCGCCCGCGGCAAGGTGGCCGCCGGCAGTGCGGTGAGTCTGGTGGATTGCGAGGTGAAGAAGCGGCTGCGCGTCACCCGAGTGATCGATCAGCAGCCGGCGTTTCTGCAACTGGTCGAGCGACGCGGTTTGATTCCCGGGGCGATGGTACGCGTCGAAAGCCGCGACGAAATCGCCGGCGCAGTCGTCATTACCCCCGGCGGCGCCGAACCGGTCACCTTGGGCATGTCGGCGGCGGGGAAAATCCTGGTGGAGTAGTTGAACTTGAACGCCGGTGCGGGGCGGTTTGTCAAGCAAAAAATTCCAGCATATCGGAATCGCTTTCCACTCATCTGCACAAATCCATCGTGCCGAGGTATAGTGTAGACGTTCGCGCGTGCATCGACTGGCGGAGTGGGTGGCGTGGCGAACAACAAGGCATCGAGTCGCGTGACGCACGACCACACGCTCTGCGCACGCGCTCCATCACTACAAGGAGTGAGGGCGAGCAGCCTCCCTAATTTTTATGTCTCTAACTACGCTTGAAGAGGTCAACGTGTCATCCAACACGGCCACCACCAATCGGCTGCACCCGGAAGATCAACATTCCAAGTTCTGGCAGAACGCTCACACCTATTTTGACCGTGTGTACGACCGCATGGGGCTTGATCCAACTTGGCGGCAGGCGCTTTCATCGCCGAAACGCGTGCTCACCGTGAGTTGCCCAATTCGGATGGACGATGGCAGCATCAACGTCTTCACCGGCTACCGCGTGCAGCACAATAATGCGCGAGGGCCGTTCAAGGGTGGCATTCGCTATGACAGCAGTGTCGATCGCGATGAAGTGATGGCCCTGGCGATGATCCAGACTTTTAAAAACGCGCTCGTCGAGCTTCCCTACGGCGGCGCGAAGGGCGGTGTGGTTTGCGCGCCAAAGACCATGAGCAAAGGGGAACTGGAGCGTCTCACCCGGCGTTACACTTCGGAGATCATGCCCATCATCGGCCCTAATCAGGATATTCCCGCGCCCGATGTCGGCACCGATTCGCAGACGATGGCCTGGCTGCTGGATACTTACAGCATGATGGTCGGCCACCAGGAGTTGGGCGTGGTCACCGGCAAACCCGTGAGCATCGGCGGGAGCGTCGGCCGCGAAGAAGCGACCGGGCGCGGCGTGATGAACGTGCTCCGCGCGTTCCTGAAAACCAAAGGCAAGACGTTGGACGGTCAGCGTATCGCGGTGCAGGGTTTCGGCAACGTCGGTTCGTGGGCGGCCAAACTGCTGCGCGACCGCGGGGCGATCATCGTCGCCATCAGCGACCGCGATGCTGCGGTGCGGAACGACAGCGGGATCGACGCCGAAGCAGCGATGGCGTACGTCAAAAAACACAAGTCGCTCGCCGGCTACAGCCGTGGCAACGGCGATGAGATCAGCAACCAGCAGTTGCTCATGACCGACTGCGACGTGCTCATTCCCGCCGCCATGGAAAACACCATTGATGCCGAAGTGGCCCCGCACATTAAAGCCCGCGTGGTCGCCGAGGGCGCCAACGGCCCCACCACCCCCGACGCCGACGAAATCCTCCGCGAAAACGGCGTGACCATCCTCCCCGACATCCTGGCCAACGCCGGCGGCGTGACGGTGAGCTACTTCGAATGGGTGCAAGGCCTGCAGAATTTCTTCTGGGGCAAGAAAGAAGTGGACGACGAGCTTCAGAAGATCATGGAAAAAGCCTTCGCCGAAGTAAACGCCAAGGCGGATGAAGCCGACTGCGACTACCGCACGGCGGCGTACACGATCGCGATCGACCGGGTGAATGAGGCGTGCCGGTTGAAGGGGTTGTTCCCGTGATGAACTGAAAATAGTTTGAATCCTTTCTGTGTGGGTGCGATAATCTGCTCAATTCACTGGCAGAATGGTTGCCAGAACAGATGCTGGGATTACATGACCGTGACCGCAACACAACTTCATGATCGCACGGCCGAACTGACCGACCGCGTGCTGCGCAACCCCGATCAGCCGATTGTGGTCAAAAAGCACGGTAAAGCGGCAATCGTTCTGATGGATGCCCGTCATTACGAAGGCTTGCTCGAAACCCTTGATTTGCTTTCCGACCCGCAGTCGTTGGCAGAAGTGCGCAGCGGATTGAAGGACCTTCGCACGGGAAGAGTCATTGCACACGAGTCGCTGCGGAAGGAGCTTGGTCTGGATGGCTCTAAGCGAAACAAAAATCGTGTGGGCCGAAACGGCCAGCCGCGCGTTGCGGCGCGTCGGTAGCGCCACGATTCGGCAGAAAATCTTCCAGAAGGTGGACGGCCTTCTGAACACTTCCGAACCCGAGGTGATCGGCAAACCACTTCGTGATGAACTTCGGGGCCTTTATCGTATAACGTTCGGTAGATATCGAATCCTTTACAAAGTAAGACGATCAACCGACGGACCGTCGCGAATCCAGATTGTAACCGTACAAGTGGCCCACGTGGGGCTGCGTCGTGATGTGTACATCGAAGCCGCCCGCCTGCGGCGCCGAGGCGATATTTAATAACCGGACGGGCAATAGCAGCACCGCGGGCCAAGTGTGTACGCAACACTGACATGCATTTTTTGGGAGTAACTGCCATGCAAATAAAAATGATTAGTGTGACCGGCGTCTTCTTCAGCTTGTGCCTCATGGCCGTCGTTGCATGCGCCGAGGAGCCTGCCACCGCCCCCGCCGCCGTGGCGGATGAAGCCGGCATCCTGCAAACCTTCCGCGACTACAACGACGCAATGGCCAAAGGCGATGAAGCGACCATGATCGCGCTACAGCATGCGGCCACGGATGACCAGAAGAAATTCCAAAAAGCGATCGCTGCCAACGATCTGGCGGTGGGCAAACTCAAGGCGGCGGTTGCAGGAAAGTTTGGGGCCGATGCGGCGAAGCAGGTCGCCAAAGCCGTGGGCGATGTCGGCAATGACGACCTCATACGCGCCAAAGTTCAATTGCACGAGAACAAGGCAATGATCGCGATCGACGGCGGCGGGATTCCGATGATCAAGGTCGACGGCAAATGGAAGTTTGATATGTCGGACCCGTCCATGAGCGGCAGTCCCGAGCGCATTGCGCAACAGTTGGCAGGCTACGAATCCCGTGCCAAAAACATGAACGCCATCGCACTCGCGGTGAACGAAGGAAAGATCACCACGGTGGATGAGATTCTCAAGGCGCTAAAAAACGACAGCCTTTAAAGCGCGCTGTCGCAACTTCTCGTCCAGCCTATCGCACCCATCGAGCCGATGCGAAGCACGCTCACCATCATTTTCTGCGCGGCGTTAACCCTCTGGCTCGGCGGGCTGGTGGCGCTGTTTATTTTCGTGCAGGCGATGTTTAACGCCAATCGCAACGTGGCGGTTGAGGCGGCGCCGATGCTGTTCAATGTCTTTGAAAAGTATCAGCTCATTCTGTTCGCGATCGCCATGGTTAGCGTGATCGCGTGGCGGCTGATCATTGGATGTTCGACGGCCAAGCGGTGGATCATTGTGATGGTGATACTGGCCGGTTCGTTGGCAATCGTACAGACGGCATTCGTCTCCAGCCGTATGACGGCCATCAGAGACGCCGGGCAATCCGGTGACGGGGAGTTTCGCGCCGAGTTCCGCCGGCTGCACGGCTACTCGATGATCCTCTACGTCAGCCAGACCGCACTCCTCGTCATCGCCGCGTGTTTGCTGCCGGCGGCGATCAGCGCCGAGGCGGGTTTGCGGCGGCAAGTATTACCGCAAACATCGCCTCAAACTGGGCCGGCGTGAATTCTTCGGGCCGGCGCTGGCCGTCGAAGGCGGTTTTCTCGAGGATCGGTGCCGCGTCATAGCCCGCTTGGCTCAGCGCTTTCCGCAACGTCTTGCGGCGATAGCCGAAGACCGCTTGAACGAATGCGCCTAGTTCCCTCGCCCGGTACGCCGGGAGAGGGTTAGGGTGAGGGTTTTCATGGCGAATCAAACGGGGTAATTTGTGGTGACGTTCCTCATTCAACTCATCGTCGCCAGCCACACCATCTGGCCCGCCGCGGGAACCCTCACCCCCGCCCTCTCCCGGGGTACCGGGGCAGGGAGTACGGACAATTCGAACCAGCGCCGACTCGATCTTCGGCGCCGGCCAGAACGCCTGCGGCGGCAGGGTGCGGATCACCTCCACGTCACCCAACAACTGCGCCACAACCGACAGCGGCCCGTACGCGTCATCACCCGCCCCGGCCTTGAGCCGGTCGGCCACTTCCTTCTGCACCGTAAACGCCAACAACTCGACGCCGGCAAGCAGCAATTCAATCACCAACGGCGAAGCAATGTTGTATGGAAGATTCGCCACCAGTTTTACCGGATTGGCGGGGTCAGCTTGCTGACCCTGTTGAATTGCCGCAAGCAATTCCGGATTGATTGAATGCTTCGACGCCAGCGCATCGCCTTCAATGAGTTGAAACCGCGACTCGCCGCCCAAGCGTGTACGCAGCGCCCCAGCCAGATCGCGATCGATCTCGACGGCGATCACGCTCGCGCCACGCGAAAGCAGTTCTTCGGTGAGCGTTCCCGTTCCCGGGCCGACTTCGATCACACAATCGCCGGAAACGATCCGCCCGGCGTCGGCGACCAGACGAACCAGGTTCTGGTCGATCATAAAATTCTGCCCGAACCGATGCTTAGGCAATGTCCCCGCGGCGGCGAGGACGGCTTCGATTTCTCGTTTGGTCTGGGACATAACGCGACGAGTGTAGCCGCAGATGAACGCGGATTAAGAAAGACAGTTGAATGTAAAATTGATTGTTCCCAATTATCTGCGTTTATCCGCGTTCATCTGCGGTTAAAATAGAGCGCATGAAAAGCTACGACGTCATCCGCGAATCGGTTCAGGAGCCCGGCGTGAAAGCCATCGCCGCGGCAATGAAGGTGTCGGCGGCGCTGGTTTACAAGTGGTGCGAACCAACCCCCGAGCACGACGCCGGCGAGCAGAGCGGCGCGAAAAATCCGCTCGATCGCGCCAAAGACCTTTACATGCTGACAAAAGATATCCGCCTCATCCGCTGGCTGTGCAACGAGGCCGGCGGGTTTTACGTGAGCAACCCCGCGCCGGAAATCGGCAAGTCGCCCGATCAGGGCATCTTTACCGAATCGCGTAAGATGGTGCGCGATTTTTCGGAACTGCTCGAAACCGTTACGCAAAGCGTAGAGGATGATTCAAGCGTCGACAGCAAAGAGGCCGACGAAATTCGACAGAAATGGGAAGACCTCAAGATGCAGGTGGAGCGTTTCGTAATCGGGTGCGAACGCGGATTCTATCACATCAAGCAGAAGTGATTGCGGTGTTTTGTGTTTTGTGTTTGGGTGTTTAGCCGGGAGCCTGTTGCGTTGTCGGTGTCGAAGCGGGTGCGGTCGCGGGCGCTTGCTCGCCGAAGACTGCTTTCACCTGAGTCAATTGCAGCGCCTGGGCCGCGTCTTCTGGCGTTTTATATTTGCCGGCGGTCAGCTCTAGGCAGAAGGCTTCGATGGCATCGGCTTGGCGCGACATTTTCGCGGCGGTTTCGTCGAGCTTTTCCGCCGGCGCGTCTCCGACGAACACCTTGACGGGCACGCGCCACGAGCCTTCAACCCTGCGAACCTCGATCGGTCCTTCGGCCCCGTCGTCGGAGCGGATGGTTGCTTTATCGCCCTGTAGTTCTTCGGTCGATTTGTCGATCGAGGCCAAGGCGTAAGTCTGTGCCAGGGCAACGTCGCCGACGACGACCTTGGCGCCTTCTTCTCCGAACGTGTTGACTGACGCGCCATACACCCGCGCCTGCACCGCCGAGAAACGGAGCATGACGGCGGCCCAGTTCTTTTCGACGTCGTTGTCGCTGACAAGGATCCGCTCGGCGGTCGCGGTATCGCCGTCGCCCATCGACTTGATGAAAAGCTTGAGCGCGCCGCGCGGGCTGGTGGCGTCGACCGCCACGAGAACGATCACCGGCGCGGTTGTCGGCGCGTCGGTGGGAAGCGTGGCCGGCGCTATCGTCGGCGCTGCCTGTTCCTGCGGCGGCTGCTCTTGTGCCACCGCCGGCCGAGTTGAGATCGCCATTACGCCGACAACAACAATAGTAACGAATGTTTTCAATCGTGACATTTCGGACATTTTCCGTGAAGAACCACTTCGGGGTAGGCCACTTCGTACCCGCGCTCGACGTTGAGCGAATCGACGAAGCTTCCGGGGATGCTCGCACTTTCAAGACATTCGACCTTGCCGCAATCATCGCAAACAAAATGCGGGTGCATATGCATCGGGCCGTCGTTCATATCACCCACGGCGTACAGCCACGACCGGTCTTCGCCGCGCACGCGGTGGACGAGCTTTTTGCGCACAAATGTGTTCAAGGTGCGATAGACGGTCACGGTGTCGACGCCTTTAAGTTTGGCGAGCATCTGCGGAACGCTCACCGGCGCCTTGGCGGCCCGCAGCAATTCGATGACGCCCATGCGAACGGGCGTGCGGCGCAACCCGTGGCTGCGGAGGAGCGTTTCAATGGCTTGCGGCGGCGTTTTCACTTCGGTGTCTATCTTAGCCGCATGCCGTAGCGCGTGAAAGCGAGGACAGAACACATGCGAGCCACCGCACTGAAGCAAATCACTTGCAAATTAGCATTTGCGCCGCCGTTGGCCGGCGGGTTGTCAGCCGGGGCAAAGATGGTTATCTTACTCGGCTCGCCTGACGGCGGGCGAGGCGCGCCGAATGGGCGAGCCGTGATTGAGAAATTTTGCATTGATACGAGGTGTTGGATGTCGCTGGATCGCAGCCTGAAAAGCGCCAGTTCGCTGGTTCGTCACCGCAATGTGCTCACCCGAGGCGAGCGGCTTGAAAAGCTTACCGAACTCAACAAGTGGAGCGCGGAAAAGAACAGCCCGCTGGGTCTGGTGAAAGTCGGCAATCGCAAGCAGGTGATGGCCGGCAAGGAAAAGACCGAGGCTACCGCCGACGGCGTCGCCGCCACCCCGGCCGTTGCCGGCGCGAAAGCCGCCGCCCCGGTCGCCGGCGCCAAGGGTGCCGCCCCCGCCGCCGGTGCGAAAGGTGCGGCCTCCGGCGCGAAACCTGCCGCCGGTGCGAAGGGCGCAGCTCCCGCCGCCAAGCCGGCGGGGAAGAAGTAATTGAGTTGTGGAGTTGTTGAGTGGTGGAGTGACAGCGACCGTTTAGCGCGTCGATGTCACTCCACTTCCCGTACTGCCCTGCCTGCCTACTCCATCACTCAACAACTCCACGACTCCACCACTTTTTCCCGCTCGCCACCGCCGCCGTGCCGTCATACGATGCCGCCATGTCCACGCGAGCTTTCACATCGTCCCGCGCCGCCGCCGTCGATGCTTCGGGCATTCGCAAGGTGTTTGATCTTGCGGCGAAATTAAAAGACCCGATCAATCTGTCGATCGGCCTTCCCGACTTTGACGTGCCCGACGCCGCCAAGGAAGCCGCGATTGAAGCCATCCGCCGAGGCGAGAATCGGTATACGCAAACCCAGGGCATCGCGCCGCTGCGCGAGCGACTGCGCACGGATCTTTCCGCAGAATTTGGGCGCGACGTCGGCGAAGTGCTCATTACCAGCGGCGTGAGCGGCGGGCTGTTTCTGGCCATGCTCGCCTGTATCGATCCCGGCGATGAAGTGATCTTCCTCGACCCCTACTTCGTCATGTACAAACACCTGCTGACGTTGACCGGCGGCGTGGCAAAGACGGTCGACAGCTATCCCACGTTCGGCTTCCCGGCAGACAGAGTCGCCGCCGCCGTCACGCACAAGACGAAGATGCTCATCCTCAATTCGCCCGCCAACCCGACCGGCGCGGTGTTGACCGAAGCAGACATTCGCGCCGCGGTTGAGATTGCGCAGAAGCATAACCTGCTGATTCTGAGCGATGAGATTTACGAGCCGTTTTTGTACAACCGTGGCACGGGTTTCCAACCCGTGATGAAGGGTGCCGAGCATTCAGTAACCGAAGTTTCGCCTCGATCGGATGGTCGGCAGCACGGGCTGGAGGCCCGTGCCACGACCAAGCCGATGTACTCGCCCGCCGAGATTTACGAAAACTCCCTCGTCCTCCGCGGGTTCAGCAAGAGCCACGCGATGACCGGCTGGCGGCTGGGTTACGCCACCGGCCCGGCGGAGGTGATTGCGCAGATGACCAAGCTGCAGCAATACACTTATGTGTGCGCGCCCAGCGTTTTCCAGCACGCCGCCGTCACGGCGATCGATATTTCCATGACCGACGCCGTCGCGTCATATGAGCGTAAGCGCGACATCGCCTACGACATCCTGAGCAAAAGCTTTGACGTCAACAAACCCGGCGGTGCGTTCTACATTTTTCCCAAAGCGCCTTCCAACACCACCGCCACCGATTTTTGCGCCCGCGCCATTGAGAAAAACGTGCTGGTCATTCCGGGCAACGTGTTTTCCAACCAGGACACGCACTTGCGCATCAGCTACGCGACCACGGATGAAAAGCTGGCACGCGGGTGTGAGATTCTGTGTTCGCTCACATAAAGCCACGACCAGTGGTCGCGGGAGGGTGGCTTTTGCGCATCACGCGACAAGTGAACGACAACGCGCAGATCGCGCTCTCACGGCCCGGCGGCTTTATGGGTTACTCGTCGTAATCCGGCAGCGCATCCAGATCACGGTAACTGCGCGGGCGGGCGACGGGTTCATGGTCGGCCGGTTCGTCGTCGGCCAGATGTTTGTCCGCCGAGCCGGTCTTGACGATATTCACCGTCGGTGGAGGCGATAGCGGCTTGGGAGCGACCCGGCCCCGTTCGGCGACGGCCCGGCGCTCGGCGGCGTCCAACGCGGCGGCTTCGGCGTCAAGCTCTTCGTCCGATGGCAAACCTTCGGGCCGGCGCGGCTGCGCCGGCTTGCTGCCCTGCACACGACCGGTCACACGATCGCGGCGCTCGCGGTGACGCCGGCCGCCGCGCCGACGACGTTTCTTCCCGTCGTCATCATCGCGCGGCCGCTCTTCGTACGGCGGTGAATGGATGGTATTGCCCGGCCCGCCCACTTCCGCCTCGATGTCATTATGCATCGGCTCGCCATGCTCATCGCCATGATCGCCCATGGCCACGCCCGGGCCGACCGGA
>CAZXLA010000085.1:0-14546 GCA_964641895.1 uncultured Tepidisphaeraceae bacterium
TGCTACATCGCTTGCCGCGCCGCGACGGGAATGACCACAATCGCCTTCGGGCTGGTCGGGCAATAGTGCTGACACAGACCGCAGCCGATGCAGCCCAGCGGGTTCACCACAACGGCGGGGCCGACAATATCGATGGCGGCGGTGCCTAGCGGGCATTTTTCGAAGCAGATTCTACATTCTTCGTTTTTACTACGAATGCATAATTCTTCGCGCCAGACGGCGGTGCCCATGTCGATTTCCACCAGCGGCACGGGCTTGAGCGCGCCGCTGGGGCAGGTGTTCATGCAGGCAAGCGATTCGCAGACCACGCACGGCATGGTATCGGCATCGATGCAGGGTGCGCCGCCGCCTTGGGTTCCTGTGGCGTCGATCTTGATGCATTGGGCGGGGCAGACTTCGACGCATCTGCCGCAGCGGGTACAGGTGGAAGTGAAGTCGGCTTCGTTGAGTGCGCCGGGGGGACGCAGCACCAATCCGGAGAGGGAAAAAGACGTTTCAAAGGCCTTGTTCCGCGAAGCCGCAAGCGGTTCTTCGGAAGCGGTTGCGAAAGGTTCCAAGGCGCGCTGCAGCGGTTCGGTTGCTTTGGTGATGCCGGTGAGCAACTCGCGCAATCCCTCCCGGAAGAAGCCGCGGCGGTTCATGGGGCGATTGGTCGGCGGGTCGTCGGGCATGTTCGCTGGGCCGCGGGCGCTACTTTCTTCTGATCTTGAAGGATTTTTCCTGCGCCAGTTCGCGGCCGGTCAGTGCGTCTTTGAACAGCATTTTGAGCGTTACATCATCGGTGGCCGGCTTCTCGTTCAGCGGGCAGGTGAGCAGGTAGCCGTATTGGAACGCCTGCCCGAGCCACGCGGCGCGGGTTTGGGCGGCATCGAAGTTCCACTCGCCAAACTTACGCGGCTCGGCGGAGCCGGCTCTCTCGAACGCTTCAATTTTGATGGAACCGGCGGCCTTGATCTGCTCGCCGGTGAGATCGATCGGCGTAACCTGCACGCGAATGGCTTCATCGCCGGGGATGGAAGGGTCGCTGTCGAAGCCGCCGGTGAGCTTGTCGAGCTTGATGCCGGCGACGGTGAAGAGTTGGTCGAGCTTGGATTGCGGAAGTTGATCGACCGTTCCGCCGGGTTGCTGCAAAGCAGTGATCGACGCAGTATCGGCGGTCTGGCGACGCTTCAGGCCTTCAATTTCATCGCGGAGCGACTGATTCTGCTTGCGAAGTTCGATGTTGGCTTTGCTGGGGCTTTTGCACGACGCGGAGGAGAACAGAACCACGGATAAACACAGATGAACGCAGATAAGAAAGTGGATTTTATTCTTATCTGCGTTCATTAGCGTTCATCTGCGGCAAATTGCTTCGCTCAATCCGCGTCGTCATCTTTCCCGCGGGCGGCGACGGCGGGGGCTTTATCCAGGATTTTGTCGGCGCAGCCGTAAGCGATCGCTTCTTCGGCAAAGAGCCATTTGTTGCGGTCGAAGTCGCGGTGGATCGTATCGGTGCTCTTGCCGGTGTATTCGGCCAAGAGGCCGTACAGACGCTGGCGCAGACGGATCATGTGCGTGGCTTCGATTCCCAGATCGGTCGCGCTGCCCTGCAGCACGCCGCCGAGCAACGGCTGGTGGAGCATGACCTGGCTGTTCTGCAGCACGTAGCGTTTACCCTTGGTGCCGGCGGCGAGCAGGCACGCGCCCATGCTGGCCGCCATGCCGATGCAGGTGGTTGCCACATCGCAGCGGAGGAATTTCATCGTATCGATGATGCCAAACCCGGCGCTCACGCTGCCGCCGGGGCTGTTGATGTAGAACTGAATATCGCTTTTCGGATCGTCGTTGGAAAGAAACAGCATCTGCGCAATGATGGCGGCACCGGAGTCGTCGGTCACCGGGCCGTTGAGCATGATGATGCGATCTTTAAGCAGCCGCGAGTAAATATCATAAGCCCGCTCGCCACGGCCACTTTTTTCGATGACGATGGGGATCAGTGAATTTTCTGCCATGTTTTCACTCTCATTGTTAATCCGCAGATTAACGCAGACGGTCAGACACAAATCTGCGTTTATCTGTGTTAATCTGTGGACCTACTTCTTCTCCGCAGGCTTGGCTTCGTCCGCCAAACCAAGCACTTCATCGCAAATGCCGTAGGCGACCGATTGCTTGGCGTCGAAGAATCGATCGCGTTCGCTGTCTTCACGCACTTTTTCCGGCGACTGCCCGGTGCACTTCGCCATAATGCTGATGAGCGTGTCTTTGGTCTTAAGGATTTCTTCGGCCTGAATTTCGATATCCGCCGTCTGGCCATACACCCCGCCAAAGGGCTGGTGGATCATCACCTTGGCATTCGGCAGGATGAAACGCTTGCCCTTGGTGCCGGCCATGAATGCGATCGCCCCGCCGCTTTCGGCGCGGCCGATGCAATAGGTGGCGATGTCGCAGCCGATGAAGTTCATGATGTCATACATCGCCAGCGTATCATCCACCACGCCGCCGGGGCTGTTGATGTAGAAGTTGATGTCTTCGTTCTTCTTGACGCTTTGCAGGTAGAGCATCTGCATGATGACGCGCGTGGCCGAGACGTGATTGATCTCGCCGACCAAAAACACCACGCGGTTTTCGAGCAGCAGTTCTTCCAGCGTCATCTCGCGATAGCGGTTCATCCCCCCGCCGGGGCCGGGCGCCGCCATGGGCATGTTCATCGGCACCGGTCGCGCGGGCGTAACAAGCTGCCGGCCCGCCGACTGCCTTGCCGCCGACTGAATGAGTTGTGGGCTTACGTGTGTTGGATCGATGTTGAGCATCCGTGTCCTTTTCTATCTTTGCTGCTCTTGATGGTAGAGGGCTCGTGCGGGATGGTCAATCCTTGAGGAACGGACCTATAACGATTGACGATTAACGATTGATAGCAGAGCACCGTTCTTCTTAATCGTTAATCGTCAATCGTTACGACGTCGATTCGTTAAAACTTCGAAACCGCAACACCACATCATACACCCGCCCGCCGTTCACCTTGGCAATCATCGCGTCTTTGATCATGCCAATGTTGAGTGCATCACAGGTGAAATTGGCGTCGAGGTTGCTTTCGATGGCGCGGCCCATGCCTTCGATAATGACCAGATCGGCATCTTCCGCCGCGGCATTGAGTTCATCGCTGACGGCCGACAGGTCGATCAGCGGTTCGCCGGTGCCGGTGCTGACAATCTCGATGGGCAAATCCGCCAGACTGCGTTCAGTGGCGATGATTCTCGGCCACCAGGATCTTACGTCATGCACGGTCATGTCATTTAATGTGGGCCGTTCGTTGGCGGCGAGAACAATTTTTGTCCCCCGTTGGGCCAGCCACCGCATCATCGGCAGCGCGCCCAGCAGAAAATCGCTGCCGGCGTTGTCGATGAAATAGACAGCTTTTTTGTACCGCCTTCGGCGCAGCGCTTTGGCGAACTGATCGTAATCATCAATCAACCACGGGCGCGCCGGCAGGTTATTGCGCGTGGCAAAGAAATCCAATCCCCCTTCCAGCATCAGCTTCGACGACGCCGCGGCGCCCATGTCGAAAATGTTGCCGGCGAAGATGCCCTTGACGGCGGTGAGAATCTGGTCGTCGCCGACGTGCCGATCAAGCTCGCGAACCACCGTCGGCAATAATGGCAGCGCGATTTCGTTCTCGCGATGCTTGAGGTCTTCGAATGGATCAACAAATCCGTGCTTGCGAAGAATGTCATCGCGCCAGGCATCGAGCGTAAGAATGGTAACTCGCCCCGCGCCCTGCGGGTCGGCGGCAAAGCGATCGAAATGCGCGTAAAACTCTTCCCGGCACGAAACGGTCATCGTTTCGGCGGCGGCGAGTGGCATGCCTCGGCGGGTGAGCACGTCAACGCCGAGCTTCATGATTGTATTGACGTGCTGCTTGAAGAAAGGCACCCAATAGGCCCGGGCCTCGTGGTCGAAGCGAAAATCCCACCGGCAGGCGATGTAGTTTTTGGGGTCGGCGAGTTTGACGAACGGTGACATGGCGGAAATTTGATCAACATAGAAACAACCGGTGGGGGCAGACATTCCTGTCTGCCTCGCGTTCCACGCGAGTTGAAATCTCGAACGGCATGGAATGCCGTGGCAGACAGGAATGTCTGCCCCACCGGGTGAACACAGAAGTCTACCCGACCGCAGAATCAATCCCCATATTTCTCTCGCAATCGAGGGCTAAGGCGCAGAAGGAGCTGCATGCGTTCAATTTCCGCCAGCCAGTCGGCGGTGGTGGCGGCGAGTTCTTCGTCGGGCGGGACGACCGCGCCCAGTGAGCAGGCCGGGCCGATCTTCCGCACCGCGATCGCCCGATAACGCGACAGCGGCCGGTCGCCGTAGATGCCGCACAACTCGAAATCCTCTGCCAGGAACAGCACCACCGGCACGCGCGCCCCGCCGTTGATCTTCAGTTGCGATGACAGGTCGGTGTGCTCGTCGCGGTCGACGATGCGCATCGTAAGCTTCTGCGGGTTGGCGTCGGCGATGGTTTGAATAAGCGGCAACTGCTCGATGCAATCGCCGCACCAGACGCCGCTCACCACCAGCAGGTTCATCTGCCGCGAGAAGGACCGGACGAGGTTTCTCTGCTCTGCCGTAATCGTCGATTTCGCGACCACGTTTCGCCAGCGTTCCTGTTGCTGCTCTTTGCCCGTGGCGATGTGCTGATCGAGGGTGAGGCCGGCGTTGAATTTTTGTTTTACGAATTCGGGTGTCATTTTTTGTCGTAGGAAGTCTGCCCCGCCGGATAACAGATCAATTCGACGGCGTTGCCGAATGGATCATGAAGGTAGATGCCTTTGGTGCCGTCGCGGTGGGTGTCGATTTTTACGCCGGTGCGCGTGGATGACTCGGCAAGCTGAGCTTCGTCCACCTTCACCGCCACGTGCGGGGGGTGCTGCGTGGGCGTGACGAGTGCGAGTTTCACCCCGCCCACTTTCAGGAACGCCCAGGTCTTATCCTCAAACAACACCTCGGCGGCGAAGTGCGTTCGATACCATTGGACGCTGGCGGGGATATCATTGGACGGAACGGCTACGTGATCGAATTCCATGCCGCAATCATAGCACGGCACAGGTGGATAAAATCAAGCCCGCCAACGCACTTGGACAATCGCCTGAAACGAGCGGCGAGCGTAAGCGACCCGATTCCCCCAGTAACGCGCCCGATCGTGGGCGCCGGCGGCTCGTCATGCTGGTCAAGCGCAGTTGCCCCGCGTTCAAATCAAACCCTGCGCCGACGACCCAGTAGCATCGCGCCGGCCGCCAGTAGCGCGCCGGCCGCAGGCTCGGGCACCACTGCGGGGCTGCCGGCTGCAGTCGTCACTGAATTGGCGATCAGATTGACGTCATTGATGAACGCGATCGAACGGGCGGTGGACCTCGTATCGACAAACCCAGAAACTTGAAACGCGTTCGAGCCGGTCATCCAATCCGCGCCGGCCAGCGCCGAAACCGAGACGGCGAAATATTCAAACCGCGAGTTCAGTTCGCCGCCGATTAAGTTCAGGTCGGTGTTGAGCACCGTATCGGCCAGGCCCAGTTCGCGCCACGCGCCGTCGTACGCCCAGATTGAAAGCGACGACTCCGACAAGCCCAGGTGTTCCACCATCTGTTCGTCATAGCGCACAAGCAGCTTCGTTCCATCCACATCAAGCCCCACGCGATCGAACTTCCACAGGCCGACGAACAGCTCAGCCGCCGGCGCGCCCAGCGCCTTGGTGGCGGCGGGGTCGTCGGGCGCGACCAACGTCAGTTTCGCCTCGCCCGGCGTGCGAACTCCGCTGAAGCCCAGGCGCACGCTGTTGACCAGATCGGGCACGGGGTCGCTGGGGCTTTCACCCCAGTTGTAATCGCCGTCGCGCGTCACCTTGATGGCAGGAAGGCGAAGCCGGCCGTTCCGCTGGGCGTACAGGCCGTAAGCGCCGTCGATGTCATTGTCGATCGTGTTCAGCACGCCGGCGACGCTGGATAGATCAAGCACGCGCGATTTACCATAGCCATCGCCGACCAATTTGCCGTTGAGGAACAACTGGCCGCGCAGAGCCAGATCGCCCCAACCGCGCAATTCGCCTTGCGCGCTGGCGGTGGCGCGAACGACCAGCGGCGTGTGCGAGCCGTCGGTTCCTTCGGAAAACGTGGCGCTGTCGCGGGCGTTGCCGAGTTGGAGGACCGCATCGCCGTTCAGGCCGACCACGATGGCATTGGTTTGCAGTTGCGAAGCGGCAATGGTGAACGCGCCCGCCGTCGAGCGCGAGTAGCTGAGCCGAGATGATTTTGCAAATTCGTTTGCAGAATTATTGTTCGCCGCGCCGGCCTGATCGACACCATCCAGCACGACCGTGCCGTTGACGGCTAAGAACGTTGCGCTGGAATGGTCTGCCGTGCCCAGCACAATTTTGTTGGTGATCGTCTGCCCGCCGCTTTGGGTATAAGTGGCGTCGCCGTGCAGACCGACGAAGACTTTGTCGGCCTCGATCGTTCCGCCGGTGATGTTCACCGTGCCGCGGCTGCCGGTGTGGTCGGCGATTTTCACACCGCCCTGATCACCCGAGCCGATGACGCTGGCGAACCCACCGGATTGCAAATACAGGCCCGCGCCGCGCGAGCCGACGGTGAGATCGCCAGCGTGGAGCGTGCCGTCGCGCAGTTCATATCGGCCGACCGAAGAGGCCTCCGCCGCAAGCGCCAGACGATGGGTGGTGTTCGCGCCGCCGGTTTGCACGAACGAGGCCGTGCCGCGCTGGCCGATGTTTTGTTCGATACTCTTGATCTCGCCGCCGGCTAGGGCGAAATCGCCGATCGAGCCGGCGTCGCGGGCCAGCACCAGCTTTTCGGCATCCAACGTGCCGCCGGTTTGCAGGACACTCGCCGAGCCGCGTTCGCCGATCGTCAACAATTTAGTGCGAACTTCGCCGCCTTGAATGTGGAACGAGCGGAGGGCCTGCGTGGCGCTATCGAGGATGATGCTGTCGCGATCAAGCCGACCCGCCGTCAGGCGGAACCTGCCGGAGGCACTGGCGAATTGCGAATCGATCGATGCAAGCGTCAGCGGGATTTGTGACGGCGGCGCAAAAGACGTTGCCGCACCGGCAACGGCCGACGACGAAATTGCTGAGGCCGTATTCGTTTGCAGCCGATGGCTTGCCGACATCTGCCACGCCGCCGTAAGTGGTGCGGCGGTCTGGAGCCTTGATGCTTTTTGAAGCGGAAGCGGCGCCGCGACCGGCGTTCGCTGAAGCTGGAAAAACGTCGGCCCGAGTTCGCCGATCGAAGCCATCATCACGCCGGCTATTCCATCGTCGCCCCGCGTAGCGCGATGGCCCGATCGCGGGCCTAACTGCATGAACGGCGCGAATGCGAATGCCGTTTCGTCGGGGGTCGGCTTGGCATTCAGCGCGTCGTCCAATCGCGTGGATGATGCGTCACTAAAACGAATCGGCGAGCGCAGGCGTTCGAACAGCGGCGCCAGCCACCGCTGGCTGTCGAACAGATTGCGAAATTCGAAACCGCTGGATTGAATCGTCCGAACCAGTTGCCCCGCGCCTGCCACGGCGGCAGCGCCGATGGCGATGGCAGCGGTCACGGCTTTGATCTTGCCGAGAATGGCCGCACGATTGACCGCGTGCATCACGCCGAGCACTTGCGCCGTCACGTCGGCGGTAACCAGCGAATGACCGAGCGAATAACTGGCCGCCCCGGCAAGGGCGTTGCCGGCAATCGTGTGCTGGATATACATCGGCACGAGCGTCGCCAGCGCCGCCGTCAGCATTGTTCCGCCGACGACAATCCCCTTTTTCTGAAGATTGTCGCCGAGCATTTTCCGGGCGCGGTGCAGCCGAACGCCCAGGGTGTTGGCTTTGATGCCCAGCTCTTTGCTCATCTCATCCGGCTTTAATCCGCCGAAGTAATGCAGGATGAGCGGCATGCGATACTTGGCCGGCAGGCGATCGATCTCGTCGCGCAAAATGCCGCGCAGCTCGTCCATGCCCAGATCGTGCGGCTGATTGTTTTCTTCCCACCGGCCGACGTTGATATCGTGGTGTTTCACCTCGCGGGCCGCGCGGCGCTTTTTGCTGCGCTTCATATCCAGCGAAAGCCGCTGGGCGACGCGCTGCAGCCACGGGCCGAGGTATTGAATTTTTTGAGCGGTTTTCGACCGAACGGCCAGCGTGAGAAAGACCGCCTGCGTGGCGTCTTCGGCTTCGTGAGAATCGCGGGAAACCTGGTAGCACACGTTATAAACCATGCCCGCATACCGGCGGACAATCTCCTCAAACGGCGCCTGATCGCCGCTGGCCTCGAACAGCTCGAGAAGCTCTAAAACGCTCTTGGTAGAAAGCGCAGACTCCGTCCCGCCGGGCGCAAAGGACACCCTGCCGGTCATTCCATTGGAATGGCCGTTGCCATTGTGATGCGTCCCGTTCCCGTTCAGTCGCAAATCCAACTCCCCATATCTAACTCCCCGGTCATGTTAAAGACGCCAAGCCCCGCCGACTATTTCACCGCGATACAGAAATCCCATGAATGAATTCTACTCTCAGCCGAGCGAGATTGTTCGGCGATCGGCGGATTGTGGAAAACAGGCAAAGCAATCGCCCAAACCGCGCCGTTCGACCCGCCATACTCATTTGTGATTTCTCGATCGACGGAACCCATTCAACCCACAGTTTTTCGCAGGAGTGCGACTTCGTAGGGCTATTCTGCCACATTTTCGCGATATTCAGTTGATTTTGCGCCGTCTGGGTAATATGGGGTGTTATCCCGAATTTTTGACCCCTGACATCTCGCGATTAATACGGTGGACAGGAAGACACGATCAGCGAAACCCACGACACGCGTAAGACGCCCTTAGAAAAACAACTCAACACTCACGCAAAATCGTTCGGCAAGTCGAATGATGTGAGATTTGGTCAACTCGCGCTTGCCTGACAAAATCATGGACACCGCAGACTCGCTAACGCCAAGCAGTTCCGCCAGCTCGCGTTGTTTCATGTGATTCGAATCCATGAGGTGATTCAGCGCGTCGATGGGCGCGGCCGAACGCTTCGGCGGGCCCATTTGACCGTTCTCAAAAGCCTGAATTAAGGTGACCAGCGCATCAAGGTATTCACTCTGTGCGCGGCTGAGCTTTCGGACCAGCCCAACGAGTCGGCCGGAAACGCGCAGGGCATCGGCGTGCTCGCCGCTCGTGCGGATTTTTCGAAGCGGGAATTCACGCACAAGGTCAAGGTATTCATCCGTTGCGGGTTGGATCAGGATTTTGGCCATAGGAAACACCTATTCAAACTCTCGTTTCCACACCTGCTTGGAGTATTCGGCATGTGTCAGAACCTGCACAATCTGCACGAGTTGCTTGGAGTAGTTGATTCTCGTCAGCAGACGGTAATTATTTCCACCAACGTTAAATATCGTTACGACCAATTTGGCGGCTCCGCGACCCAGACTGACTGCATCGGCGTGCGGGTATGATTTCCGAACATCAACGATATTTTGCCAAAGGGCCTTCTCAACAACATCACGCCAAGTCTCAAGCCAGGCACGAGTCTGCGGATTTTTGCGATACACCTTGACCAAGGCTACCGCATTGAGCAGTATCACACTTTACATTTTGTTAATATACGCGGCAGAAGTCAACTAAAAAAATGGGCGATCCGCGAACACGCTGTGTTGAATGCCATCGAGCTAAAAAGGTCCGATATGGATTTGCCTCACAGCAGCTACTTATCCTTCTTCTTCCCCCCAATCGCATCAATCAGGTCGCCCAGCGGGTCGCCGTTTTTGCCGCCGATCGCGCCGCGTAGTTGAGCCTCGATCAACTGTCCGACGATGTTGCCGATATCGACTTCCGGCTTCGTCGTCGTCCCGCCGAGGCTGATCGGCACGCCGTCGGGGAAGAATTTGTTCATGTCCTTCTCGCCCACGCGAATAAACCGCCCCACCAGCGCCGCCGGCAGCGACACCCGGAGTTTCTGGCTGAGATCGCTCAACCGTATATCACCGCGGAATGATAGGGGCATGTTTTTCGGGATCGTGATGGTCTTACCGGTGACCGGATCGGTGGCCTCGACATCTTCTTTAAGCGAGATGGTGAGGTCTTGCGTGGTCTTGCCGTTTTCCAGCGTAATGACGGCATCGCGGATTTCGCCTTTGAAAGTATCGGTCTGGCCCTTTGAAAAATTCCCCAACTTCAGCGCGCCGGCGACTTTGCCGAACATCAGACTGCCCAGCGGGTTGGCGATATCCAAATCCGTGATGGATAGCGCGATGCGGGCCGTGCCGCTCTCGGAAGTTTGCCATTTTTCGATAAGAGCCACGCCGTCGCACCGTTCGACCGTCACATCCAGCAGCCCCTGCGACCGCTCGGTGTTGGTGAAAGTGGGGTTGACATACTTACCGATGGTGTTGCCGAGCGCCGGATTAATGCTGACGTTTTGTAGCACGCGGTGCTTCTTCGGCCCGTACAGTCGCGGCTCATCCGGCGAGGAGAGATCGACATAGAACCCGTTGAGGTTGAGCGTGCCGCCGTTGCATATCGCCGGGGCGGGGAAGCGCTGATCTTTGGGTTTGTCGGCGAAAGCGATAACGGCTTTGCCGTCGCGCAGGCTGATCGGGAGCGTGAGTTTTTCGATCGTCAATCCCGCGGCGTCGGCCAGATCGACGCGTAATTGCCCGTCGGCCGAAAGGGTCTTGATCGCTTCGGGGAACGGCTTGTTCGGGAAGCTCCCCTTCACGTTGAACGTTTCCGTATAAGCGCCGACAAACTTCGCGCCTTTAAGCGTCTCCTGCGTTTCGGGCGAAAGCATCGGCGCGATGATCGGCCACAGCTTGCTTAAGTCATACGTCAGATCGAGCTTCACATCCTGAATCTGCCGCTGCTCCACCCAGTCATTCACCCCGCCGACGAGTTTGATGCTGACCGCTTTGGTTTGGGGCATGTCGACCGTGAGCGATTTGATGGTGGCATTCGACTTTGCCAGGTCGGCCGACAGGTCGTTTTTGATCGCGACCTGCTTCTCCAGCAGCTTCATTTCGCCACTGGCGGCGTCGCGCATCATAAAGTTATCGATGGTGATGCCGCCGACCAGGTTCACCGAATCGCCGGCGTTGGAAAGTTGCTGCTGAACCTTAAATAGGCCGGCATACGGCAGTTCCTCCGCGCCTTGCAGCACCGCCAGCAACGGCGTGATATTGGCGATTTCACCGATCAGCTCCACCCCGCCGTCGGCCTTGGGCGATGTCAGCACATCGGTGATGGTGATGGGCTTGGGCATGGAAAGCTGGGCGACGCGCAGGTCGCCGGCGAGTTGGGTGATTTTGACCGAACGAATCTGTTCGCCCGAGGCGTCTAAGTCGGCGACGAGGCTCAGGGTGATCGGGGCTTTGCGTTCAAACTCGTACTTTTGTTTGCCGCGTGTCAGCGCGAGGTTGCTGATCGCGACATCGCTGACGTTGAGTTTGGTGATGACGCCTTCACGCGCGAGGTTTACCTTTAACGATGCTGCGCCGGAGGTGATTGAGAGGGGTTCGACTGGAAAAGAATCCGGGGCTGAAGCACCCGGCTTGCTTTGGTCTGTGGTTGTATCGGCTGGAATGAAAGCAGTCGCCAGCGCGTAGAGTTTCGCCAGGTCGGGGATGGCAATGTCGGCGCTGAGGGAGCGGGCCATGTCGTACGTGCCGACAGGTTTGGCCTCGGTGCCGAGAAGCACATCGGCCTTGGTGAGGGCGATTTTGGCGAAGCTGCTGTCGATGTTCGCCGTCGCGGATAGGGCTGACAGGTCGGCCGACGTTTTGGCGGTCGCTTTGATCGATAACTGCTCGTCGCTCATCGCCTGCTGCCCGGCGGCGGCGACGGTGAGTTTTTCGATCAGGCCGTCGAGCGTCACGGTCGATTCTGCGCCGATTCCGCCCGCCAGATCGATCGTGGCCGCGAATGAACCCGACTGCACCTTGGCCGGCGTTTGGCCGAACGCCTGCACCGCCGCACCGACGCGGGCGAGATCGGCGTTCAGCTTAAGCTGTCCGCTGCCGGTAATCGCCCCGCCGGCGTCGAGTTTTACCTTGAGCGGCGCTTCGCTCTTGGTGATCGTGAAGATTGAGGATGTAATCGAAACCTGCGAAAGGTCGGCCGACACCCCGCCGGCCAGGCCGATCGTGCCGAGAATTTGCGTGACGATCTTCTCGCGGTCGAGCACGGTCGCGCCGGCTTTGGTCACCGTGAGGTTTGGCGTGCTCAGGGCGAGCGGCTTGCTCAGCGTGACGGTCTGCGATTTGCCGTCGTAACTGCCGGCCACGTTTGCATAGACCTGGCCGTCACGGATTTCGATCTGCTGCTCTTTTAGCGCCGGAACGAATGCGCCGAACTGTTGCACGAGCTTCGGCAGGCTGCTGATGGCGAGGTTGGTTAGTTCAAAATTTTCAATGGTGCTTGTGGCCAGATCGACGTTGTTGACGGTGGCGGCAAGGTCGAGCACCTTATCTTGTGGCGTGTCGCCGCTGGTGACGGCAATTCTAGCGTCGGTCACTTTCGCGATGCCGCCTTGGTCATCGGTGCCCAGATTGGAGTCGGCCGCGAGTGACATCGCGCCGATGTTGATCGCGGGTTGATCAGGCCACTGCACGTTCACGCCATTTAAGTTCAGCTTGGCGGTGGCGGCAACGGCGCTGTTAGGCTTCTGCAGGTCGCCCTTGGAGCCCAGTGCGAAGTTGAAAGTGCCTTTCAGATCAACCCCGCCGAGGTCGATGAATTGAGCGAGTTGAGCCTGTAATTTTCCCAGGTCGCCGTCGCCGGAAAGGTCGAGCTTATCAATCGTCTTCCCGCCACCGCTCGCCTTTGCAAAATCGCTGGTGAGCACCAGGGCCATGTCGGCCAGACCCTTGAGCGGATCAACCGCGGGGGTGTAAGTGGTGTCAAACGATACGCCGACGGGGGCGAGCGCGATTTTCTTCCCATCGCGCGTGCCGGCGGCGTCGAGATCGAGGCGGGTTTTGGCGAAAATTTTGTCTTTCCGCAGCGTGATGTCGGCGGTGTGGATGAACCGGCCGGCATCGATCTTCACGCCCTCCACCAACTTTGCCGCGTGCGGGAGCTGATTCAGCAAATCGGCCAGATCCGTCACCGATACAGTGGTACTCAACCAACCATCTGCCCCGGGCGCCTGGCCGGCGGCCACGTTGATCAACGATTGCTCGATCAATTCTCCGGCGAGAACCACTTTGAACTGCGGCGCTTCAACGCGCAGCGATTCGAGCTTGATCTGCGTACTATCGGCATCGACCACCGACCGCGTCACCTTGATCGGCACGTCAATCCGAGCGATACGCAGCGTATCCCCCTGCAACTGCGGCAACCCCGCCGCGGAGGCATTGTCGACGGTGATCAGCCCGTCCAGCGCCGCTGACTTCAACCCGTCGGCTTTGAGGGCCAGGTTACCGTTGACGATCCCGCCCAGATCACCGTCGAAGTTTGCCAGCCGAAGCAAGGGCGTGAGGGCACCGATATCGATTCCGGCGAGCTTCACGCTCTGATCGGCGGTCAGTTTTTCCAGGTTGAGCTTGTTGCCATCGACGGCATCAATTTTGCCCGCAATATTGATGCTGCCGGCGGGCTTATCGCCGAGGCGCAGGGCCAGCTTGATGACGTTGTCGATGCCGGCGTTGATGTCTTTGATGTCGACGACCGCCTCACCGGGTTCGATGACGAGCGGGGGCGATAGCGGTTTTCCACCCAATTCATCAACATACTCGATCATTCCCCGATACTTGATGGTTACTTTGCCTTTGATGTTGGGGATTTGGACTTCAGCGTTTTCGGCACTCGAAGAATCCGGGGCTGAAGCTCCCGGCTTGGTTTGTGTTTCTGGAGTCTGAAACAGTTGCTGAATGTTGGTGTTGCCAGCTTCATCAACCTGCACGCGCGTCAGATTGAGATCGATGAACGTATTGCCCAGGTCAAGGTTCCCCCGTGCGGCGGAGGCGAGGGTCAGGTCGGTTTCGATGCGGTTAATTTCGAGCACCAGCGATTGCTTGTCGTCGTAGACTTTGATCCCGCCGATCTTCTGTCCGCTGAACCACCCAAACGAAGTGCTGTCGATTTTGACCGAACCCCCGTTAAGCTGCTTGCTGGCCCGGCCCACGATGATATCACGCGCAATGCCGGTGCCGGCGATCATCGGCGCGAACGCAACCAATGCCAACAGCACAATGACGACGACAACCAATCCCAGCATGATTCGCTTGAGCCACTTGCGTTTGGGCTTAGGCGACGGCGACGCGGCTTCCGCAGGCGACGGATTGTGTGGGTCTTGGCTCATGAATGATCTTAGCTTGAGGATCGGCTACGGAACCGCAATCCGGATCATCCCGATGCGGTTGAGAATCTTCGGATCGGCCCGTTCTTGCGGCGACGGGTTGAGCACGATCACGGGCGCCAGTTCAACCGGTGCCGCAGCCGCGCCGCCGCCGGAACCATTGCTGACCGCCGCCACTCCACCGGGCACGGCCCTGCCAACAAACCCGCCAAACCCCGTTGCGGCGGCG
>CAZXLA010000086.1:0-14536 GCA_964641895.1 uncultured Tepidisphaeraceae bacterium
TACCCCGTAGTGTAACGGTAGCACAAGAGATTTTGGCTCTCTTTGTCCTGGTTCGAATCCAGGCGGGGTAGTCTGTCAATTGTGGTGGAGTGAATGAGTGATGGCGTGGTTGTGTTGGGCAGGAGCAGTTCTGAAAACTCACTCAATGACGCGACCACTCTTCCACTCGAATCCTGCATGTCATTAACCTGTGTCATTCTCGCTGCCGGAAAGGCGACTCGCATGAAGTCAAGTCGCCCGAAGGTGCTGCACGAAGTTTGTGGGCGCAGCATGCTCGACCATGTGCTGCGCGCTTGCTGGGATGCCGGCTGCACGAAAGCGATCGTGGTCGTAGGCTACGCCAAAGATCAGGTGATGAACTCGCTGGCCGACGAGAAGCGTGTGACGATCGTCGAGCAGGTCGAGCAACTCGGCACGGGCCACGCGGTCAAGGTCTGCGAAAACGAACTGAAAAACGTACACGGCGACGTTTTCGTGCTCGCCGGCGACGGCCCGATGATCCGCGGCGAAGTGCTGCGGACGTTACTGCAGGCCCATCGCGACGACGACGCCGACGCATCAATGGCCACCGCCGTCCTCGACGATCCATTGGGCTACGGCCGCATCATCCGCGACGAGCAAGGCAACTTTCTGGATATCGTCGAACAGGTCGATTGCACTCCCGAGCAGGCCGCCATCAAGGAAGCGTTCCCGAGTTACTATTGCTTCAAGGTCGAAGCGCTTTTGCTGGCACTGAGCAAGCTGCAGAACAACAACAAAAAGCGTGAATATTACTTAACCGACACCTACGGCATTCTGCGCCGGCTGGGCAAGAAAATAGCCGCGGTGCAGGCGGTGACGCAGGAAGATGTGCTGTCGGCCAACACGCGCGAACAACTGGCCGATGTCGATGCGGCCATGCAGCGCCGCATTCAGCGCGCGCACCGAGAGGCGGGCGTGACGATCGTCAACAGCGAGCAAACGTATATCGAATCCGGCGCGGCGATCGGCGGCGATTCAGTCATTCAACCGTTCTCCTACATCGGCGGCGGGTCGGCCATCGGCGCAGAATGCTCCGTCGGCCCGTTCGCGTTCGTGCCGCGTGAAAGCATTGTGCCCGAAGGTACAACCGTTTCCGGCAACGCCGGCGCCGCTGTGGCGTCCGAGTTTCAGAGGTGATTTGTGGGTGAGCTTGATCCTGACAAGGTGAAGCTGTTCACGGGCCGGGCCAACGTCCAGCTCGCGCAGAGAATCTGCGATCACCTGGAAGTGCCGCTGGGCCGCGGACGGACCGAGCTGTTCCCCGACGGTGAGTTGATGGTGCGCATCGATGAAGACGTGCGTGGACGCGACTGCTTCATCATCCAGCCGACGTGTCATCCCATCAATTCGCACCTGATGGAACTGTTTATCTGGATCGATACGCTCCGCCGGGCCAGCGCCGGTCGGGTGACGGCGGTCATTCCATACTTCGGCTACGCGCGGCAGGATCGCAAAGACGAAGGCCGCACGCCGATCACGGCAAAGCTTGTAGCGAATTTGCTCGAGCGCGCCGGCGCCGACCGCGTGGTGGCGGTCGACCTGCACGCGGCGCAGGTGCAGGGGTTTTTTGATATACCCGTCGACCACCTCAACGCCGGCCCGGTGGTGGCGAAGTGGATCCGCGGGCTGAAATTGGGCAACCGGGTGTTCGTCAGCCCGGACGTGGGCAACGTGAAGCGCGCCCAAGTCTACGCCAACATGCTCGGTGGCGAAATTTGCATTATCGATAAGCGCCGCAAATCGGCCACCAAGATCGAGAGCAAGGCGATCATCGGCGAAGTGGAAGGTAAAAATGTGCTGATGGTGGACGACATGATCACCACCGCCGGCACCGTAGTTGAGGCGATGAAGATTTTAAAGGAACAGGGCGTGAAAGATATTTACGTCGCCGCCACACACGCCGTCTTCGCCCCACCGGCGATGGAACGGCTGGCCGAGGCGCCGTTCACCAAGCTGGCGATCACCGACACGATTCCGCTGGGCAGTCGAGCCGACGCGATCAAGGACAGGCTGGTGGAACTGAGCGTCGCCAACTTGCTGGGCAGCGCGATCGAGCGAATTCACTACAACCGAAGTGTGAGCGAACTGTTGCAGGAGTCGCCGGAGTAAACAAATGTAGCGACGGCCGTCTAGGCCGTAACTGAGAGTTGAACACACCGTCCAACGAGACGAGGCCAAGACAAATAACGATTCGAAAGAGGTAACCTATTATGGCAGGCAAAGCAGCAGTAGTTTCTGCAAACAAGCGCAGCGAATTGGGCAGCCGGGCAAACAAGCGGCTGCGGGATGCCGGCAAATTGCCGGGCGTGATTTACGGCCACAAGCTCGACGTGGTGCCGATTACCCTCAACCGCAAAGAAGTGACAACGCACCTGTCGCATGGCGCGCATCTGTTCGAGTTGGCGCTTGAGGGCGCCAAAGAAAACGCGTTGGTGAAAGAAGTGCAGTACGATCACCTGGGCATCGAGGTGTTGCACATCGACTTCGCCCGCGTGGATTTAAATGAACGCGTGAAGCTCACGATATCGCTCGAACTCAAGGGCGAACCCAAGGGCGAAAAAGACGGCGGTGTGCTTCAGAAGATTATCAACGAGCTGGACATCGAATGCCTGGTGACCGACATCCCCGACGTCATCTATCAGGATGTCAGCGACATGGCCCTGGACGCCGTGCTGCACATTAAAGACCTGAAGCTGCCTCCCGGCGTTAAGGTGCTGCAGGACGAAGACCAAATTGTGGCACAAGTGCGCGAAGTGAAGGAACAAGTGGTCGAAGGCGCCGTCGTCGAAGCCGGCGCGGCTGAGCCGGAAATTATCGGCAAGAAGAAGGAAGATGAAGCCGAAGCTGCGGCAGCGGCAGCAACGCCGGCGAAGAAGTAATTACGAAGTTACCAGTGGCCAGTTGTCAGCTGTCAGTTGCAAGAGAATACTGCTACGGACGACTAGAAACCGGCAACTATTCACTATGAAATTAGTCGTCGGCTTAGGAAATCCCGGCAGCGAGTATGCCGGCTCGCGGCACAACATCGGATTCGAGGTTGTGGAGCAATTGGCGGCAAAGCTCGGCTGGGTTGCCAAGCCAGAACAGTTTAGGAAACAGTCCCGAAGCAAGTTCGACGGGCTGGCGATCGGCGGAGCCGTGTCTCGAACCGCCGGCACAGATGAGAAGGTGTTGTTGCTGCAGCCGATGACGTATATGAACGTCAGCGGCAGAAGCGTTCAGTCGGCGATGGCGTTCTATCAGTTAACGCCTGCCGATGTGATGATCGTTCTGGACGACCTCGCCCTGCCCTGTGGCCGCTTGCGGCTTCGCGGTTCGGGAAGTTCGGGCGGCCACAACGGTCTGAAAGACATCGAGCAATCGCTGGGTACGAGAGACTACCCGCGATTGCGAATCGGCATTGATGCGAAGCCGCCGTTCATCCCCCAGCGGGATTACGTGCTGCAGAAGTTCACCGCCGAGCAGAGAAAGCTGGTCGATCCGGCGGTGAATCGCGCGTGTGGCGCGATCATCACGTGGATCGACAAAGGAATCGAAACGGCGATGAGTCAGTTCAACGCTGTTGGAGAAGAACCGTAGGGTGCGCTTCAGCGCACCATCAGTAAACTAGCGGCCGTTGCATGGTGCAATGGTCAAACCCGTGCTAGGAGTGGCACAATTATGGCAAAGAAGAACACCCAGTATGAAGCGATGTTTTTGTTCCCCGGTTCGGCAGCCGCCGAGGTGGAGGGAAGCATTAAAACCGCCCGAGGCATTATCGAGCGCCACGGTGGCAGCGTCATGGTGATCAAGAAGTGGGACGAGCGCAAGCTCATGTATGAGATGGTGAAAAACAAGCGCGGCTTGTACATCATCGCCTACTTCAGCGCGCCCGGCGCCGCCATCGGCAGCATCGAGCGCGACGTGAATCTCAGCGAAGAAATCCTTCGCGTGCTCATCACCACCGCCGATCATCTCAATGAAAAAGAGATGAACGCCGTCGAACCGCAGCCGATCCAGCCGCGTGAAGAACGCCCGAGTTGGGACCGCCCAAGCTACGGTGGTGGTGGTGGTGGATACGAAGACCGTCCGCGTCGCCCGCGCGCCGATGCGGATACGGCCGGTGCCGGGAAAGACTAAGTCGCGATTGCGGACTTTGGATTGCGGATTGCGGAGTTGTTTCGGACCGTATGCTTTCCAATCCGAAATCTAAAATCCGAAATCCAATATCGGAGAAAACATGGCCAACTTCAATCAAGTCATCCTCATGGGCAATCTGACGCGCGACCCGCAATTGCGCTACACGCCGGCGCAGATGGCCGTGTGCGATTTTGGCGTGGCGTGCAACCGCAAGTTCAAAGCCGCCGACGGCACTGATCGTGAAGAAGTGACGTTCGTCGATTGCACCGCCTGGTCAAAAACCGCCGAGCTTATCAATACGTACTTCACCAAGGGCAAGCCGATTTTCATCGAGGGTCGGCTGAAGTATGACCAGTGGGAAGACAAAAACGGCGGCGGGAAACGCAGCCGGCTGACCGTTGTGGTCAATAACTTCCAGTTCATCGGCGGCCGCGACGGCGCGGGTGGGCAAGGTGGCGGCGGACAAAGCGGCGGTGGTCAGGGGGCCGGCCAAGGCGGCGGACAAAACTACGGCGACGAAGGCGGCGCAGGTCGGCCGGCGGGGCGCGCGCCGCAGCGTGCAGCCACCGCAGCCCGCCCGGCGCAGAACGCCCCGCCGCCCGAAGAAGACGGCCCGCCGATTGGTGACGCACAAGAATTCAAAGGCGACGATATTCCGTTCTGAATAGTTGCCCAACTGACAACTGGCAACTAATAACTGGTAACTACCAAGAGGTAATCATGGCAAGCAACGTCAAACTGTTATTGAAAGAGTCGATCAAACACGTCGGCCGCGTCGGCGATATCGTCGAAGTGTCGGCGGGCTACGCGCGTAACTACCTTCTTCCCAAAGACCTGGCCATCGCACCGACGGCGGGCAACGTGAAGAAGGTCGAAGAGAAAAAGAAGGAAATCGAGCGTATCGAAAAGGAACGCCGCGGACAGCAGGAAAAGGTTGCCGCCAAGCTCAACGGCGTGGAAGTTCACCTCGAACGCCGCGCCAACGAGCAGGGCCACCTGTTCGGCAGCGTGGGCGCGACGGACATCGCCAAGCAACTTCAGACGCAAGGCTACAACGTCAACCCCGACGACGTGCAGTTGCCCGGCAAGCTTGACCGCGTGGCCGACTACGCCGTCGTGGTCGCTTTTGCCGACGACTTAAAGTCGGACATCAAGGTGTGGGTCCACGCCGACGCCGAGAGCAAAGTGGCGATGGACGCCTTCGCTAAGGCCAAGACCGTCGAAACGCCCGCGGCTGAGTAACGCAGCCGACGGTCTGTACGCACGGTTCAAGGCTCAACTTACAACGTCCAACGTTCAAAAGGCCATCCGCCTGTTGAACGTTGGACGTTGTGCGTTAATCGTCGGATCGGATTTGTTTTCCACACGGTGAACAACTTCCGGTGGACAACTTATCGCCGGCGCGTCAACGTGTGGTAACATGCGCCGCGCCGGTGGATACTCGGCGGCGGTCAGGGTGTTTTCGTTTGCCACGGATGGTGCTGCATGAGTGAATTGCGCATTCCCAATCCCGATATTTCCCAGCCGTTCGATCGACTGCCGCCGCACAGCATTGAGGCTGAAATGTGCCTGCTGGGCGCGATGATGCTTGATAAGCACATCATCGGCGACATCGTTTCCATCGTCGACCGCGAGTCGTTCTATCGCGACGACCACGTCGTCATCTTTGAAACACTGATCGACCTCTATCAGAACAACCGCCCGATCGACGCGGTGGTGGTTCGCGAGGAACTGCTCAAGCGCGGCCGGCTCGAGGAGATCGGCGGAACGGCGTATCTCGGGCAACTGCTCAACGCGGTGCCGTCGGCGTCGCATGCGGCGCATTACGGGCGAATCGTGCGCGAGAAGGCTCTGCTGCGAGCGCTCATCCGCGCCGCCGGCGAAAGTTTGCGGGAAGCGTATGCGCCCCACGAGTCGGCCGAGCACGTGCTGGATCGCGCCGAGAAGCGCATTTTCGAGATCGCGGAAAAAAAAGTTTCCAACCAGATCCATTCGCTGGGCGAAGTGGCGATGGAAGTCTACAACATGCTCGAGGAGCGCGGCCGCCGCGGGGTGGAAACCGGGTTTTTCGAGATCGACGACATGCTCAACGGCCTTCAGGACGGCGAGATGATCATCGTCGCGGCGCGGCCCAGCATGGGCAAAACCGCGTTCGCGATGAACCTCATCGAACACATCAGCGCCAACCTACGCCTTCCGACGGCGGTGTTTTCGCTGGAAATGTCGCGCCAGCAACTCGCCCAGCGCATGCTCTGCAGCCGGGCGGGCGTCGATGCACAAAAGGTGCGTCGTGGAATGTGTCAGCCGAATGAAATCCAGAAGCTGGCGGCGGTGGTGAATGAACTTTACAAAGTCACCATCATGGTCGACGACACTCCCGGCCTCACCGTGCTCGACCTGCGCGCCAAAGCCCGGCGGCTCAAGCAGCAGCACGACATCAAGTGCATCATGGTCGACTACATGCAGTTAATGGACAACCCCGGCCCGGAAAGCCGCCAGCAGCAAATCAGCGAAATCTCCCGCGGGATCAAGGCCGTGGCGCGCGAGCTAAGTGTGCCGGTGGTCTGCCTCAGCCAGCTCAACCGCGCCACCGAAGGCCGTGAAGGCCACCGCCCGCGCATGAGCGATCTGCGTGAATCAGGCTCCATCGAACAGGATGCCGATGTGGTGATGCTGCTGCACCGCGAAGATTACTACCGGATGAGCGACCCCAACTTCGAGCCTGACAACATCGCCGAAGTAATCATCGCCAAACAGCGTAACGGCCCGACGGGAACGGTGAAGCTCACGTTCGACAATCGCACGACGACGTTCAAGAACCTTTCGGGCGCGAGCGATCCTTTTTAGGCCGTTACCACCGTCTGCGGTTCGCAAAACTCCATCAATCCTTCGATCCCGCCTTCGCGGCCGAAGCCTGATTGTTTCATGCCGCCGAAGGGCGCCTCGGCCGCAGGGCCGGTGGCGGTGTTGATGCCCAGGTGGCCGAAGCGCAGCCGGCGCGTCATCCGGTCGATGCGCTGCGTGTCGCTCGTAAAAAGATACGCCGCCAGGCCGTAGATGGTGTTGTTGGCGAGTGAGATTCCGTCGGCCTCGGTTTCAAACCGCCTGATCGCGATGATCGGGCCGAACGTTTCCTCCTGCAGCATCACCGCGTCGGCGGGAAGCTTGTCCAGCACCGTAGGCGGATAGAACGTGCCACCGGCGGCGATCGACGGATCGACTGGCGCGTCCGCCGGCTTAGTTGCGCCGCGGCGCAGGGCGTCGTCTACGTGCCGCTTTACCTTCTCCACCGCAGCCTGGTTGATGAGTGGGCCAATATCCGTGCCTGGCTCAATGCCGTTACCGACGCGAAGTTTCGCCACCCGCTTGCTGATTTCAGCGGCGAAGGCGTCGGCCACTTTGCTCTGCACCAGAATGCGGTTGGCGCACACGCACGTTTGCCCTGCGCAGCGAAACTTGTTGAGCATGAGCGCGTCGACGGCGGCGGGAATGTCGGCGTCGTCCATCACGATAAAAGGCGCGTTGCCGCCCAGTTCCAGCGATAAGCGCTTCACAAATGGCGCGCTGTTTCTCATCAGCAGCCGCCCTACTTCGGTCGAGCCGGTGAAGCTGATGAGCCGCACCGCCGGGTGCGCGCACAGCACATCGCCGATCGGCGCGGGCCTGCCGATGACCAGGTTCGCCACGCCCGCCGGCAAAGAAAGTTGATCGAGCAGGTGCCACAGCGCGATCGCCGTAAGCGGCGTGAGATCGGCAGGCTTAGCGACGATCGCGCATCCCGCCGCCAGCGCCGGAGCGAACTTTTTTGCCAGCATCGCCAAAGGAAAATTCCAGGGCGTAATCAACCCCACCACGCCGGCGGGACGATGATGAACCGTCCACTGGGCGTTGCGAAGTTTCTCCGGCAATGGCGATGGCGCCAGCGCATCGATCTTCGAAGCAAAGAACTTGAAGAACTGCGCGGAATACTCGACCTCCACAACTGATTCTCTGAGCGGCTTGCCCTGCTCGAGCGTAATAATGCGGGCTAATTCCTGCTTCTCACGATGCAGTGCGTCGTGAATCGCCATCAACCAAGCGGCGCGGGCGTCGGGCGATTGCGGCGAATCCAGCGCAGCCGACGCTGCCTCCACCGCGGCGGTGGTTTCGTCGGCGGCCATGTTCGGAACGCGCGCCAGCAGGTCGCCGGTGGCCGGGTTGAACACATCAATCTTTTCTGAAGTCGATGCGCCGACCCAGCGGCCGTTGATGTAGCCGGACAGATTTTGAAGTAGGGGTGATGCGATCATTCCGCGTGGCCTCCAGCCGGCGAATGATACGCGCTCTCACGTCTTAATAGTAAACAGCAGCGCGTCGATCGTTTCCCTGCGGCGCCTATCCCGCGCGGGTTTTCCACCACAACATCCAGATCGCCGAAAGCCAAAGCATAAAACCAATGAGCAGCCACACAAACAACCCCGGCCGAGGGGTAAGCGGCTGCACCGGCGGCGGCGGGTTGGACGCAATCTTGGTGATCATTTAATTTGCGGAATCTGGTACACGCCGCCGTCGAACGTCGTGCGAAAATCGTAGACGTTGCGGAAGTCATCCAGCGTATCGGAATCGGTTCTGCTCATCATGCCGGCATCGATCATGCTGAAGACCATTCTACCAAAATCAACCGTCCCGTTCACGCCCCACCGCCGCAGCACTGTACCGGCGAGCATGCCATATTTGAGCATGGCAAAATCGCGCAAGCCCTGGCAAAGCTGCTGGCCGGACACGTGCATGTTCTGCTCTGGGTCTTTGCGCTTTCCGTGCAGATGTTCCACGGTGTAAGCGAGGGCTTCGTGCAGGAAGATGAACGCTTCGATGGGATAAGTTCCCAGTTCGTCGACGACATCGTGCAGGGTTTTTTCCGGTGGCTGCGGCGCGCTGGGCGGCATGTGAAGTAGTTTACTCGCGACCGCCCGATTGCGACAGATGCCGCGTGAGACTCGCAATTGCGTGGCACGTCCGGTAGAGATGAGGCTTGTCCCGTTGAAATCCGCGTCGGGTTGGCGGCGACTTGGTAAGACCGAGCCTGCCCGACGCGAAAGCAATCCAGGCTCGCGTTTTGGACAGGGAATGGCCGATTTCTATAATCCGGCTCCATTAAAGCTTAGATTGAAGCCACGCTTCGGAAAAAGGCCGCTACAGCAATGAAGCATTCACCCCAGATCGCCGCCCCCGTCATCGCAGCCGCCGTCCTCGCCGCACTTTCGCTGGCGGGCTGCACCCTGACTGAACCCGCGCCATTCAACCCGCGCGGGCTGCAAGGCAGCAGCCGCGTTGCCGCCGAAGACGTGCGGCCGATGCCCATGCGCCCGCTTCCCACGACGCTGGAAAGCCCTTTCCTAGAAAAGAACGGCCGCCCCACGACCAAACCCACCATAAATGACAACACCGGCACCCCGCTGGGCGCCGAGCCGACGGTGCGCATGAGCCTGCAGGAAATCATCCAGCGAACGGTGGCCAATAACGGCGAAGTGCGCGTGGCGGGCTATACGCCGGCGATTGATCAGACGCGCGTGGTGGAGGCCGATGCGCGGTTCGATCCGACGGTTTTTGCCAATGCATCGCTTGAAAAACGAACGTCGGAAGAAGCGTTTAATTCCCTCGGCCAGGGCGCCGTTACTACGGCACTGGAAGGCGGGCTGCGGCAAAATCTGCAAAGCGGCGGGCAGGTGGAATTGCGTTACCGCAATTCAATAACCGATGAGCAGGGCGGAATTTCGACTGGCGGAGAAGAGCCCCGTTTTTCCAACGAGCTGATTCTTCAACTGCAACAGCCGCTTCTGCGCGATTTTGGAAATGACATCAACCGCGCGCGAATCAACATTAACCGCAACAACCAGAAAATCAGTGTGCTGGAATTTCGGCGTCAGTTGGAAGAAACGGTCGGCGAAACCGAACAACGCTATTGGGAACTTGTGCAGGCCGAGCGCGAAGTGCGCATTCAGGAGCGGCTGCTGCAGCGATCAATTGATACGGCCGACATCATCGTGCGCCGGGGCGGCGATGACGTAACGCGCGCCCAGATTTCCCAGGCCAATTCGTCGATCGAATCGCGGCGCAATGAATTGATTGCGGCGCGGACGCGGGTTCGCGATTTGTCGGATCAGCTCAAACGTTTAATGCAGGACCCGGGCATGCCTACATCAAGCCCGACCGCCGTGCTGCCGGCGGTTCCGCCTAGCGAGGAGCTGGTGAATTTTGATTTTGACGAAATCGCCGCCCAAGCTTACGAAAACCGGCTCGAATTCGGCCAGCAGCAGTTTCGTGTCGACAACGCCGAGATTGCATCGCGCGTCGCGAAAAATAATCTTCTCCCGCAGCTAAACCTTAACCTGACCGGGGGGTTGCAAGGCGTCGACAGCCAATGGGTTGGCGCGTTAGGCGACCAGTTTTCCGTTACCGATGGCAATGTGTTTGAGCAGCAGAACACAAGCTTTCAGGTGGCGCTGCAATTCGAAATCCCCATCGGCAACCGCGCCGCCCGCGCCATTTATCAGCGGGCGATGCTGCAACGCATGCAGGCCATTGAGCAATATCGAAGTCTGGTCGAACAGGTCAGCCTTGAAGTGCGGACTGCGTGGCGGGCGGTGAATTCGTCGTGGAACCAGATCGGCGCCAGCCGCCAAGCCCGCTTCGCCGCCGCCGACGCGCTGGCGGCTGTGGAAATGCGCCGCGAGCAAGGGGAAGGGCTTACGCCTACATTTGTACAGCTAATTCTCGATCGGCAGGAAGCACTGGCGCAGGCCGAGCGGCAGGAGGCTTCGGCGATCAGCAATTACAACATCAACATCAGCCGGCTTGAGTTGTCCAAGGGTACGCTGCTGCGCTACAACAACGTGATCATTGAAGAAGAGCAAACGCCATTTGTAAAGACGTTTGGAATGTATGGTCGGTGATTGCTCGCCGCGAAGTTGTCATCCCGAGTGTACTCGCGAGGGACCTATCCGTCGGACGATATTATTTCGCCAAATCCTACGACCCGCCAACAAAAGCAGCGCACAACGACCTGTAGGCCCCTCACGAGTACGTTCGGGGTGACGGCTCTTGTGCTTAAACCGTCTCCGCATCCGCGGCCTTGTCGGCTTTTATCCCGGCATCAAATTTCGCCAGAATGCGATCGTAAATCTGATCGATCGCCTTTCGTTCGTACACGAAATCGTCCAGTTTGATTTCGCCGTCTTTCCCGTCGGGCGTCTGGTATTTTATCCTCGCGATCCCTTTGCGATCCCACAGTTTGCGATCCAGTTCGGTCAGTTGATCGAGCGACACGGGCGGATGGCCGGGCACGCTGAGCGTGTCGCCGGCCAGACGGATTTCGCCGCGTGAGTTGTTCAGCGAATACCACAGCATGAATAGCGCCAACGGCGGGAAGACGACGCCAAAGATTTTGTTGAGCAGAATGTCTAAGTCAGAGTGCTTGGTGACCTTTTTCAGTTCTTCGGCCAATTCGGCCTTACGCTGAATATCGCCCTTCTTCTCGGCGGCGGTCATGTCGGCGAAAAGCAGGTCGTGCTTTGCGGCCTCCTGTGGCCACTTAAAGAAGCCGTCGCGGACCGACCAGAGGCCCCACCCCATCAGCATGGCGACGATGAGAAAACGCGTCATGCGGTAATACGTCGCCGCACGCGCAACGATGTCGCCTGTGGGAACGTTGGTTATTTGCGGCTGGGCTTCGGTTTCACTCATGGTCTTCTGATCCTTCGTTTCAAACATCCGTCATCGCATCGAAGCTATGCCGGCGAAACATCCTGGTTGGCGGGATGAACTGACGCGGCCTCGTGCAGGCTGTGTAACATACGCTGTGCGGATTGAATCGCCATCTCCAACGCCTGCCGGCCTTGCGCCCGTTGATCGGCCGGCAGGTTCGGCGGCGCAGCTTCGGTTTCGGCCTGCGTTTTTTTCAATTCATCGACCAGCCGCTGCGCCTTCATCATCGCCTCAGAAAGCATGGCCGGTTCGAATGAGTCTTGTTCGGTCATCACGACACACTTTTATCTCTCTACATTCTCTCTACGACCGTGACGCGATCGCCTCGTGGATCGGCCGAAGCACCCGCGGCGCAACATACGTCAGACAAAACTGCTCGGCCTTCACGGCCAGTTCTGCGGCGATGTCTTCAAGCGGCTGCTTCGGGCGATCGCCCCAGAAGCGGCGCAGCACAAAGTGTACGCTGATGACATCATCCCCGTATTCGCCGGTGCGCACCTGATAGCTGTTGGTACGCGTGATGATGTCGATCCGCCCTTGCAGGCGCAGATCCTCACTGAGCGAGACCGTGACCGACGGCTGGAAATCGATCGCCTTGCTGCCGTTTTCTTCAAGCAGGCAGGTGAGCGGCGAATCGGCCAGCAAGCCCTCGGCAATAATCTCGTCGTGGTTGCCCTTGTACTCCATGTCAAAGCCGAACAGCACGTCGAGGTAGTCAATCTCAATCGAGCTCATGCCCAGATGATGCGGCGCCATTTTCAGAAGCGTGGAATGCAGTTTCATCGCGTCATCAATGCTGGACGGGTTGACGTGACCGCTGTGAATGCGTTTTGATTCAAGGCTTGCCCAGCGGTAGCAGTTTTCCGAGCGGTCTTCCTCGAGCATCATTTCGCCGTTGTCCTGCTTGCGAAAGCGCGACATTCCCGGAAACGCCTTCTGAATCTGCTCGAAAAAATGCAGGACCACTTCGCGGCTGTGCGCCAGCTGCAACTGCGACGCCAGCCGCATGTTGACATAAAAATCATCGCAATTTGCGACAAACGGATGCGACATGAACCTCCCGCCCGCCGAAACGATTTTGCGCCGGCGACACCATGAGAGTGTACGGCGGAATCGCACATGGGCCAAGCGCCGGATCGCCGCGCCGACGGCTCCAATTATTGTCGCTCGTTGATACCATATGCGCATGGCAAGCCAAGCGCGCGTTGCGTTAGTTACCGGAGGGGGCAAACGGGTCGGGCGGGCGATCGTTCAAACCTTGGCCGATGCGGGGTTTGATGTGCTGTTTACCACGCGTGACCAGCAGGTGATCGACGGGCCGATCAGCCGAGTCGGCTGCATTACGCCGATTACGGTTGACGTGAGCGACCTGCCGCAAAGCGTCGACGCCCTGCTCGAAACCATTCAAAGCTCATTCGGCCGGCTGGACGTGCTGGTGCATAACGCCAGTATTTATGACGAAGGCGATCTGGCCCACACCGGCACGCGGCTGATTCGCAGGCTCAATCGTATTCATGTTGAAGTGCCGATTCTGCTCACCAAAGCCATGACGCCCTTCCTCCGCGCGAGCAAGGGCCATGTCATCACCATGCTGGATGCCGGGGTTGAGAGGCCGATGCCTAAGTACCTTGCGTACTCTGCCAGCAAAGCCGCGCTGGCGAATCTCACGGTTGGAATGGCCCGCGAACTGGCGCCCGATGTCACCGTGAACGGGGTTGCGCCCGGCGTGGTCGTCTGGCCGAAAGACTTTCCTGAACACGACAAACACGCGTACATCGCCCGCACGCCGCTCAACCGAACCGGCGATCCATCGGATGCGGCGAACCTTGTGAAGTATCTGGTGACCGAGGGAAAATACATCACCGGACAGATTATTCGGGTGGATGGGGGGCGATCGATAATTTGATGCCGTCAGCATCACACTGAAAATCGGGAGGACGAGTAGGAGTAGGATTAAGATTTGGATGAGAAACTCGTCACTCGTCACTCCTCTCTTGCCCGTGTCCCAGCACCTCATCAATCACCGGCTTGACTACGTCATATTCAAACCCGCGGCGGGCTAGCATGCCGGCGAGGCGGCGGCGGGCTACCATTGGATCGAGCCTTCGCAACGACGCGGCCTTTTTTTGGGCGAGTTTTCGCGCGATGGCCAGCGAATCGGTCGATTCGTACACATTCTCGACCGCCACCCGCGCGGTTTCGCGTTCGACGCCCTTCTTAAGCAATTCAACCATCGCCCGCCGCCGACCGTGCTGGCGATGCTGTGCGGCGGACAGGGCATTTGTTTTGGCAAACTGCTCGTCGTTCACGTAACCCATGCGCTCAAGATCAACCAGCACGTCGTTGGCCATCTCGGCGGAGTAGTCTTTGCGGATTAACTTGCGACGGAGCTCATCGCGCGAATGCAGGCGTCGCTCGAGAAACTTCATCGCGGCATCAAAACATTCCTGCCGCACGGCGCCGGTGAGAATTGAATCGAGTTGTTCGGCGGAAAGCTCAAGCCCTTCATTTAGCTTGAATTTTATGATGACGTTCTGGTTGCAACCAAAAGAAAATTTGCCGTCGAGATAAACACTCCGCCGATTGGCGCGGCGCTTTTGTTCGAGGATTTTGGTGATGGTCGGCACAACGTCGTCAGGGAACCATCTCACTC
>CAZXLA010000087.1:0-14427 GCA_964641895.1 uncultured Tepidisphaeraceae bacterium
ATCCATTCACTTTCTGCGACGGGAATCTGGCTTAATCTAAAAATGGTGTGCTTAGGAGCCTTTGGGGTTCGAACCGACGCGGCGCTAAGGCTCCGCGGCGGCGTGGGGGCGGGCGTTTTCTTAACACGATGTTAGGGGTGCCCGCCACCGCTTGTTCGAGAGTGTCATTTGTAAGATTCGTTGGATCAATAACTTACATAAATTGTGAAAAATTTCACAAACTTGTGCCGCGCAGCACATATTGCGTGTGATTGCTACGAGCCGGGGTCTGGAAGAAACAATGTGCTGCGCGGCACACCGCGCGTGGAGGTTGTTCAAGCCGGGTTGTGAGCTTTAGCGAACGCCCGGATTCTTCGGCGCACCAAACTTTCTGCCCTTCGATCCGCGTCATCGCTTACGCTCAGACTCGGCTTGGGGCTTTACATGCTGGTCGGGCTTCGACGTCGGCAGAAATCTCCGGGCGCAGGCGCTCATGCGGTGCTAATTCCTTGTCGATAGACACCTTATCCCGCCGCGGGTAACCTCCCTCACCCTGCCCGCTCCCCCGGCGCCGTGGCCTGGCGTTGCGACGGGTGGGCCGGCGGCGCATTGATGATTGTGTGCTCATGTCAAATTCGGTTTTGTCACAATCTTCGCCGCTGGTTACGACCCCCGCGTTTTCTGCGGACGATGTGTTGTCGCCTTACGTATTCGTTTTTTATGCGGCTTTCGTCATCAGCTTCATCTTTACCCCGGTGATGCGCCGGGTGGCGACGTTTTACGGGATCATTGATAAACCCGACGGCGTGCGGAAAATGCACCGAAAGCCGGTGGCCTATCTGGGCGGGGTGGCGGTGTTTTTGGGGTGGATCAGCGGGCTGGCGATGAGCCAGTTTTTGTACATGCACCGGGCAGCGCCGGGGCTTGATCTGCATGTGGTGATTCCGTGGAGCATTGTAGTCGGCGCCACGGTGATCGTGGTGCTCGGGCTGTTCGACGACACGATGCACATCAAGGCCACGACCAAAATCGGCGGACAGGTGTTTGCGGCGGTGCTGCTGCTGATGAACGGGGTGGGCACGCAGGCGACGATGCCACTTTTCAAGCCGCTGACGATTCGCACGTTTAACTTATTCGGCTGGCCGGATGCCGGTGTTCCGCCGGATTGGCTGGTGATGTCGACCAGTTGTGCGTTCGTCGTGGCGGTCATCGTCTTCTGCTGCAATGCAACCAATCTGATGGACGGCCTCGACGGCCTTTGCGGCGGGGTAACGACCATTGTGGCATTCGGCTACACCATTCTCGCGGTTAACCTGGCCATGTGGGGCGACGGCGCCGGCGCGAACTGGGACGCTGCCCGCGTGGTGCTGGCGCTGGGTTTACTCGGCGCGGTAGTGGCGTTCGTGCCCTACAACTTCAACCCCGCGAGCATCTTCATGGGAGACACGGGCAGCATGTTCCTGGGATTCTCGTGCGGGCTGATGATCATCCTGATGGCGGAAGTTCACAGTCGATGGCTGCTGGCGGCGCTGGTGATGTTCAGCCTGCCGATCCTCGATACCAGCCTGGCGTTTGCCCGGCGATACGTGAATGGCCGGCCGCTTTTTTCGCCCGATAAGCAGCACCTGCACCATCAACTGGTGGCGCGCGGGTTATCGGTCAAACAGGCCGTCATATTAAGTTACGCGCTAGCGATCGGGTTTATGCTGCTCGGCACGGCGATGGTGTTCATGCGCACGCGGTATGCGGTGGCGGCGTATCTAGTGATTTTCGGGTCGATTGTGGTGGCGGCTTATAAGATGGGGATGGTGCATGAACGCACCGTCGTCGATCGACCTAAACCGTTGGAAGACGGCGGCTTAAGCGATGGCTCGACAACCTCCCCGTCGCCCCCGATCGATGATTCCGGCGTGCTGGAGTTCCGACCGGCGGTCGCCGAAGAACTTAAACCGGTGTAGCGGGCCGGTATTGTCGATAAAGATCAATTTCCCCCCGCCGACAAACTCAGTGCGCTATCTGAATGTCCGATGTATTCGATACAGTCGGACCAAGACATCGCCGACCAATCGGCTATACTCCTCGGCCCAAGTTTCGGCCAGCCCGACTTCTGGCTTGCAAGTGTAAGTGAAGGAAATGCTATGGACGTAACAATCATCGGTTGTGGGTATGTGGGTCTGGTTACCGGCGTGTGCCTGGCGCACACCGGCCATAACGTGCGCGGCGTGGAAAAGGATGTTAAAAAGCTCAAGACCCTGCAGGTCGGCGAGTGCCCCATCTTCGAGCCGGGCCTGCACGATCTTCTGCGCGAAACGCAGAAGAGCGGGCAGATCAGCTTCACCGACAACGTGCGGGCCGCCGTCAAAGATGCCGAGGTGGTTTACCTGTGTGTCGGCACGCCTCCCAAGCCCGACGGCACCGTTGACATGTCGTTCCTCGAAGGCGCCGGCAAGGAAGTGTGCGACGCCCTGGCCGAACTGAATACCGAGTTCCTCGTCACCATCGTCGTCAAATCAACCGTGCCGGCGGGAACCAACCGCAAGCTTTACAACTTCCTCAAGCAGCAGACCAAGGCCAACGTGGCGGTCGTCAGCAACCCCGAGTTCTTGAAAGAAGGCACCGCGGTCGAAGACTGCCTGCGGCCCGACCGCATCGTCATCGGCGGCGAGAGCGTGGAAGCGTTCCGCTCCATGCGCCGCCTGTACGATACGCTCATCCAGCGTGAAGAGAACTTCATCACCATGAACTGGGAAAGCGCCGAGCTCACCAAATACGCCGCCAACAGCATGCTGGCGGCGCGCATCAGCTTCATGAATGAGATGACCGTTCTGTGCGAACACTACGGCGCCGATGTGGAAGACATTCGCAAAGGCATTGGCTCCGACGCGCGCATCGGCCCGGCTTTTCTGCGCGCCGGCTGCGGCTACGGCGGAAGCTGCTTCCCCAAAGATGTCGCGGCGATGGAGCACATCAGCAAGCAGGCGGGTTACAAAAACCTGTTTGTCGATGCGATTCAAACGGTGAACAAGAACCAGAAAAAGCGCTTCGTCGACAAGATTCAGGAAAAGCTCGGCCGGCCAATCAGCGGCGCGACCATCGCGGTGTGGGGCCTGGCGTTCAAGGCCGACACCGACGACGTCCGCGAAAGCTCGGCGATCGACGTGATCAACTATCTGCTCGAACGCGGCGCGCACGTGAAGGCGCACGACTACAAGGGCATGGATAATATGAAGCTGCTGTTCGGCGATAAAGTCGAATGGTGCAACGACCCGGTCACCGCCGCCACCACCGCCGACGCCGTCGCCATCTGCACCGATTGGCCGCAGTACACGACGCTGCCGTTCCGCAAAATCAGCGCGACGATGAACATGCCCATCATTTTCGACGGCCGCAATTGCCTGAACCGCGATGTAATGCGCGAAAACGGCTTCCAATACTACCCCATCGGCCGCCCGCCGGTGGAACAGCACCTGCGGTTGAAGCAGCGTGTGTGATGGTGAGATCAGTAAAAAACGAGTGCAGCCGAAGCCCGCAATGTTTCCGCGGGCTTTGTCTTTCGTTGTGATCAGCGACAATGACTCGGCCATGTCATCGATAGCAACGAAACAATCCGACGCGCCGCTGCACGTGCTCCACGTGTGCGCCGGCAACCTCTTCGGCGGGGTCGAGCGCATGCTGCTGACACTGGCGGAGGAGCGGCATCGCTGTCCGGCGATGATCCCGCACTTTGCGGTGAGCTACGAAGGCGAGGTCTCGCGCCGGCTGCGCGAGACCGGCGTTGACGTGTCGTATATCGGCCCCACGCGTTTCATCAAACCCTGGACGATCTGGGGCACGCGCGCCCGCGCCCGGCGGGTGTGTCGCGAGAAGCGGATTGACGTGACCATTGCGCACGGCTGCTGGGCGCATGCGGTCCTGGGTACAAGCGCGAGACCGCGGGCGATCTTCCTGCACGATACGCTGCAAGGCGTTCATTGGCTCGAACGGCGCGCGCTGCGGGTGCCGGTTCCACTGGTCATCGCCAACAGTCAATTCACGGCCAGGAAGCTACCGGTGGCCGCGTTCTCAGAAGCGAAGCATGTCGTGGTGCATTGCCCGTCCAATCCGCCTCAGGGTGATCGCAGCGATGAAGAACGATCGCGGCTGCGGCGGTCGTTGCAGACGGGCGACGCCGACGTGGTAATCGTTATGGCATCACGGTGGGAACCATACAAGGGGCACGAGCTACTGGTTCAGGCGCTGGGGAGACTACAAACAAGCACGCCGTGGACTCTCTGGATTGCTGGCGGTACGCAGCGAGAACACGAGAAGACGTTCCAGAACAAAGTGCTCGATGCCACGCGCGCGGTGAAGATTGATGATCGAATTCGCCTCCTCGGTCAACGAAACGATGTTCCCACGGTGCTGGCCGCGGCAGACATTCATTGCCAGCCAAACATTTCCCCCGAGCCGTTCGGCCTGACATTTGTTGAAGCCCTCGCCGCCGGCCTTACGGTTATCACCACACGCTGCGGTGGCGGTGAAGAGATTCTAGTGCCCGACTTCGGCATCTTGACCGCTCCGGGCGACGCCGACGAGCTGGCCTCAGCGCTGAAGCGGTGCATTGAATCGCAACAACTCCGGGCGGCGTTCGCCGTCTCCGGGCCCGCCCGCGCGGGATCGCTGTGTGACCCGGCGCAGCAACTGACACTACTTTGCGATGCACTGCGCAGGATCGCTGTAGATCATTAAAGTGCCGACGAGATTGAAAGCACACGACTGCCGAACTTCGACCCGATGCCCCTCACCATCGACACCATCCTCTCCCTCCCCGACGAATCCCTTCTTCGCGATTGCAAAGTCGAGTTCTACAAGTCCGGTGGGCCGGGGGGGCAGAAGCGCAACAAAACGTCGTCGGCGGCGAAGATTATGCATTTGCCGACGGGCATTGAGGCTCACAGTCACGACTTCCGATCGCAGGCCCAGAATCGCACGCGGGCGCTGCATCGGCTGCGTCATAAGATCGCCGCTGACGTGCGATCGGCAGTCGTCGTGCGCGGCTATGCGCCGCCGGCTTGGATCACGGCTTATAAAGGCGCGGGGCAGATTCGGGTGAATGCAAAGAACGCTGATTTCGCGCGCGTCGCGGCGCACGCGCTGGACCTGTTGGCCGTTACAGACGGCAAAGTCTCGGGCGCGGCGGCGTTATTGGGCGTGTCGGCGTCGAGCCTGGTGCGGTGTCTGCGGCAGGAACACGCAATATGGGACGCGGCCTGCCGGATTCGAAAGCAAAGCGGCCTGCCGACCGATCCGTTTTCACACTGATGTTTTCACATTGACGTTTTCACCGACGCACGCGCGGCGAATGTATCGTAAATCAACAGCAGACCTGACGCGTTGTTTCGCTAAGTTTTGGAGGCTGTATGAATCGCACACGTTGGTTTGCTGCTGTCCTTGCTGCCGCTTCGGCGTTCGCGCCCTCGCGCACCGGTTTTGCCGCGGATGATCCGGAAGACTTGCCCGGAGCGGCTACTTTCCTGCAAGTCTGGTCCGTGCAGGTGACGCCCGATGAGGCGTCGCTCAACAACGGTCGCAACGCCTTTAACGACATGGTGCTCTTTGAGACCGACGGCTTCTTTACCGCCGAGGCGTTCGGTCCGCTGGGTTTCGGACGATCGCAATATACGCTCACCACGTTAAGCGAAACCGCCATCGGTTTCACCACGACGATGAGCAACGGAGAGCAGGGCACGATCGTCTGGAACGGCGTGCTGTCCAACAGCCGCATCGTCGGCACGATGGTGTGGAGCAAACCCGACGGCTCAAGCGGCACCTACGATTTCAGCGCCGCGCCGCTGGATTGAGCGGACAATAATGTAGCCGGCGGTTCTCAAGCACTTGCCGAACAAAGTAGACCACGGGTGCCACGATCCTGGCTCTTAAGGCCAAGTCGTGCGGCAATCCAGGAAATTCAAACCGAAGCGGTTAGCCCCCACGCCGTGTTGTGAGCCTTGGCGAACACGCGGGTTTTCCGGTGGCGACGTCGTGTGGATTTGCAGATTTCGACGCGCGATCCGGGTGTTCGCTTGAAGCTCACAGCCCGGCGTCGATGTAACGGAATTCTCGAGGCGGTAGTTCCATTCCTGTCGTCGTATAATCGATGATGTGAGCGGCATAGCAGATTGGAAACAGCTTCACGCGCAAGTCAAAACCTGCCGGCGTTGCCGGCGGTTGCGGGAGTATTGCCGGCAAGTGGGGCAGACCAAGCGCCGCGCCTACGCCGACGAAGCATACTGGGCCAAACCCGTGCCCGGCTTCGGCGACGAGAACGCACGCATCTGGTTCATCGGCCTGGCCCCGGGCGCGCACGGGGCGAATCGCACCGGCCGCATCTTCACCGGTGATCGCAGCGGCGATTTTCTTTTCGCGGCGCTGCACCGCGCGGGGCTGGCCAACCAACCGACAAGCAAACACCGCGACGACGCCCTGATCCTGCGCGACGTTTACATCTCGGCAACAGCCCGCTGCGCGCCGCCCGGCAACAAGCCGTTGCCACAGGAAGTGTCCAACTGCGCGCCATACCTCGATCGCGAGTTCGAACTGCTGCGGAACAAAAAAGTGATCATCGCCCTCGGCGGCATCGCCTGGGCGGCAAGTCTGGACCTTCTACGCCGCCACGGTCAGTTCGCTCGCGAGGAGAAGGGCAGGAAACCGAAGTTCGCGCACGCCGTCGTCGCACGATTCAATTCGGTCCATCTGATTGGCTCCTACCACGTCAGTCAGCAAAACACCTTCACGGGGCGATTGACCGAACCCATGTTCGATTCAATGCTTACGATCGCGCAGCGGCTGGCTGAAGGTCGCTAATCAATCCGTCCATCCGGATGAATCGCAACACGATAACTTGACATCCCCGCGGCAGTGTCTACTATTTTACTCTGACAACTGAAGACGTCTCCTTATCGAGAGTGGTCGAGGGCAAGGGCCCGATGAAGCCACAGCAACCGGTAAACTGTGATGACCTCACAATTTGCGTCCGGTGCTAATTCCCTCCTGCAGTCGCCCGTCTTGGCGATGTTGCAGGGAAGATAAGCTGAAGCTCAAGATGCAATCGACTTGACGCCTCTCTTATCGGAGAGGCGTTTTTTGTTTTGTGTCGTGTTTATCCACACGCCGCGCTGTGAGCTGAAAGCGAACACGCGGGTCGGAACACGACAGTGAAAGCAAAGGAGTCTGCGTCAATGAGTTACGTTCAAGGATTACGCTGTCGAGAGTGCGGCAAACTCTCCCCCGCCAAAGCCGTTCACGTCTGTGAAGACTGCTTCGGCCCGTACGAAGTCGTCTACGATTACGCCGCCATCAAAAAGAAACTCACCCGCGAGAAAATCGCCGCCGGCCCGCGGAATGTGTGGCGGTGGGCCGATCTGCTGCCGGTGAACAAACCGGTGACGGGTTTTCATTCCGGCAACACTCCACTGCGCCGGGCCGATCGGCTGGCGGACGAGCTGGGGTGCAAAGAGCTTTATATCAAGGACGATTCGGCCAACTATCCCACGTATTCTTATAAAGAGCGCGTCGTTTCGGTGGCGATCAGCAAAGCCGTCGAGTTCGGGTTTGATACTGTCGGTTGTGCCAGCACCGGCAACCTCGCCAACAGCGTCGCCGCACACGCTGCGGCGGCGGGGTTGCGGTGCTTTGTCTTCATTCCGCATGATCTGGAGAATGGCAAAGTCGTCGGCTCACAGGTGTTTGGGCCGAGCGTCATTCGCATCAAAGGCAACTACGACGATGTGAACCGGCTCTGCTCTGAAATCGCCGACAAATACGGCTGGGCCATCCTCAACGTCAACCTTCGCCCGTATTACACTGAAGGCGCTAAAACATTCGGATACGAAATCGCCGAACAACTCGGCTGGAAGCTGCCGAAGCACACGATTCTCCCCGTCGCCGGCGGGACGATTCTGCCCAAGGTTCACAAGGCGTATGAAGAGTTGATCGAACTGGGTTTGGTGGAAGGAAACGACAGCAAGTTTTACGCCGCCCAGGCCGCGGGGTGCAATCCGGTGGTGACGGCGATCGAAAAGGGGTCAGACACCATTGTTCCGCAAAAGCCGCGCACCATCGCCAAGAGCATCGCCATCGGCAATCCCGCCGACGGGTTCTACGTCTACAACGCCGTCAAACAATCCGGCGGCTACGGCGCCAGTGCGACCGACCCCGAAATTATCGACGCCATCAAGCTGCTGGCCAGAACCGAAGGCATCTGGACCGAACCCGCCGGCGGAACCACACTGGCGGCGGCGATCAAGCTGATCCAATCCGGGCGCATTCCGCAAGACGAATCGATCGTCATCGGCATCACCGGCAGCGGCATGAAAACGCTCGAAACCCTCGACGGGCAATTGAACGAAAGCGAACCCATCAGCGCAAATCTGCGCGAGTTCGACGCGCGGCTGAATGGCAAGGCGTCGATCGAAGAAGCGGTGCTGGCGGGAACAATCTAACTCCGTCTCCCGGCGTACCGGGCGAGGGAACCAGAAAGAAGAGAAAAAATGCCGATCAAAGTAAGAATCCCCAGCCCCCTGCGAACCTTCACCGACGGCGTGGACGTCCTTCAATTCGAAGGCGGCAACGTCGCCGACGTCCTCACCCAACTCATCACCCGCGCCGCGGGAATCGAGAAGCGGCTGTTCAAATCGCCCGGCGAGTTGAATCGGTTCGTCAACGTGTATGTCAACGATGAAGACATCCGCTTCCTGCAAAATCTCTCGACCGTGGTAAAGGCCGGTGATGAAATCAGCATCGTGCCGGCGATCGCGGGGGGGTAAGTTCTTACAGAATCGGCACTTGCATGCCAATTGGCGGGACACCGATTCCCCATTTGCTTGGCGGACAATGGTGCTACAATATTCCTGCTTCAACACCAAGGGGCACGATGTTCACCACAATCGAATTTCTTGAATCACGCCGATTGCTCAGCGGCGGGGATGTTGATCGATCGTTCGGAGCCAACGGGGCGATTGTCGGGGCGGCGACGCTGCCATTCGAGAGCGACTTCACGAACGTCTCAATCGTCGCCACATTTCCGACGAGCCGTCGCCAGACGCTTGTGGTGGCGCGCGGCGAGTCGCCAATCAACGCGATCGATGATACCGCTTTCCTATCACAGGTTTTTATTTTTCGCATCAATGACGGCGGCGGGATCGATTCCACGTTCGCGACCGGCGGTTTCGCGCAGATCATGCCGCGATATGGCGATTACGCGCTTCCCGTTTCCGCAAAACTCGATAGCCGAAATCGCCTGATTGTCGCGGCAGCCGTCGGAAACGATGACCCGTATGAAACGGAGTATCCGTTCCGAAGCGGTGAAATTTCCATCTATCGTTTTACCCCGGCGGGCAAGCTCGACCGTTCCTTCAGCGGCGATGGAAAAGTGGCCCTGGGTGTGCGGGGCTATGACCTAACCAGCGCGGTGCATGTCGATGCGCGCGACCGAATTTCCTTCGCCGTCGCTGAGGCCGAACGTGACGAATATCCCTACGACCAGACCGTTGTGGGGCGTTTGACCGACCGGGGTGTTTTCGATCGGACATTTGATCAGGACGGCATTAAACTCGTTGCGAATCTCGAACTGATGAGTTCGGGCATGGACGATGCGGGACGACTAATCATTTCCGGCACCAAGAGCTACGAGAATTACGAGACATATCGCTTCGTTTCCAACGGCGGCCTCGATCCGACCTTCGGACGGGCCGGTGTCGTAACGGGAATTGCAGCATCGAGGCTGTCGCCCTTGGCTGGCGGGCGACTGCTGGTGGGGCGTGAAGACTATACTTCAATTTTGAATGACAACGGAACGATTGATACGGCTTTCGGTTCGGACGGCCGGTTTCGCGCCGAAACGCTTGGCTCTCCGGATGTCGTGGGCGTCCGCTTCCTTCACGAAGTCATCCGCAACGACGGATCAATCTCAATTGGCGCCGACAAGACCGAATTTGAGGTAGATCGGACGACGCCCGTCCTTATACGCGTTTCTTCAAAGGGGCGGTTGATCGCCGAGAGAGAATTGATTCCATTGCGTTACGGTGTTGTGCTGTCCGGACAGTCAGCGAACGGCGATTTGATATTTGCCGGTGGAAGCCGTGTATTTTTCAGCAGCTCAACTGGAAATGTTTTTCGACAGCGGACGACAACAGCGCTCATCAATACCAACTATGACACGCAAGCGATCGATGCGACGGGAAGGTTAATCCAAGGCATCAGCGGCGGCGGTGCCTTTGGTGGGGTGGCATTCATGCCCAATGGACGGGTGGACCGCAACTACGGAGATATAGGCATTGTGCAGCGCGGCGCGGCTTACCAGGACGATGCGCTGACATTTGGATTACCGGCACTATTGCCCCGTGGCGACGGCTCAACACTTTACGTTGCCGAAGGCACCCAGAGTGACCGTGACGCCTTGGCAGCCTTGTATTTCGTTGCCGATTCCAGCGGAGTAATTGACGGACGATTTTCTGCAACTGATGTAAATAACCCCATCGCCTCAATCGAGACGACCGGCACGACAGTTCACCTGTCGCCGAACGGGGAATTTTCGTTGCTTTGGAAAGATTACACCTACAACTCTTTCAATGGTGTCGCGTTAGCACCGAGCGGGCAGGTGATCGCCCTTACCATCGGATCGGTAAGTGACTATAACTGCTATCGCGGCCCGTACGACTCCGACCGACTCGTCGTGATTCCCGGCCGCGCCGGCTATTATCTGCGTCGAGTATTCGAAACCGAAGCAGTGCTCGACGACCCGCCGGCCGTCTTTAGCCCTGCCCTGCTCAAATACAAATCATCCGGCGAAGTTGATCCTGCGTTTAATTCAGGTCATGGAATTCTCTTTGACGGCATTCCCCTTGCCGCGCAATCCGACGAATCGCTGCTTTACACCCGTTCAACAGCCACGGGTCTATATCGCCTGAGCGCTCGCGGCAATGCGGACCGCGCGTTCGGCAACAACGGCGTCGCCGCCGCCGGCTTTGAGAACTTCGACGTCGATTCCACCGGCCGAATCATCGCTTGGCGCGTCCTCCGCGGCGGGGTGGCCGACGGCGATGTGCAGGTGATGCGGCTGACCAAAAACGGCAAGCGCGACACCACCTTCGGCGGCGGCGATGGACTTGTCACCATCGACACCAAACTTTCCAGCGCCGCCACGCCCAATCTACTGGTTACGCCGGAGAACAAAATCGTGGTGACTTCGTATCTTCAAAACCATCAGACGAACACGGTGCGATGGTCGGCGACGCGGTTGCTGGCATGATCCCAGCCGAAGCGGCAGGTAAACTTTCTGCAGATGAGCGGATATCATTGTCATCGTGCCCCACAACCTCCCCTCGCGAATCGTCGATCTGATCAAACACCCCGATTACCGGCCGGCCAAGCCGCGTAAGATTGCTCGCGCGCTCGATGTCAACGGCGAAGAGCACTACGGCTCATTTCGCGACGCGTTGCGCGATCTCATGACCGAGGGCCGCGTGGCGATGGGCGCCGGGGGGAATATTGTCCTGCCGGCGGCGAAGCAGGCGAGTCAGAACATCATCGGCACTTATCGCCACAACAAACGCGGGTTTGGTTTCGTCGTACCGACCGACCCGGCGGGGCATGAAGATCTGTTCATTCCCGAAGGCCACAACGGCGGGGCGATTACCGGCGATATTGTCGCGGCGCGCATCACCAGCCGCAGCCAGCGTGAAGGCAAGACCATGTTCACCGGGCGCGTTGCCGAGGTGATCGAACGCACGCATCAGACGTTCGTCGGCACGCTTCAGAAGCTGCACGGCGAGTGGATGATGCTGCCCGACGGCAATACGCTCACGCAGCCCGTGCTCACCCCCGATGCCGCGGCTCGGCACATTCGCGCGGGGACGAAGGTGGTTGTCGAGCTTACGCAATGGCCGGACGATACAACACGCGCGCAGGGCGTGATCACCGAAGTGCTCGGTGCCGCCGGTGAGAAGGATGTCGATCTCAAGAGCGTGATCGTGCAGTTTAATCTGCCGGGCGATTTCCCCGATGCGTGCAAGGCGCAGGCAACGAACGCCGTTGCATCGTTTAATCCGAAAGAAGAGGCCGCGAATCGGCTCGATCTTACCCGCGAGATCATCTGCACCATCGATCCGGACGATGCCAAAGATTACGACGATGCGATTTCGCTTTCGCGAACCGATGACGGCCTGATCGAGCTGGGCGTACACATCGCCGATGTGTCGCATTTTGTCAGCGAAGGTTCGGCGCTGGATGAGGAAGCCTCCAAACGCGGCAACAGCAGCTACTTTCCCGGCCACGTCATTCCCATGCTGCCCGAGGTGCTTTCCAACGGCGTTTGCAGCCTGCAGGAAGGCGTGCCGCGGTTGTGTAAAAGCGCGTTTATCACGCTGGGTGAGGATGCCAAACCTGTTGCGACGCGGTTTGCGAACACGATCATCAAGTCAGCCCGGCGGCTGCGGTATACCGAAGCGCAAGACCTTCTCGACGGCAAGCCGGAGATTCGTCACCCCGATGGCGCGCGCAAGCCGAGCGACTACCCCAAGCAGGTGGTCGAACTGCTGATGCAAATGGACGCCTTGGCCAAACGCATCCAAAAGCGCCGCCTCGCCGCCGGACAGTTGACGTTGAATTTGCCGGAAGTGGAACTGGTGCTCGATCAAGATGGCAAAGTGATTGATGCCGTGCCGGAAGACACCAGCTTCACGCACACGCTGATCGAGATGTTCATGGTCGAGGCGAACGAGGCGGTCGCCCGATTGCTCGATCGACTCAACGTGCCGTTCCTCCGCCGCATTCACCCCGAACCTGATCTTCAGGGCAGCGAGCGGCTGCGGCAGTTCGTGCAGGTCGCCGGGCATCGATTGCCGAAGGTGGTGGATCGGCACGCGATTCAGGCCCTGCTCAAGACGGTGAAAGGCACGCCCGAAGAATTTGCGATCAATCTGGCGGTGCTCAAGAGCCTGACGCGCGCGGAGTATTCGCCGAAGACGGTGGGGCATTACGCGCTGGCGAGCGACCATTACGGGCACTTCACCAGCCCCATCCGCCGCTATGCCGATTTGACGATTCATCGCTTGCTCGATGCGTATTTCGAAGCGACGGCGGGCGGATCGAAGAAGAAAGCCCGGATTGACGTGCAAAACATTCCCAGCGAGCAGGAGCTGGTGCAAATCGGCAAGCGCATCAGCTTCACCGAACGCCGCAGCGAAGACGCCGAGCGCGAGTTGCGGCAGGTGAAGATTCTCACGCTCATGCAGAACCACATCGGCGACGAATTCGCCGGCGTGATAACGGGCATCACCAACTTCGGCATTTTTGTGCAGATTCGCGAGTACCTCATCGACGGGCTGATTCGGTACGAAGATTTGCTGGACGACTGGTGGGACGTCGACGAGCGCGGCGGAAGCGTCCGCGGGCAGCGCACGGGGACACGCATCAAAATCGGCGACGTCGTCAAGGTGGTTGTGGTGCGCGTCGATCTGGCCCGGCGTGAGCTTGGCTTGCAAATCAGCCAACTCGCTCCGCAATCGCGCGGCACGCCGGTCGATGCCACACAATCGGTGAAGAAGGGCGGCAAACGCGGGCAGCACTTCAACACGAGCCGCCCGAACAAAACGAAGCGGCAGCCGGCCCAAAATAAATCGGGGCGCCGCAAGCGATGACCGCGCCGGCAACGCTGACCGCAGTTCCGTCGCGACGGCCAGGTCGTCCGACCACACGAGCCGCTTCGCCTTCGCCCTGGCCGCGTAGAGGGGAAACCGCTCGCTGACAATCTTCGTCCCGACAGGTCGGGAGTGATACTCCACCGTCTTGCTCCCCCGAAGGATCAACTCGGCGTACGGCTGGCGGATGAGAGGGCGAGCATGTGCGCGCTAACGGCATGCAGCGGCTTTAACTTGACAGTCTGAAGCGATGGACTAGCGTAGACCGATGCAAGAAGATGATGTTCTTAATCGGGCAATCGCCAAGTTTGCCGCAGAGGGCTGGCATTTGATTTACAAGACCCGGCCAATCGCCGAAAGTGCGATCGGCGGTGTCGATGCAATTTTGATGAAACGTGACCCTTGGCAGTTTGTTTTTGTCGACGCGAAGGGGTGCCTTGAATCCAAGGAGAAGCGAAGCAACGGATTCACTAACTGCTTGGGTGCCCTCGTCAAACGGATTCGCTTTGATCGCGGCTATACGGGCGTCGAAGCCGTGATTTAGTCTGGCTCAATCTCGCCAGAGACGCCTTTTCCATCAGCGGTTGTTCCGGAGATTTGATTGCCGTCTATGCGAAGTCGGAATTCATGCACCTTCGCCGCTAGACGAAATTTGACGGTCACCGAATTCAGATCGCGCGGGGTGACCTCGATCTCGCCAATTAGACCTGCAGAACCTCCTAGTGCATTGTCATGCCTTGAACTTAGGATACTGTGAGTGAGTGATTCAAGT
>CAZXLA010000088.1:0-14369 GCA_964641895.1 uncultured Tepidisphaeraceae bacterium
CCCCGGCACCCCCCCGCCGACCGTGCGCAAAGAAAACCTCGCCAACGAAATCGAAGAATCCGGCCTCTTCGGCGGCCTGGCCAGCCGCGTAAAAAAGACCGCCGACGTCTACCTCAACCAGAAACTCGACGAGATCGAACAGCGCATCGACCGCAAACTGGATGAAATCGACCGCCGCTTAGGCGAATGGCGCGATCGCGAAATCGCCAATCGCATTCGCATCATCAAAATCACGCTATGGACCAGCGTGGCGGTGGCGGCGCTATCACTGCTTTATAGTTATGTGAGCGTGTATTTTCGGAGTTGGTGACAACCATTGTTCAATAGCCGCGAAGCGGCGGCAGATGTCTAGCCTAGGGCGCAAGCCCTAGGTGGCAATCCCACGAGACATAGCCCCGAAGGGGCGAAAGACAGAACAGTCGTGTAGAACGTATCGATAATCAGGATGCATAGCACGGAGCAATGCGTGAATTGCCGTCGACTCCAACTCGTGTCAGCGTTCTTAATTTACGCGAACACCCTCAGCATCACTTCTTGGATGAGGTCGATCGTCTGATGCCGTGCGCGCCGCCGTGCGAACGGTGCGCGGATCGCCTAGCATCTTAACTTAGATGCTCCCGCGCCGCGCCACCGCCGCACTGCTCCTGCTCAGCTTCTTCGCCTTCATCAGCCTCGGCCTGCCCGATTTGATTCTCGGCGTGGCGTGGCCTTCGATTCGGCACACGTTTGATCGGCCGATTTCATCGCTCGGCTGGCTGCTGTTCAGCGGGATGCTCGGTTATCTGTCGAGCAGTTTCATGGGTGGATGGATTACCGCGCGGCTGGGCGTGGGAAAATTGCTGCTGATGAGCAGCCTGGCGATCACACTTTCGCTCATCGGTTACGCCGCCGCGCCGGTGTGGCCGGCGATGGTGGCGATCGGGCTGCTGGCGGGGCTGGGGTCAGGGGCGATCGATGCGGGCATCAATGCGTACGCGGCGAAGCACTTCAGCGCCAAGATCGTCAACTGGCTGCACGCCTGCTGGGGAATCGGCGCGACGGCCGGGCCGACGTTGATGACGCTCGTTCTCGTCAACGGATATTCGTGGCGCATCGGATATGCGATTCTGGCTTCGTTGCTTGCCTTGATGACGGTGGGCTTTGCACTGACCGTTCGACTTTGGAATGACGCAGAAATTGCAGCTAAGCCGACGAGCCGCCAAGAGAGCGCGCAGACCGTCACGTTTCGATCGACTCTTGCGCGGCCGATTGTTTGGGGACAGATTCTGTTTTTCATCTTCTACACCGGATTGGAATCGACTGTAGGACAATTAATGTTCTCATGGCTCACGGAATCACGCGGCGTTTCAACTCGGGCGGCGGGGTTCACCGTAGGCGCTTACTGGGCGAGCCTCACCATCGGGCGAATCATCTTCGGCTTCATTTCCGACAAAGTCGCGCCGGCGATTCTGCTGCGCGGGGCGCTCATGGCCGCGCCGATTTGTGCGGCGGTTGTGTGGTTGGGCGGACACGTTTACATCACCCTGGCGGCCGTGGCGCTGCTGGGGCTTGCGATCGCACCGATTTACCCACTGATGATTTCGCTCACGCCCGCCCGCGTGGGCAAGGCGATGGCCGGTCACGCGATCGGTTTTCAGGTATCAGCCGCCTCGCTCGGGGCGGCGGCAGTGCCGGCGTTTGGCGGCGTGTTGGCGGGGAGAATCAGCCTTGAAGCCGTCCCGCCGTACTTATTTGCGGTGGCGGTGGTGGTTTGGATGATCTTTGAGCTTTCGAGCGTTGGATTGCGAAAGAATTCCGCCTTGCCCGCCGCCGCTTCGTGAATGTACAACACACGCTCACATGGCAGAACCGCTTGAACAACTCCGCGCCAAGATCGATTCGCTCGATGAAAAAATTGTCGAACTGCTCAACGAGCGCGCCAGCGTGGTGGTTGAAGTCGGCAAGCTTAAGCAGCAGACCAACGCGCCGATCTACGCGCCCGATCGCGAAAGGTTGGTGCTGGAAAAAGTGCATCGCCTGAACAAAGGCCCGCTGCCCAATCGCGCGCTCGATGCCGTGTATCGCGAGTTGATGAGCGGCAGCTTCATGCTCGAGCGCCCGCTGCGCATCGGCTACCTCGGGCCTAGCGGCACATTCAGCCATTTCGCGGCGGTGCAGAAGTTCGGGCGCAGCGTGGAACACGTCGACTTAGCCGACATTCCCGCGGTGTTCACCGAAGTGGCGCGGGGGCATGTCGATTACGGCATGGTCCCGGTAGAAAACAGCATCCACGGCGGCGTGATCGACACGCTCGACGCGTTCCTCGGTTCATCCGCCAAAATCTGCGCCGAAGTGCGCGTCAGCATCCATCACAATCTGCTGGCTAAGGAACCGTGGGAGCAAATCAAGCGCATCTATTCCAAACCCGAGGTGTTCAACCAGTGTAGAGATTGGCTGAGCTCGGTGGCAAAGGGTCGTGAGATCGAACCCACAACGAGCAGTGCGCGAGCTGCAGAGCTGGCATCAAAGGAGCCCGGCTCGGCCGCAATCGCTTCAGCGATCGCAGCAGAGTTATACGAGTTGAAGCTGCTGTTCGAAAACATCGAAGACAACCCCGACAACGTCACCCGCTTCTTCGTGATCAGTCGAGAAGCCGCAAGGAAAAGCGGCGCCGACATGACCGCCATCATGTTCACCACCGCCAACAAACCGGGCGCGCTGGCCGACGTGCTGGATTGCTTCAAAAACGCGCAGATCAACTTAACCAGCCTTGAGAAGCGCCCGAGCAAGAAAGTGAATTGGGAATACTACTTCTTCATCGACGCCGAAGGCCACGCGGATGACGGCGGCATGCAGCGCGCGATCGACGACGCCAAACAGCACTGCCTGCAGATGACGGTGCTGGGCAGCTACCCGCGGGCGGGGGAAGTTTTGTAGTCTTAGGCCGCATTGGCCCGGCTCCACGGTATAATTTGCCACATGAGCGACCGCCTGAACAAGTTCATCCAGCAACTAGAACAATTGCCTGATCGCCAGCGGGCGATGTTGGCGGACTATTTGCAAGATCATCTTGAAGTTGTGCTTGATGAAGCCCGATGGCAGGAGTCGTTCGCGATGTCAGGAAAACTGCTGCGGTAAATGAGTATGGAAATTGATGATGCGATTCAGAACGGCGATGTTGCACAACTCGATCCGGACAAGCTTTGAACTCCTTCAAAACGCGGAAATTCAAGGCGTGTTTCGACGCTACCTCACCTCCACCTCATCATTCAAAATCCGCGTGCCGTCCAGTTCTTTGATGCCGCTGCGTACCTTCGTCACCTGATAAAGCTTCACATCGTCAAAACGATACTTTTTGATCGTGGTGCGCCCCGGCGCCAGGTTGGTCACCAGCCGTTCCTGGCGGGCAAAGCCGGGAAAAATGGCGAACGCGCTGTAGTCGATTGGTTTGTTGCCATAGTTGGTGATGAGTTGCTGCACCAGCACGTCGCCGCCGTCGCGTAGCGCGATGGTTTGCAGGCCGATGTCGCTTAAGCCCAGTTGCAGCGGGACGGGCACGGTAAAGGTGTTGTCGCCCCCCGCGCGCGCGCCGCCTTGCATGGTAAATTCGGCCTCAAGCGGCTTGCTGCCGGCGAAGGTGTTGTAAGGAAACTCGATCGAAATATCGCGCTCCCATGTTTCGCCGGGGTTAAGCGTAAATTGCTGCGTCGGCGGGTTAAGCACCCACCCGGCGGGGCCGCGCAGCCGCAGTTGGCCGGAGATCGGCGATCTATACGGATTCGCAAACCGCAGCTTGCGCAGATGACTCTTAAAACTCGATTCGACGTGATCGTTATCCCACTTCACGCTGCTGCGTAGTTGCGCCATTTCGCCATCGATATCGAGCAGAAACATCGGCATCGCGCCGAGTTGAATTCGCGCGGTTTGCTTTCCGCGACCGCCGCCGAGCAGCGGCGTGACGTTTCCCCACAAATCGACCGCCATCGGCCGCTCGCCGAGGTTAATCGCCAAATCTTTCACACCGGCTTCGTTGCCTTTGCTCCAGAGCATCAGAATGCCCTGCCCTTCACGGTCGAACAGCAGCGCCTCGACATTCTCGGCGATCGGCACTTTGCCTTTGAACGTGCTGTTGGCCAAAAGCATCGAGAGAGTTCGCTGGATAAGAAACAGTTCCGTCGGCTGCGCGGTGACACGATCCCCCGATCGCTGCACCTCGAACGGAATCGGCACATCAATCAATGGTGCCCCCGCGGCGACGGCGGCGGCGAAGCGTTGCGCGAAATCGCGAATCTGCATCTCACGGCCGTACTGCTTGCGGTCCAGCAATTGAAGCGAAATCGATGTGTTACGGGTTCGGGGTTCAGGGTTCAGTCCAGCGTTTGCAGTCACGCCTGAACCCTGAACCCCGAACCCCGAACCCTCCACATACAACGCCACTTGTGCCGGAAGCACGCTGGCAGGAATGGATAGCGCAATGTTGGCCGGCACGCGGCTGTCGAACTCGTACCAGGCCGGCCAGGGCATGGCGAGATTGGGTTCCTGGATAAGCTCGGAAAATTCCTGATACACGCGGTCGTACACCTGCCGCATGATGTCGGTCGTCACAAATTCATCAACGCCGTCTTCGCCGAGTTGCCAGCGATCGAGGTGGTTGGCATGCCGCGCGATCAGGTACGCCAGTTGCGGCTGCCACACTTCGCGCGGGGCTTTCAGCAAATTCGCCCATTTGTTCCCGCCGATTTTCGCCGCCACATCGGGCGGCAGGCCCGTCAGGCACGCGGTGGGGGTGACGTCGGCACGGCCCAGATCATCCAGTAAATCATCGAACTTCATCGCCGGGGTGTGCAGCACGTCGCCGTCAGAGTTCCACACCGCCAGCTTCACCCGGCCGGCGCCGAGTTGCGGCAGCGTGCGGGGCAAGTCGTTCCACACTTCAAACGGCAGCGACGTGGCGATCATGCCAATCCGCCGATCCGTCTTTATCCCCCCGCCGCCGTCGCCTAAGCGCACGATCGCCAGATGCTGCGTGCCCAGCGCCTCCCCCTGGCTGCTCATGGCGACGGCCACGTCGTACCAGCCCACCGGCAACTCGGGCAGCGTGACATTCAGCCGCTTGATGCCGTCGTCAACCTCTTGCACATGGGCCAGATCAAGCGCCTGACTTTTCTGAAACGCGAGTTTGCCATCGGCATCGCGAATGACGAGTTGGGCGGAAAGGTCGTCGGTAAAGCGATCGTTTACTTCGATGTGCAGCACCGACGGCACGCCGACCGCGAAGATGTTGCCCGGCACTGCTGTGCTGAGCGTGACGCGCGGCACCTGCGAGATGGTAATGTCATCAAACCAAGCGGTGCCGCGAATGTCTTGTACATTCAGCTCGCGCTCGCCGAGTGTGCTGGCTCGATACATCGCCGGCTGAAGCAGGCCGATTTCGATCACCAGATACGCGGCCTCTTTGTGCGATGCCACAAGCTCCACCCCCAGATTCTGCCACGCAATCTGGTCGAGCCGCTGGGCGGCGAACGGGTCGCTGTGACGCACGGTTTCAAGAATAGGATGCCCGTCGAGGTCGGTAAAGTACGCCGTCAATCGCGCCTTGGCGTGCTGGAGCACGCTGGTCTTGGCCCATGCTTCAACCCGGTAAAACGCCCCTTGGCGCACTTTGATTTTGCCGGCGGGATAGCGGTAGCTCAGCGACCCGCCGTTGAGATCAAGTTGAAAGCTGTATCGCCCCGAATGTGCCGCCGAGTTGCTCAGCCGGCCGTTGACGTAATGCGGCATCCCGCTGCCTTCGATCTTTTCCCAATCGACGGGCAGGTCTTCGACGTTATAACGGCGTTCTTCAAAATCGAACCGCCGCAGCACGCGCGAAACTTCCGCCGGCTGCGCGAACACGGCGCCGGCAGAAATCAGAAGCGCAAGGAGAGCGGGCGCGAACGATCGCATCGTTCTATTTATCGGACGGAAGGCGCAAAATGGATGAATGGCGAGCGGCGGGAATTACCCGATGCCATTCCCTGCCTTTGGTTCCACTCCGGTGGGGCAGACATTCTTGTCTGTCACGGCGTTCCATGCCGTGAATCCTGCTCCGGTGGGGCAGACATTCTTGTCTGTCACGGCGTTCCATGCCGTGGGTCCTGTGAATCGCGTGGAACTTGATGGCAGACAAGAATGTCTGCCCCACCGATGGTCAAAATACAAAGCGGTGAACCTTCAATCCAGCCGCGCCTGCAGCCGCTGAATCGACTGTTCGATTTCTGCCATCTGCTGCCGCAGCACGACTTTGTCGGCGTCGGCGGTGGCGTGCTCGATGCGCTTGCGGAAATCGCGCGCTTCTACTTCGAGCCGTTCGATCTCGGCCATCACGTCGGCCTGCGGGTTGTAAACGGCGCTCATGAAACTCCTTAATGTACCCTCACAAACTGTGATCGGAAGAATAATAGTGACGCGATGCGATCCATTACAACTGAAAAGCGCCGACTATTTTGAAGTTTCTATGGGACGATTCTGGCCGGCACACCCACGGCTTTGGCAAAATCGGGAAGATCGGCAATCACCACGGCTCCCGCGCCCACCGTGGTCCACGCGCCGATGCTCAGGCACTGAATCACTTTCGCCCCCAGCCCAATGAACGCCCCTTCGCCCACCCGCACCCGCCCCGCCAGCGCCGCCGTCGGGCAGATGTGGGCTGCCGGGCCGACGACGCATTCATGGTCGACCACCGCCGACGTGTTGACGATCGCCCCGTCGCCAATCTGCGCTTCGGCGCACACCACACTTCCACCGGCCAAGACGACATTCTCCCCCAACCTCGCCGATTTGGTGACGATCGCTCGCGGGTGGATGGCGTTGATGAGTTTGAAACCCGCCTCACGCGCCGCCGCCATATATTGCAGGCGCGCGCGGTTGTCGCCGATCGCGACAATGGCGGTCTTGATCTTCTTCCGCCGAAACTTGGGCAGCAGGTTGACCGGGCCCATCACCTTCACGCCCGCAACGCGCTTGCCCGCCAGCGATTCATCGGCGTCCAAAAACCCGACGACGCGCACCCGCCGCGAAAGCCGAAGGATCTCCAATACCACCTTCCCGTGTCCGCCGGCTCCGATAATCAGAACGTCCATTAACTTCTTATCGGACTTTGCCAGGGTTGTCCTTCTATGATTGTCATGGCCAAGCGTGGTTAAATTGCGATCCCTCCGGAATGACGATGCACATCGCGTTTTTGAGCCACCGCGCTTATAAATTGATCTGTGTCGCAGGAACAGCTCGTCGATGCCCTTCGCAACCTGCCGGCCGTCGGTCAACTGATCAAAGACCGCGGGTATCGCCAGATTTGGCGGTTCGAGTTCGCCGGCAAAGCCTACTATCTCAAGTGGTACCCCCGGCGTGGGAGCAAACTCAAACGCATGATCGTGGGCAACCCCGCCTTGCTCGAATTCACCCGGCTGGTCGTGTTGCAGCAGGCGCACATTCCTTCGCCAAGGGCGATTGCCGTGCTGCGCGGGTTTAAGATCAACGACCAGCTCGGCGACGCCGTAATTCTTCAGGGCATCGAACCATCTATTCAGCTCGATCGATATCTGAACGACCACGAACTCGCCGGCCAGCCGCTGCCCGATCGGCCGTTGATCGTTCGCCAGCTTATTGATCTGGTGTATCACCTCGGCAAAGCCAAACTTGGGCATGATGACCTGCACCTCGGCAACATTTTGCTCAGCCAGGGCAAGCTCTATCTGCTCGACGGCTACGCGGTGCGCAACGGCGGGCTCAAGCTCAACCAGGTGCTCATGCTCGGCCACAGCGCCGGGCGGTGGGCGAGTCGCACCGAAATCGTGCGCGGCTGGCGATTGCTCATGGCCAGCGACATCCGCCCGCCGGAAGCCAACGTCGTCAGCGAGGCGATGAGCCGGAAGTTTCTCGATCGCACCAATGACGACAACGCCTATTTCGGCCAGATCGCAATTGACGGCTGCCACGGGCAATTTTTCAAACGCGTCAAATCACCCAGGTGGTGGTCGCCCGTCAGCGGGCTCACCATCACGGAGGAAGATTGGCAGCGAGAATGGCCCGTCATCAGCCGGAAATTATTGAACGACGAATACGCCGTCATCAAGCGATCGGGCAGCGGCGACGTGCTCGGCGGAACGATTTCCCTCGGCGGGCGCGAGATCGCAGTGATCTTCAAACTGCCCAAGCGCAAAACGGTGATGAAGCGCCTGAACGCCATCGGCCGGGCGAGCAAAAACCGGCGCAGTTGGAGCAAGGCGTGGAACCTGATGATCCGCAACTTCTGCGTCGAGTGGCCACTGATGCTCATGGAAAAACGCGTGCTCGGTTACCCCACCCGCACCGTGCTGGTTCTGGCCCGCGTGCCCGGCCCCACGCTGGCCGACGCCGATCTTGATGAGATGGCGCCCGCGCGGCGAGAGACCTTTTTCCGCCGGCTCGGCCGCACGCTGCGCCGGTTGGAAACCGCCGGTTTCGCGCATTTTGATGCCAAGAGCAGCAATTGGATTGTCATGCCCGACGACGGCCGCGGGCCGACGCCGGTGATCATCGACGTCGACGGTATCCGGCAGATCCGCTCCGACGGCACGGGCATCGAACGCCTGCTGCGCAGCATGAAGCTTCACCCGCAATACACGAGGCAGGACAGCTTCTGGCTATGCAAAGGCTACGCGCCATTCGCCCGCGTGACAGAAGAGCCTTAGTCGCGGATGAACGCGGATAAACGCAGATGCTGGCAGAGGGGGTAAAACTAAAGGGTGCCACGACCTTGGCTTTCAGGCCAAGTCGTGCGTGTGTTGAACGACTACAGAAAAAGCGATGCTGTTAAAGTCTACTCGTCTGGCCTTATCTGCGTCCATCCGCGTTCATCTGCGGCTAATGGTCGACTCGGCGTGCGGTTTGGTTCCATTCTCTGATCAACAATCTAGAATCGGCCGACCAGATGCCCGCCCTCCCGCTCGAGCCGAAGAAAATCCTCATCATCAAACCCAGCGCCCTCGGCGACGTGGTGCACACGCTGCCGATTCTCAAACTGCTGCGCCGGCGGTTCCCGCGATCCCATATCGCGTGGTTGATCAATCCCCCGTTCGCCAACTTGATCGAAGGTCACCCCGACTTAAACGAGGTGATTTACTTCGAGCGCAAACGATTCGCCGAGGGTTGGCGCAACCGTGACGCGGCGGCGGGACTGATGGCATTCAAGTCGGCGCTGCGCGATCGCGCGTTCGATCTGGCGATCGACCTCCAGGGATTGTTCCGAAGCGCGTGGCTGGGTTTTTATTGCGGCGCGCCGGCGCGCGTCGGTTTTGCCAACGCACGCGAAATGGCGCCGTTTTTCTATACGCACCGCGTGCCGGTTCGGAACGTGGAAGTGCATGCCATCGAGCGTTATCTTGCCATCGCCGAGGCGTTGGGGTGCGAGCGCGGGCCGGTGGAGTTTGATTTCGCCGTGACCGACAAAGACCGCCGCCAGCTTTTGCTGCGCGCCGAGAACTGCGGCCATTGCCTGGATGACGGCCGAAAGTTTGCGGTGTTGCTGCCCGGCACCAACTGGCCGACGAAGAAATGGCCCGCCGGGCATTTCGCTGCGCTCGTGCCGATGCTTCGCGAGAAGTTCGGATTGGAATCCATTGTCGCCGGCACGATTGACACGCCGACTGTCGCCGGCGCGATCAACCTCGCCGGCCAGACCACATTGAAGCAGTTAGTCGCATTGCTCGAACGTGCGAATGTGGTCATCGCCAACGACACCGGCCCCATGCACATCGCCGCCGCCCTGCACCGGCCGCTGGTTTCATTGTTCGGGCCGACGAATCCGATTCGCACTGGGCCGTACCGACGCATGGAAACGGCCGTGAGATTGAATATCTCGTGCGCGCCCTGTTACTCCCGGTCGTGCTCGCACCAGAGTTGCATGCAATGGCTGACCCCGGAGATGGTCTGTGCGGCGGTGGGTGGTGCGTTGTAGGTGGTGGGTGGTGGGTTGTGGGTGGTAGGTTGTTTGTCGGCGGGGCTTGGGTGCTACTACTTGGCTTTCAGGCCAAGTAGTGCCGCAGTCGAACGCAACTTCGAATTTTGTACACGCAACGCCTCCGCACGACATGGCCTGAGAGCCATATCTTGGCACCCGCGCCGAAGAACGGTTTTGTCGTGGGACGCCGACTTCCAACCTACCACCCACAAACCGACAACCCACAACAAACAACCAACCCCTACCGACCCACCCGATAATTCCCTTCCAGAATCGCCCCCGCCCCCACCGCCATGCTCGGCGCGTTCACGTCGCCGCGAATCTCCGCTTCTGGCCCCACCATCACCGGCCCCCGGCTGACGATCGTTCCTTTGACTTTGCCGCGCACCACCATCCCGCCGCAATGCAGTTTGTCGGCGACAACGTTTCCCTTTTTTTCGACGGTGATGATCCCCAGGGTATCGATCGCGCGCCGCGCTTCGTACTGTTTGATCAGCACGTCTTCGACACGAAGCGATTTATTACAATGCTTGCACGTGATCGTCATCGCCCGGCGGCTGATGTCCTGCGACTGGTTGCAGTAAAGACAGATGACCGTCTGGGAGTCGTCCGGCTGCGAGGATGTAAGACCGGCATGCGCCATCGCGTAGAATCATAACGAGCATGGGTGCCACTACTTGACTCTCAGATCAAGTCGTGCCGTTAAAACGCGTCACTTCCCACACGCACGACTTGGCCTGAGAGCCAAGTCGTGGCACCCATCATTGCCTTCGTTCGGGACTATTTCACCTGCTCGACCTGCCGGTTGATCCCCGCCAGGTTCGGGTTGATGCTCACGCTGACCTTCGGCGGCATGCCGTTGGGCCCGCGTTTGCCGGATTCGGGGCCGACCGACACGTGGCCGTTGAACGCGGCGCCCTCTTCAACCACGAGCTTGGTCGCCTGCAGATCGCCTTCATAGCGCGCCGAACTTTTGAGTTCGATGCGGTCGCTAGCGGTGAGGTTGCCCTTCACTTCGCCTTCGACCACGATCGCGCCCGCTTCCACGTCGGCCGACAGACGGGCTTCCTTGGCCACATGCAGCTTGCCGCTGGTGTTGATTTTGCCTTCAAACTTGCCCTGCAGCCGCAGGCCTTTTTCGAACGTCATCTCGCCTTTGAACGATGCGTCCGGTCCGATAACCGTCGGAAATTCGCCGATGTCCGCCATGGTGTGCCTCCTGCACGAAAGGGTTACAACACTTGCTCTTGAGAACTATTTCTAAGCCAGCTCGCTGCTGAGATCGATCGACACCGCAAACAAATCCTGCCGGGCGACGGACCTGCGCTTCGGGTTGCCGCCTTTGGGGTTAAAGCTGGCGGTGTTGCGGAAAATGCCGCCACTTTCGACGGTGTTGTTGACTGTATTGATGCCCAGGGCCAAACCCCAATCGTCGCCGCTGCCGCCGAATTTCACCGCGTCGGCAAAAGTGCCGTCGTCGGCATCGTAGCGGGCCACGAACGCGTCGTAGCTGCTGTCGCGGTCGCTGTTGTCGTCGAAATCGTCGTCGCCTTCCAGACTCACCAATTGGGCGTCGCTGTTCGGGCCGTCGAACTCAATTCGCCCCGCGAACGCTCCGCTCAGCAACAGCGTGCCGTTCTGAACGCGCATCTGGCCGAGCCATTCGTAGTCATCGCCGCCGATTTGTTTCGCCCATTGCAGGTCGCCCTTGAGCGATATCTGAGAGACGAATAGATCGAACTGATCAATGCCTTCGTTCTCGTCGTCGGTGTCGAGCGTATCGCCGTCTTCGCGCGCGATCAGATTCGTTACGCCGGCGCCGGGATCGAGGTCGGCCACCTTTTCAAAATACCCGGAGAGAAAAATGCGGCCCCGCTCATCGATAGCGATGTTCTTCCCGCCGTCATGCTCCTCGCCGCCAAAGGGTTGGATGTAGTCGAGCTTGCCGCGCGGCGAAAGGCGCAGCAGAAAGCCGTCGGTTTTATCGATGCCTTGCACTTCCAGTTTGCTTTCGCTCGGATCCCAATCGGCCTCGCCGGCGAAACTTCCGGTGATGTACACGTTGCCGCGCCCGTCCAGCGCAATGCCTTCCCCGCTGTCGCGATCGATCAGATCGACCGCATCCCCGCCGGCGGTGTAGAGCCATTGCAGTCGGCCAATCGGCGCCGAGTCGGTCTGCGCAAATTTGGCGACGAAGATATCATCCCGCCCGCGCGCCGTCACCATCTTCACTTGTTTGGTTGGGTTGAAATCGGCCTCTCGGGTGAAGTAGCCGGTGGCGATCACGCTTCCGTCGGGGTTGATGGCGATGTCTTTGACGGTGTCATCAAATGGCCCGCCGAACGCGCTGGACCAGAGAAAAGCGCCATCCAGCGCATAAGCCGCCACAAACGCATCGTGATAACCCGCCGACCGGCGATTGACCGCGCCGGCTTCGCTCGGATCGAAATCAACCGTGCCCTGAAAGCTCCCGCCGACGTAAACGTTGCCGTCCGGGCCGAGTCGCATCGTGGAAAGGTACTCGCCTTGCATATCAATGGTCGGGCCGATGCCATTGATGAAATCGCCAACCGTCGCCTGCACTTCGGAATAGAAAACGTCGTCGCTGACCCGACCGGCGTCGGCGCCGATTTGGTTCACCCACATCAGCGATCCGTTGGCGGCGTAGCTGGCGATGAACAGGTCGCTTTGCCCGCGCGCCGTCAGTGTCGATGGGCCGAGCGTGGGCGCAGCGGGGTTAGAGAAGTTCACCGTCCCGGAGAACTGCCCCGCGATAATCCGCCCGCCGTCGGGGGTGGCTTCGATGGCATACACGCCGTCGTTGATCGCCCCTCCCAGCGCCAGCAGGTTCGAGGTGAGCAATCTACGATTTTCAAGCAGTTCCACTGCGGCGCGTGTCATTCGACAATCCCTTCCTTGCTTTCGCCCAACACCGCCGGGAGCATATCGCCATCGCGCCGCAAACGCGAGACCAGAAGGACACTTCGATGCACGAAAAGGCGGCGAATCTTTCCCGACTGATCGATTGCGGCGTGATCGCCATCATCCGTACCCATTCCGCCGGGCAGGCCCGAGGCATCGCGATGGCCGCCGTCGAAGGCGGCGCGGTCGGGGTCGAGATCACCCTCACCACGCCCGACGGCCTCGCAATCATCAAAGAATTGTCGGCCAAGCTTGCCGGCCGCGCGATCATCGGCGCGGGAACCGTGCTGAACGCGACCACCTGCAAAGAAGCCATCGACGCCGGCGCGAAGTTCATCGTGTCGCCGGCTTTTGATGCGCAGACGCTCTCATTCACATTGCGATCCGGCGTCATCAGCATTCCCGGCGCGTTCACGCCGGCCGAGATTCTAACCGTCGCGCGCGCCGGGGCCGATTTAATCAAGGTCTTCCCGAGCACCTCCGTCGGCCCGGCCTATTTCCGAGACCTGCTCCGCCCACTGCCCCACCTCAAGCTCATCGCCACCGGCGGGGTGACGATGGATGACGTGGAAGAATGGATCAAATCCGGCAGCGTGCTGGTGGGCGTGGGCGGCGACTTGATTCCCGGCGACGCCGCCGAACGCGGCGATTGGCAGGCCATCGCCGACCGCACCGCCTCGTTCATCGCGAAGGTGAAACTAGCGCGCGGCCGATAAGCCAATCGATCGCACGCTGCTAGGGCGACTCCAGAAATCGCAGTCGATTCACCGATAGATAGAAACAAGGTGATGACTGCGCCCATGCTTCTCGCTCAAAACGCTGCCGCCAACGCCGCCGCCGCAGTCGCCTCGCGACCGTCGGATACGTTCATGGCGTGGCTGCGCGCCCCGTGGATGCTCCCCGAGCAGGCCGATCTGCTGCAATGGTGCCGCGATATGAACCCCGGTGCCGCCACGCTGCTGGTGGTCGCCGGCGTGGTATATCTGCTGTTCGGTTTTTACATGTTCAAATGGCTGGTAACGCTTAATGCGGCGCTCGTGGGGGCCTACATCGGTTCACTGATCGGCCGCACCGGCGATGCCGCCGTCGCCGGCGCGTTCATGGGCGGCTTCACCGCCGCCGCCGCAACCTGGCCGTTGATGAAGTACGCCGTTACGATCATGGGCGGCGTGTTCGGCGCGCTGCTGGGCATCAGCATCTGGCGCAGCACCGGATTAGACCCGCATTACGCCTGGTCCGGCGGGCTTACGGGCCTCATTTTCTTCGGCATGCTCAGCTTCTTAGTCTTCCGAGTGAGCGTGATGAGCTACACGAGCCTGCAGGGTTCGGTGATGCTGATTTTTGGCATCCTGAGTTTGATCTACAAATCCCCCGACGTCGCCGGCCGACTCACCGACGCCATGACCTTCAAACCCTTCATCCTCCCCGCCGCCATCTTCATCCCCGCCATCTGCGGCATGTTCTACCAGGCCCAATCCGGCGCCGCCGA
>CAZXLA010000089.1:0-14032 GCA_964641895.1 uncultured Tepidisphaeraceae bacterium
AACTGCTGACCAACCTGCCGACGACGCCGATCAGTCAACTCGACAATTGGCTGCCTGATCGGTGGCTTCAACTCCAAGCACACCAACACGATCAAACGGCGGCGGTGTAGCTCGCGTAACGCTCACCATCATCCTGATGTCTCTGGCGCGGTCGAGCGGGCGCTGACAAAGCGCGCTGCCGAGCAGGAAGATGGCAGTACCGATCGCGCGTCGCTGTAGAAGGAACTGAAGCGCCGCCAGCGCCGGATCGTCTCCGCGATCGAAAGCATGACCGGGGATGAGCCGCTGGATCGACCGATCCAGGAACGACTAAGCCGCTACCGCGAAGACGTCGCGCGGCTGAGCGCGGCGCTGCGGACCAGTCCGCAGCCGCCACGAGGCGTTCGACAAATCAGCCGGATTGCTGAGAAAAAACCTCGCTCGCGGGGCCAAGGGTGTGGGCGAGCAACTCGGCTCGGCTGTGGACGTTGAAACTTCGGTAAAGCGAAGCCACATGAGCGTGAGCCGTGTGGACGCTCATGCGCAATTCTGCCGCGACTTCTTTCTCGCTCAGCCCCTGCTGGAGTGAAGCGAGCACTTCGACTTCGCGCGGAGACAACTGCGTGTGTGATCGCCCGAAACCAGACTGGAAACCTTGCTTCCGAGCGTTCTCTATGCGGACGATTGAAAAATGAAGCACCTCAAGTAGCGCGGCGTCACGGACGGAAAAAGGCGTTTTATCGCCCCAGGGGCGAAACACGGCGAGCGTTTTGGCCCTGCCGGGTTCGTCCAGATATATCATCGAATAGAGGCAATGATCGACGTCCCACGCCCGCCGAACTTCCATCACATGGGGCGAACTATACCACTGATCATCAGGCACAAGCTGCTGTCGCGTCGCCACAACATGCGAACCGTCCAGTTGACGAAAGACATGCTCGCTAGGGTCGTCGCGCAGCTCCAATTCCTGGTAGTCGAGGATTAGCCGCAGGCTCTTGTCCATCCCGACCTGATCGATTCGAGACGCGCGCCAGAGTCTGCCTGGCAGCAGGTCATGGATGGCGCAGGCGATTGCACCGGATGCTCCCAAGAGCCTTGAAACCGAGGAAAGCAGCTTCTCTTGAAGCTCCGCCGAATTCGGCGGCAACGAACTGGCATTGATGATTTCGGCTGCAACCGCTCTGACGTCTCGAAGCGAAAGCGCACTTATCCCCGGCATTTAAACCCCTTCCGTGAAATCGAGTCTTCACCCATTATAACTGATTAGCGTCGTCTCGCCGATTTTGCTCTGACCCACAACGACCCGAACAGGCTATCCGATGCCGTCGCCGTGGTCAAGTGTTTTCGACGCCTCCGCTCGTGAATCGCAGGGCAATCGCATGTGCCCCGATTTACGAGCCGCGAGCGTCAGCGACCGGATGTATTTTTGCGGGAATCCTTCGCATTGTTGCTGGAATCGGTTCGCTGACGCTCGCCGCTCGTTACATGCGTTTGCCCTGTCGTGAATCGCCTGCCGCGGCAACCTTTTCCTTGCTCACCCGATCAAGCGAAGTCACCGACGCGCCGATTCATTCTCCACAATTCAGGCGTCGCCAATAGCTGTTAAGGCAACCTCTTTAGTCCGGTTGCAACTTCTACAAGCCTTCGGGTACGTTCGTTCCTGATCTTATTGGGTTCGCAAATGCTTCGTGCTGGCTGACCTCGCCCAATACATTCATCTGACGGAGCGAGGAAGCAGTTCGTTGGGGCACGGGGAAGTTCAGTTCCTAAGCGGAACGATCAATTCTTGGGCCGTTCGTAATCTACGGCTTTTCAATTGTTCGCTGCGGTGCAAGTCGGTGTGACGTACGGCGGCCGACTTTCTCCGGGAGCCAATTGTGCTCTGCAGAATCGCGGATTGAGCGGAAATCGGTGCTGCTCAATTCGAAAGTAGTAATGCATTAGTAACACTGCGACGCTTGTCGCAGCGAAACAGGGCAGGCATCCAACCGGATGTCCGCACGCAGAATCGCGGGAGGAGAAATCATGGGCAGCCTTCGATCTCACCAACAATCGGCGCACATTTCGCGGAAATCCGCATTTCACCGTCGTCAAATTCTGGCGGCTGTTGTCCGGCCGGTCGTTGAATCGCTCGATTCCAGGCGGCTCATCTCGGGTACGCTTGACACGGGCTTCGACACAGATGGCAAGGTTTTCACCGACTTCGGCGGAACCGACACTGCCCGCGCGATCGCCATCGATGGCTCGAATCGCGTCGTTGTCGCAGGCGACAGCGGCTCGTCCTTTATACTCGCACGCTATCTCACGGATGGCAGCCTCGATTCAACGTTCGACGGCGACGGTCTGGTAACCACCGCCATTGGTTCGTCGGCGCAGGCGCAGGCCATTGCGATCATCCCCAGCGGCCCCGACGCCGGGAAAATCGTGGTGGGCGGCTTCTTCTTTAACGGCGCCAACAATCTCGATTTCGTCGTCTCCCGCTACTTGCCCAACGGCTCGCTTGACGCTGGCTTTGGCACCGGTGGCACGACGGTCACCAATTTTGCGGGCACCAGCGCCGACCAGATTTTTGCGATCGCCCTTCAAAGCGACGGCAAAATCATCGCCGTCGGCTCAAGTGGCGGCAACTTCGCGTTGGCCCGATTTACCGCAGCCGGGGCGCTCGATGGCACCTTCGGCACCTCCGGAAAGGTGACGACCGATATCGGCACCGGAACCGAAGATCAGGCCGCGTCGGTTGCAATAGACTCGTCGGATCGAATCGTCGTCGTAGGCACATCGGACAGTGACCTGGCGGTCGCACGATATACAGTCGCAGGCGCGCTCGACGCCTCGTTTGATGGCGACGGGAAGAAAGTCGTCGATATCGGCTCGGGCAGCGTCGACGTCGGCAGCGGCGTTGCGATTGACGGCACAGGCCGAATCATTGCTTCGGCGACCAGCGGCGGGAAATTCGCCGCCGTCGTATTCACCTCCACCGCGGGAGCGCTGGATGGTTCGTTTGACGGCGACGGCATCGCCACAACAACCGTAAACTCCGGCGGCCAGGCCAATGGCATCGCCATGCAGTCGTACGACAATCGTATCGTGGTAGCCGGCCAGTCGCTGGTCAGCGGCAGCACCGATGTCACGCTGGTGCGCTATAACACCAACGGTTCACTGGACACCACCTTCGGCATCGGCGGAATCGTCACCACGGATCTGGGTACCGGGAGCGACCACGCCAACGCGATTGCCTACAGCGGAACCGCATCAACCCGTCGGCTCACGGTCGCGGGCAAGGCCGGGAATAATGTGGCGGTCGCGCGCTACGACGCGAACATCACACCGGTAACAACCGAAGGCACGACCGCCGGCAGCCGCGCGCAAGTCGTTCAGAACGGGAACCGGCTGATCACCGCGGCGTTGCTCAACACCACGGATGCCGACAACACGGCCGCCGAGTTGACCTATTCCGTTACGGGCGCGCCGGCGTTCGGAACGATGCAGAAGAGCGGCCTTGATGTTTCGTCGTTCACGCAGGCCGATCTTGATGCCAACCTTGTGACCTACAAAAGCAGCGGCTCGCTCGGCAACGATTCGGCGACGTTCAGCATCACGGATGGATTCGGCGGGGTAAGCACCGGCACGTTGTTTGTAACAGTGGTTGTCGCAAACGATGTTTACGTGGACGACACCTGGAACATCATGGGCCCGGACACCGGCCCGGTCGGGCCAAGTAGTGGCGACATCGTCAGCAAGGGAAGTGTCGTCGGAAAGACATTTGGAGTCGATGCGTTCGCTGCCGTCAACGACGGCATCGCCGCCGTTACGAGCGGTGGGAACGTCCACGTACTCGGTGGCGCCTACATCGAAGACGTCAACGTCAACAAGACAATTGATCTAATCGGCAGCGAAGAGGATGGTGTCGCGACGGTCAGTGGTGCCATCGGAGGCAGCGGCAGCACAGTCTCCGTTATAGCGAACAATGTGGAGATTTATGGCTTCACCATCACACGGGAGGGAAACAACCCAACCGATTGGAATAACGCCGGGCTGAACTCAGGCGGTGTCACCGTGCAAGGCCTTTCAATCACGGGCCTGAACCTGCACAACAACACAATCACAGGAAATCGAACCGGCGTCGACATAAATAATAGCAACGGCCACACGATCACCAACAACACGATTACCAGCAATCGTACCGGGCTGATTTTCCGCAATCAGACGGACAACATGGCTGTTGTTGAGAACAACATCAACGATAATTTCACCGTGGGTGTCTTATTCCTGGACGCCAGTGGCGGAACAAATACACCCGTTCAAACGGCTCTGAACTCGACGTTCAGCAATAACAATCTCAGCGGCAATTGGTACGGCCAGATTGTCGATCGCCAATCCGGCGGCTCACTTCCTGCGCCAGGAACGACGAATCTGAAGAATTTCAGTTCTAACTGGTTCGGCACATCGACGCCGGTTGTATCGATCGCAAACAGCGCCGAACCCGGCTATGCGGCACAGATTCCGGTTGTCTTTGGTGGTACCGCAGTAGCGCCCGGCGGCCAGCCCGATGTGCTCGGCCCGGCATCCGCGAATTTTGACATTACTCCGTACCTCGAAGTTGGTGCCGATACTCAACCCGCGAACTTCGGATTCCAAGGCGACTTTTCCACGCTCAATACCACTGCTGAAGGCAGCCAAACCGGTGCCGTCGGCCGCATCCATGAGGCCGCGGGATTGGTAACCAGTGGCGGCACCGTAAAGGTACGCGACACCGGCGTTTACAACGAAACCGGTACAATCAGCCAGGCCGTCACCATCAAGGGCATCGGCAGCCCGACAATCACGCGCACGGCAGGATCAAATCAGAAGCTCCTAACCGTCACAGCGCAGAATGTTGCCATCGAAAACCTGAACTTCAGCATGCCCCAGCCGTTCGTTTCAGCAGGCGTTTACGGCGATTACACGTTGGGCAATTTCTCCGGAATCAGCGTTAAGGACAGCACGTTTACCTCGGCAAATCTTGCACCGGCCTCGCTGGTCACCCCGGTCGGCAATACGCGCTCGGCCGGTATTGCGCTCATCGGTTCCGTCGGGCCGGCGTACACGGCGACGATTCAGAATAACTCGTTCAACACCACCGGTGCCGGCCTCAGTACCTCGGCTTTAGCGCGCGGCGTATGGCTCTATCAGATGAACGCGACCGTCGGCGGCGGAAGCGCGGCGCTCGGGAACGACTTTAACGGAAGTACCACCCAGGATTTGCTGGTGGCGGCGCCGCTTGCCGGCACCACACTCGTCCAGAACAACAACTTCAACGCAGCCGGGCTTGATGTAAGCAGCGGAGGATTCTCGTCGACTGTCAACGTCACTCAGAACACCTTCACCCAGCCCGACCTCACGCTGTTCGGCGTACCAAGCTTCGCCCAAGCGGTAATCGTGAAGGCGAATACCGCCGGCACGGTAACTATCGACGACAACGACTTCTTCGTCCGCACCGTCGGAATCTTCAGCGGCGGCTCCAAGGGCGTGAGCGTCACCAACAACGACTTCAACGCCGTCGCGGGTATGGCAAATTACTCGCACGTGATCATGTCCACGGGCTACCCGACCAACTCGGGTCTGACCGGCCTGGCCGACAATAGCCTCACCGTGCAAGGCAATGACTTCATCGGCGCTGCCGGCGCCACCGGCCGCGCACTCGATTTCCAGAACGCTTATGCCACAGGCTCGGGTTTCGGCCCGATCACCCTCGGCGGCGCCGGGCCGCTGGCCAACAACTTCAGCCCAAATCTCACGAACTTCATCCGCCTCACAACAACCAACACCGCGCCGCACCCTGCGGCCGGCAGCACGCCGTATGTGCCCGTGCCGTTCGCGCAGGATCTAAGCGGCGGCGACAACAACTACGATGTCGGCGGCGGTCTGCAGATGCCGGCCGTCATGTCACCGGCACAGCTTGCGGCGCTGGAAGCCAAAGTGTTCCACAAGAATGACAACGCCACCCTCGGGCTGGTCACGTTTGTCGCCGGCAACGCCATCTACGTCTCCCCGGCAGCATCCCCGACTCCAACCGACAACGACTACACCCGGATCGCCAACGCCCTCGCCGCGGCGGGAGACGGTTACTCGATCAACCTCATCGGCAATTTTGATTGGACCGAACTCAATGCCGCCGCCTCCTGGGCCACCGGCAACGACGGCCTGGTCGGCACCACCGGCGACAACTACACGCTCACCGTTCCAGTGGGCTTGGACAACATTCTGTTCACCGCCCCCGGTGGCCCCGGCACGGCCGAAATCAAGGGTCCCGGCGATCTTTCCGGCAGAAATCTCGAACGCGTCTTTAATTTCGGCGGCGGCGACAACAAAAACTGGACGATTTCCAATCTGCGCATCGTCGATTTCGATCTCTCCATCGGCATGTTCAACGGCGCGGGCGGCAGCGACGCGTTCGAAGGAACGACGATCACCAACAACTTCATCCGAATCCCAACCGACCTCAACGCAACCGTGGCACCGGTGGATGTCAACCAGAACATCGGCATTCACTATTCGTTCGGAAAGAATCAGACGATTTCGAATAACACCATCGAGATCGCCGGCGACGGTGTCAGCGCCGCGCCGAACTTCTCAACCTCCGTGGGTATGCAATCCAACACCAGCGGCGGCGACGTGTACGACGGGCTGTTAATCACCGGAAACATCATCAATGTCACCCAGGCGCAGGACAACACCAACCCGCAAGTGATTCTCGGCATCTGGGAAAATGCGCACGGCCACCTCAGCGACATCACTGTCAGCAACAACCAGTTCAATAACCTCAACGTCGGCAACGACCCGAATGTAAATCTTCAACGGGCAGTCCGCGTGACATCGCACTCCAGTGCAACTTCTACCGTCACATACTCGGGCAACTCTGTGGATGGTGCCAACATCGGATTCCAATGGATCGCCGGGTCCAACTTCGCCGGCAACCTGCCGGTTGAAATGGTGAACAACACCCTGGACAACGTGGCGACCGGTGCGTTGCTCCAATCGAACGGAGTCGCGCACTTCACCGATAACACGCTGGCCAACACCGGTTCGATGCTTGCTCAAGGCGTGGGCATCGACATTGGCGCTGGATCGGTCGTTACCATTGATGACCTGGTCGATGACAACAGCCTGAGCGGTTTCAACACCGCAATCCGTGCGAATGGCTCGACCACCATCAGCGGCAACAATGCTTCGATCACCGGCAACGCCGTCGGCATTGATGTCATCGGCGGCACAACCAACATCACCGGAAACGCGATCTACAACAACACGATCGGTGTGCGCTATCGCACCGGGGGCGGTGGAACGGTTTCCGGCAACAACTTCGACCAAGCCGGCAACAGCAACGACAACAGCATCGATCTGCAAATAGCTGCTGACGCCGGCGCGGTGACCATCGGTGCGGGCAACACCTTCGGCGGCAACAGTTTCTTCATAGACAACCTCAGCACGCAGAACTTCAATCTTACGGCATACACTTCGAGCAACTTTGAAGGCCTGACCGACGACTACCGCATCGAAGACGCGATGCACCATCGCGTTGATACGGATCTGGCGGTGACTACGGGTCTTGTCACTTGGGTCGCCAACAACCTGTTCGTGACGGCCCCGGGCGGCGGCTCGACCGATTCGTCGATCCAACGCGGCCACGATGCCGCCAGCAGCGGCAATGTGGTGAATGTCGAATCGGGGACATACTCCGAAGTCATCAACATCAGCAAGTCGATCACCATCGACGGCCAGGGCAACGGTCCTACCCCGATCGTTACGCTGCAGGCGGCCGGCGCGAATTCGGTCACGGTAACATCCACGAATCCGACCGACACCGTGACCATCGCGGATATTGCTTTCGATGGTGTTGCCAACGCCGGTTCGGTTGGCGTGCTGGTCAACGCATCCGCCGATTTCGCCAGCCTGACGGTCAATCGCTCGACGTTCACAAACTACTCGCAGAACGGCGTTGCGGTCTTCGGCAACTCCGGCACGGGCTTGTCGGTCGACAGCGTCTCGATCACCAACACCAACTTCAACGAAGTCGGCAACGGCGGCGGCGGTGGTTCGGGCTCGATTCAGATCTTTGAATTCAACGGCGCGGTAACGCTCAACAACGTCGACGTAACCAACACCGGCAACGATGCACGCCAGGGCATCCAGCTCCGCGGCATTGGTAGCGGTGCTGGTGTGCAGCCGATTGGCACCGTTAGCTTGACTGATGTTGATATCAGCGGCTCTTACCGCAATCAGATGCTGGGCATCCAGCGTTACGCGAATCTGAGCGGCCTCAGTTTTAATAATGTCGCTCTCGGCAGCGCGACGTCGGAAATCTGGAGCACCTTCGGCGCGTCATTGCGGTTCGATGCAGTTGGACTCGGCAGTTTGGGCGCGCCGTCAGCGTTCAACCTCGGCAACACGCGCTTCCGCGGATTGGCCGGTGCCAGTGCACAGCGGCATGAGATTGAAATCGCGCCGGACAACGCCGTCACGTTCCTGCGGCTTGATGCAACGGGCACGAGCTGGGACTTCGCCGGATCGCCCGTCGCGGCCGGTTCGCTCACGATTAGCCAGGCGCTCGCGGTGGAAGATCGCGTCCTGCACTACCCCGACAAACTCAATCCCACGCACGGCACTTACAAGGGATTCGTAGACGTTCAGAACAATCGCTCGTTTGTCACCGACGCGGTCGAATCCGGCCTGGTTGGCGAAGGGTCATTTAACCGCGCGATTGATGTTCTTGCGGCGGGTGTCGGCACGGTTTACGCCGGGCCGGGCACTTACACGCAGAATGTGCTGATCGGCAAAGATGTCACCCTGCTCTCATCTACGGGTCGCGCCACGACCACCATCCAAGGCGTCAGCGGTGTCGGCGCGTTCGGAACGGTGCAAGTTTCGAGCGGTTCAACGGATGTGAACATCGGCGGCGCTTCTGGAAACGGCTTTACGATCGTGGGCATCGACAACGGCAGCCCGGGCATCGAGAACGCGGCCCTTTACTTCCAAGGCAATCACAGTGGCGCGGAGATTCGATCGAACGAGGTGGTTGCCAATGGCGATCTCGGTCTGGTCAGCGAGTTTGGCCTGACTGTCACCGGCTTTGTCATCGACAACAACATCTTCTCCGGCCAGACATTCGTTGGTCCGACGCCGGCGGACACCGGTTTTGCCAACCAGTTCACCACGCCTAATGTTCCTCGACAGCTTGTCGCAATGGGTGCCGGTTCGGGCTCAACCTCGACCAGCAACATCACATTCACCAACAACCAGATCACCGGCACCGCCGGCGGTACAAATGGCGGCGGCGAGCAGGGCAACACTCTTGTAACGATCGATGCCATCGGTTCAACCTTTACCGGAAACGCCTTTAGCGGAACGACGACACGTTTCGCAACCAGTCTCCGCGCTCGCGGCGCGAACAACACCATCACGGGCAATACGTTCAATAGTGCGACGATGGGCGCGAACACGGTCGATCTATATGTGAACCGCACCGGCAACATCATCAAGGGCAACAGCTTCGCCAGCTCGGCCGGAACGGCAATCAATGTTGACGCCAACGGTGGCGCGACCATCGGCGGAACAACGCTCGGCGAGGCAAACTCGATCACTAGCTACACCGCGGGTATCGCCGTCACGGGCAGTTCGTCCTCGGCCGGCATTGTGGCGAACACACTGACTGGAAATACGATCGGCGTCGTGGCTACCGGCACGAGCACCAACGTCTCGATGACCAACAACTTCTTCGTTAACAATGCAACCGCGGTCAGCGTTGGGGCCAGCGCGACCGGAACGATCACACTCGATACCAACAGCTTCACCGATGCATTCACACCGCCGGACAATTCGGCTACACAAACCGGCAGCCCGTCGCTTGTGGGTCTGGTGAACGCGTCAGCCATGGCGCTTAACGTCGCCAGCAATTGGTGGGGTAGCGCGAACGGTCCGACCAGCGCATTCAACAACTCGCCGGGTTCGCCCAAGGGTGTGCAAGTCAACTCAACTGGTGGCCCGATCACCATCGTGCCGTGGTTCACCGACGGCATCGACTCCAACACCGGCCTGGACGGGTTTCAGCACGGTGCCGTCGATACCACAACTCCCGTGCCCAACGCCGGCGGCGATCAGAACGTCAGCGAAGGCGCGTTGGTCAATCTGCTCGGTTCCTTCACCGACACCGGTCTTGGCCACTTCCGTAGCTGGACGCTGGTGAGCAGCACCGTGCCTTCGCAAGACATCAACGCCGAACTCGGCCTGCCCGTAAACACGGACAACTACAGCTATGCCCCGGCCGACAATGGTACATATACGTTTCGCTACACAGTGACCGATTTTGCCGGCAACACCGCGTTCGATGATGTCACTATCACGGTGAACAACGTAGACCCGACCGCCGTGTTGAACGCCCCTACTCCCATCAACGAAAACGCCTCCGGCACGTACACATGGAGTCTGACAAGTCCGACCGATCCGTCGGTCGACGACACCGCAGCCGGCTTCCGCTATGCGTTCGATATCAACGGCAACGGCACCTTCGGAGACGGGTTTGACGTCGCCAACGGCGGCGGCGATGGAACCTACGGCGGTTCCAACGTCTCGAACAGCTTCCTGGCCAACACCGCAATGATCGCGGCGCTGGCCAACGGCAACCGCGTTCCGCCGGGCCCGCCGACGACGTTTAACGTCGGCGCGCGGATTCTTGACGACAATGGCGGCTTTACCAATTACAACCAATCCGTGACCGTTAGCGATGTCGCGCCGACCTCGGCGTTCACTGGCGCCGCCAGTGTCGGAGAAGGCGGCTCGTACTCGCTTAACCTCGGCCAACTGGTCGATCCGGGCGCGGGCGACGTCGCCGCCATCACTTCGATGCAGATCAATTGGGGTGACGGCGTTCTTCAAGCTCTCACCGCCGGCGAGCTGGCCACGATCAAGACCGGGTCGTTGTTGCTCAACCACACTTACAACGACGGCTTGGCCTCGCCGGCGCGCACGATCATTGCGTCGGCCACGCACGGCACCAAGGGGATCTACAACGGCGTCGGTACGCTCACGATTGACGTCAACAATCTCAACCCATTCGGCAGCCTGACCAACGGCGGGCCGGTCAATGCCGGCGATCCGGTGTTGGTGTCCTGGATTGCACAGGGCGATCCGTCGCCGATCGATGCGACCTCGTTCCGGTATGCTTACGACTTCGACAACAACGGCACTTGGGATTTGGGTTCACCGATCTACGGCTCGGGTGTGGCCAGTTCGTTCACCAATGTTCCGGGTTCGTTCACGGTGGCGCCCAGTATCAACGTGAAGAGCCGAATCATGGATAAAGACGGCGGCTTCTTCGAGACCACAACGCTGGTCGCCGTCAATCCCGTGACGTTCCGCGTCAGTTCGGTCAGCACGACGCCCAGCGGCTTCGACATCACATTCAACCGGCCGTACAACCAATCGGTCGTCAATCTCTACGGCGCTTCGCCGGACGTGCTGGTGACGCTGGGCGGCAACCCCCTGAAGGGTTCGCTTATCTTCACTGGTTCCGACACACTTTCCTGGGTTGCAACCGGAGGCGTGCTCGCCGGCGGCGCATACATTGTTACGCTAGAGAGTGGCAGCGCAGTGGCATTTGTCGACGCTGACGCGACCCCGGGCGATCAGCTCGACGGCAACAGCGACAACAATCCAGGCGATGACTACATAGCGTCACCGACCGTCGCGGCCCCGCCGAGCCGCGTCATTCGTATCGCCGACTTCACGCGAGGTCCCGGACAGGATGTCGATATCCCCGCCACGGCAGTCGATCTGCCTGTTACGCTTAGTGATGCATTGAATGTCAACGCCATCGAGTTCACGTTGCGGTTCGACCCGAATCTTCTCTCGATTTCATCGATCACCGCCGGCGCCGACAACGCCGGTTGGACCGTGTTTACAAACACGATCTCGCCGGGCGAAATCCAAGTGTCGGCGTTCAACCCGTCGCCGGGTGGTCTGTTGGGTGGTTCGCGGCAGGTGCTCAAGATCGTCGCCAGTGTTCCCGGCGCTGCCACCTACGGTAGAAACGAAGCGATCCGCATCGAAGATGTCGAAGTTTCGCAGGGTTTCGTCACAGTGCCGGCGATCGGCGACACCGCCGTCCATGCTGCGGCATTCGTCGGCGACGCCAATGGAAGCCAGACCTACACCACGATCGATGCAGCGGCAATTTCGTTTGCCGCCATCCTCCTGATCGATAGCTTCCCGGCTTACGCCAACACCGATTCGACCATCATCGGCGACGTCAACAACAGTGGATCGATCACCACGTTCGACGCTGTTCAAGTCGCGCAGGAAGCCATCGGCATCAATTCGCCGCTGGTGCCCAACAATCCGCCGCCGCTTGTTGCGCCGCGCACATCGATCGTAACTGAATCGCCTGGCCTGCTGGTGCAACAAACGATCGCCGGCGACCGTGGCGGCGCAGCGACGATGACCGTCGGTGTCAGCACCACGCATCCGCAGGGCGCGCCACCGGCAATTACACTGGATGTCAACTATGACGCGGCGGCCTTGGGCATCGACGCTGTCACTGGCATGCGGCCGACGGCGCTGGCATCTTCGCTGGGGCTGACGATTCTGGGTAACTTCAACCAACCGGGCCGTATCCGGATCGCCATCTACGGTGGCGTGCCGGTGGGAACACTCAACGCCGATCTGCTGACGCTGTCATTCCGACGCCTCGTGTCGGCACCGGGGATCCGCAGCACAGGGATTCACGTGAGGGGCATCGACGAAAGCGCAGGCGTTACCTTTGCCGAGCGGATCAGCACGGTGCTGTTCAGGAAGCCTGGCTTGGAATCCCATAACGAAACCAGCCTGGCTTCCGAAATCTTTTCGAACGAGGTTATCAATTAGCGCGGCACGGCCAATGCTTCCACGAAGGATCTGATCCGGTAACTCAAAAGAAATCGACGGTGAATGATGTTCTCTCGAAGAAAGAATAATCCGGATGCCGTGGCCGTGATGGCGCTGGCGCTGGGCTTGGTCGCTTCGCTGCGGCTGGCAGAAACCCCGGCGAATGCGAATGTCACGCTGGACGTGAGCGAGGTGAGTCTGGCGCCATCGGCCAGTCCGCAGAATTTCTTCCTGAACCTGTCGCTGACTAATAATGCCGTAACCTCGGTAAACCTGGTTAGCTGGCAGTTCAAGTTGAACTTTACGCCGGCGTTTCCGGCGTCTGATCTGCAGCTCACTGGGGCAAGCAACAATATCTTCCCGAGTTCGGGGGTGGGCTTGAATCCGCCCGCGCTAAGCTTCGTTACCGTGAGCGTATTCGCCAATGGCTTTACCTTCTTCACGCCGGTGCCCTTGGCGGGCGGTGCGACGGCGACGCTGGTCAACATCAACTTTCAACTTTCCGGAAACGCGATGACAAACTTTTACAACGTGGCCATCACCAACGCCGAAATCGGCTACAGCGATTTCACGAACGAAGTTCCGGTGGTCGGCACGGGTTCGATCGCGACGCCCGAACCCGGCGCCGGCATGCTGCTGCTCGCCGCGGCTGGGGCGGTGCTGCGTCGACGGCGACGGCGAGGACTGGGCAGCTCTCGTTCATGAGGAAGGAAGCGTTCGCCGCGCGTCCTGGCGCACCGCCCGTGAGATAGAAATATTCTTCGCACATCTGCCCGATGACATCTCCGAGCTAGGTCGGCGGTGCATGGCCATCGCGCTCTGATATTCTGCTGAGAGATCAAATCCAATCGTCTCGTCCGGCGCGATGATTTTGAATGCCACGTACATCAGGCACAGCAGATGCACCGCGCTGAACTTGCCGGGCACGCTCTTCAACTCATGCTGCGTCGTGGAGTCGTTGGGGTTCAAGCCGCGTGTAAGCGCTACGCCATCCGCATCTTCGCGCTGCGCATTGGGCGTGGCATGTTGTCGGGATGACACCATCAGAATCGGCGAGAGAGAAGTGGGCGCGGATCGTTGACGAGCAGCGAAGCAGCGGACTGTCGGTCAAACAGTTTTGCAACCGGCGATCAATCCCGTGCTCGTCGTTTTTCGC
>CAZXLA010000090.1:0-7027 GCA_964641895.1 uncultured Tepidisphaeraceae bacterium
GAGGCAGAACTCGCCAAATCCGCCGGCGCCGACGAGACCGATTGCGAGGGGGTGTACCTGATTCATGGCGCATTTTAGGTGCGGAATTGACGATAAACTCTAACGTTCCATCTTGGCCGCTTGAATCCAATACACTGGGGCCGAATTCACGGTATCATACGGCGGATGTCACGCATTGCATCGAAACCATTTCGGATCCCGCCGCTTCGTCAGGGCAAACTGGCTCAAATCGCATCGCGCGCGAAGCGGCTCGGAGTGGAGCCGGGCGACTACACCTTGCGATTGATCGAAGTCGGACTGGAAGTGGAACGCGATGCCGAGTCGCAGACTTTCGCACAAATCATGGGCGGCATTCGCGCAGCGTCGGGCGACGTTGACGAACATGACATCGTGCGTTTGGTTACTCAGGCGCGCGGCGGTAATGGTCGGCGGGTGAAGGGATAAGCGTGGCGACTCTCCGGATCGTGCTCGACACAAATGTGCTGCTCGCCGGCCTGGTATCAACACGATCCGCGTCTCAAATGATTGTCGACGCGCTTAACGCCCGGCGCTTCATCCCGCTAATAAGCGCCGATGTCTTGGCCGAATACCGGCGCATCCTCGCGCATCCGACGGTAATCACCCGGTACCCCCAACTTTCCTCACGAACGGTTGCAAAGGTTCTGCATCGCCTTCGCTATCTGGGCGACGAAATAAAAACATCGCGTGTCCGATTCGAATTTCAACGTGATCCACTGGACGCAAAGTTCATTGAGCGGGCAATTGCGGGCGATGCCACGCACATTATCACTTTAGACGATGACCTACTCTCACTGGCAACGTTGCCGGCTGAAGCAGGAAAGCGATTTCGTCAGCGGCTGCCGCACGTCGAAGTGCGGCGGCCGGGGGACTTCGTGTCCGAGTTCGAACGCCACTTCACCCGATGAGATTTTGGAACCCACCGGCGGGGCTGCTCGGCTACATCAGGCTTTCCCTTCGCAGCCACTCCACAAAATGCTTCAAACCCTCTTCCACCATCACCTGCGGCTCGTAACCGATCAGCCGCTTGGCCTTGCTCACATCTGCATAAGTGATGATCGGTTCGCTTGCGGGGGCAGGTTTGTCGATGGTCTGCGCTTTGCGTCCTACCAGCTCTTCGATGATCTCAACGAACTTTACGTTTTCCACCGGGTTGCCGCAGCCGAGGTTCATGATTTCGAATCCCAGCGGCTTATCCAGCGCGGCGACAAAGCCGTCGACGATGTCATCAATGTACGTCCAATCCCGCTTCATTTTGCCGGCGTTGTAGAGTGTGATGGGTTCGCCTTTGGCGATGCTCACCGTCCACTGCCACGGCATCATGTCCGGCCTGCCGTGCGGGCCGTAGACGTTAAAAAACCGCACGATCGTCGTTGGCAGTTTAAACAGGTGGTGGTGGCTGTAGGCAAACAACTCCATGGCCCGCTTGCTGGCCGGGTACGGAGCCAGTGGGCGGTCGGCGGCGGCATCTTCTTTGAACGGGACGGGGGTGTTCGCACCGTACAAGCTGCCGGTGCTGGCCAGAACGCACAGCGGGTTGCCGTGTAACCTGGCGGCGTCGATCAGGTTCAGGCTGCCCTGAACGTTGTGCTCGCCGTAAATCAGCGGATGCTCGATGGAATATCGCACCGCAGCCATTGCGGCAAGGTGGGCGACGGTATCGGGTTTGTGGCGAGCGAACAAAGTACGCAGGAGTTCGGCATCGCGAAGGTCGCCTTCAACGATTGTGAACTTTGGATGATCTTTAATATCAACGAGATGCCGGTCTTTGTGGCTGCGGGCATAGTAGTCGTTGAAATTATCAAACCCGATGACCGAATCGCCGCGGTCGAGCAGGCGCTTGGCCAGTCGACTGCCGACAAACCCGGCGGCACCGGTGATGAAAATGCGCATCCTTGCTCCTGACTAGGTTATATCGCGCTGCTCCCTTCGTGGCACTCCGGGAAGGGGAAATCTCTACGGATTGTGGGAGTTGGTGCTTCGAAAGCAAGCCAAGACATTACCGCGGCAGCGTGATGTAAAGATACTTCTGCCCAGAGTCGGTCGTGACTGTTTCGCCGATCGATTCGTGGTGTTCTTTCTGCCAATCAAAAAACTTCTTGCGATCTTCGCGTTTGGCAGGAAGTTCGACGACGACGGCCATGACAAATCGCCCGCCGAGGCAGGTGACTTTTGCTGCGCCGTTGCGATACATCTCTTCGACCTTAGCAGTGCCCTGCCGCGCGTTGTAAGCGCCGAGCATGCGCTGGGGATCTTTTTCGAGCCACTCCCGGGCTTCCAGGGCGGCACCGCCCTGCAGCTTTTCAAAGATGGCGGCGTCGTCGGGGGTCAGGTTTTCCGTACCCACCGGCTTGGAAGCCGTGAACCGCTTCGTGGCAAATACAATCGCGATCAACAGGAGCAGCACAGCAACGATGCCCACATAACGCATGATTACGTCGCGACGCGTTTCTTCCCTGGCATTCCTCGTCGGCGCACTGGGTACGGCATAAGGCGGCACATTCAATATCGGCGCAGGCGCGATCACCTGCTCGGCGGTGCCGAGTTGAATCGGCACGCTTGGCTTACGCGGCATGTGTTCGCCGGTTTTGACGTTGTAGCCGCAGGCGGTACAGACCACCCCGCCAAACTCGATCGGCTGGCCGCACGCCGGGCAAGGGAGTTGAAATTGCGAATCGTCCAGATTCGAGCGTGCCGTTCGCTGCAACGGCTTGGCGTCTTCGCTGGGCGCCAGGGCATAAACGCTATCGGTCTGCGGGGCCATCGACGGCACAGGCATCACCTGGCCGCAAGTGCAGCGGACGGTGTGCCCGGCAAGCTGCTGCTGCCAGATGTATTCCTTTCCGCAGTTGGAACAGACGATGTTAGCGATCGACATTGACACGTCTCAAAGCCGCAATTTGTGACGCCAGCCACGACAGAGCGTAACAGTTTACGGGCGATCGGCAATTACTTGCCGGTAGAGTACTCACGCGACATCCTGCCGGCTTACTGGGAGACTTCAGCAAGAATCACATTGATCTGCGTGAGCGCGGCAGGGTCGGGAATATAGCGCAGGTCATCGCGCGTGATCGCAAACGTGATCGTTTGCTCACCTGTCGCCGTCGCGGTCAATTTTGCTTCGTCCCAGACCCTCACCGACTGCCGTCGCCACGTCATAAATACTTCGCGAATTTCATCGTGCGCGTGCGTAACCCACAACCACCAGAGCAGGCCGTTGGGGTTTTCCTTCGTACCACAAACAATCTGCTTGGCGTAGAAGCCGGTGTCGGCCTTCATGGCGGGGGTGAGCTTCTTCCAGTCGCCGTCGGGCGGATTGGGCAAAACGCTCTTATCCCACTCGGCCGCCTGGCTGATTTCGTTCTTGATAAACGCTTCCAACCAGAAATATTTCTGAATGGCATACGGCGACCGCCGGCCGTACTGGGCGTAGGCTTCCTGAATGTAGTCACTGATCATTCCCGCCTGCATTTCCGGCCGCGCTTTGCAGTAGGTGAACACGTCGGCGTCCGGCCAATCGGGCGATACGCCGTAAGGTTGCCCGAATTTGTTCTTCACATTGCCGACGGTGATCTGCCACGGGCCGATGGTGGTCTGGCCGATCATGTCCTTGGTTTCCTGCGGACCGGTCTTGGCCCAGCGCGCGTCGGGTTTCTTGAAGAGAATTCCGCCTTCTTTGATGGCGTGCGTCCAGAGGTCTTCCAGCCCCACATCAGGCCAACGCCCAATCGCCTGCCCCGCGGCGAGGGTGTGATAGGCCGTTTCGAGGACGATCTTGCCACCGTCGCCGAATTGGTCGGAGCGGGCGAGGATCTGTGTGAAGCGATTTTGCAGCGCGTCGATGGGGTTCCGCATTAACGCATTGTGTCGAACATCCATTCCTACATCCAGAGCATTTACGGATATCTGCCGGCCAAACGCAGGGCTCTTGCGTAAGGTGAATTGGGATGGTGTCCATCGAACAATGGCCAATTGTCATTTGGTTTGACGAAAGCATACTGTTGTCGAGGAAGATGCAACGGATCAGGGTTGCAAGCAATGTACTTGATCGTTCATTTTACATCTGTCGGGTGATCAAGAAACACTCTCCAACCTCCCTTGGTCCAAGTTGGATGGTTTGGTTCTCTTAATCCAAAAGAGCTAGCCCGCAAGCGGCTTGCGGATTGGAAGTTTTCGATCATCGCCTCTGCGCTGTGTTTGTGTTTTCGGATCAGGAGGTGGACGTGGTCGGGCACGATGACACAGGCGTAACAGGTATATTTTTCTTGCGCAATAACTTCACTGAAAGAACACGCAATGTCAGGTCCGTCGTCCGATGAAATCTGCGCCGGCGAGTATTAAAGCCGCTCGGATGCCGTTGCATAAAACGCGCGGATGTCACGAGATGCCGGTTGGATTTTTTTACGCCCGTATATGGTGAGGCGCGAGTTGTGCGAGGCGTGGCGTATAGACGGCGGTGGAAGTGCTCCCTCGAGGATCATTTGGTAACCACCACCCGTATGCAGTCCACATGATGTGGTGCGCGATGACGAGCGGATTACCCATGATTCACCTTGAACCGAACCGAGCCAAGCCGCAAGCGGCCGCTTGCGGCTTAGCTCGGATTACAAAGATTGCAATTTAAGTCACCCCAGCCGTCCCCGTCTCAATCTTCTTCGACACAAACTCGCGCGGATCGGTCACGAATCCTGTGAGTGCAGACGCTGCAACCGTCAACGGAGATGCGAGATAGACGCCCGCTTTCTTATCCCCCATCCGTCCGGGAAAGTTGCGGTTCGTCGTGCTGATGCAAAGCATCGGTGTGTTCAATCGCCCAAACGTGTCGGATGGACCGCCCAGGCACGCGGCGCATCCGCTGGGGCCGAGGAGGCAACCCGCGTCGGCCAGCACGTCTTCGATGCTCTTTTCGTTTCCTTGCCGTTCCGCGCCTCTTAGGTTCAGGCGTTTCATGTCGCTGTGAACTTCTGTTGAACCGGGCACGACGTAGGTGGGAATCTTAACCTGGTTTCCCTTGAGGATGTTTGCCGCGAAGATCATATCGGTGATCTTGCCGCCGGTGCAGGAACCGATGTACGCGCGGTCGAGTTTTACGTCGCGGCAATTGCGGGCGGTGTCGCGGTTGTCGGGGCTGTGGGGTTTGGCGACGAGCGGGTCCATCGTCGCAAGGTCCCACTCGTATTCGACGAAATATTTTGCCGCCGGATCGTCCTTCACCACGTCCCATGTAGGCACATTGGATCGAGCGCGCACGTAAGCGAGCGTTTTTTCATCGACATCGCACACGCCGTTCTTGCCGCCGGCTTCGATCGCCATGTTGGTCAGCGTCATGCGGTCTTCGAGCGTGAGGCTTGAGATGCCGTCGCCGGCGAAATACATGGTGCGGTACGTCGCGCCATCGACGCCGATCTCGCCAATGACGGCAAGGATGAGATCTTTGGCCGTCAGATACGGCGGGATTTCCCCGCGGAACGTGAATTTCATCGTCGGCGGCACTTTGAGCCACGTCTTGCCTGTCCCAAGCGTGAACGCCGCATCAGTATTCCCCACTCCTGAAGCAAACTGCCCGAACGCGCCGGCGGTGCAGGTGTGGCTGTCGGTGCCGAGCAGAATTTCTCCCGGACGCACGTGCCCTTCTTCGGGCAGCGCTTTATGACACACACCTTTGTAACTCGTCTTATTCGGGTCCTTGTAAGGGTTGGGCATGCCCGGATTCATCGTAACGAAGTCGGGATCGTAATAATATTTCAGCCCCTGTTCCTTCACGAAATCGCGGAGAATCTGCACGTTGCGGTGGCACTTTTCGTCGGCGGTGAAGATGTAGTGGTCGGGGATGACCACCACGCGATCGCGGTCCCACACTTTGGCGTTGCGGCCGAACTTCTCGTGAAAAATACCGATGGTTCCGGGGCCACAGACGTCGTGCGTCATCAGAATATCGACATCGACCCAAACATTGTCGCCGGGGACGACGTGCGCTTTGCCGGCGTGTTTGGCAAGAATCTTTTCGGTCATGGTCATGCCGGGCATGGTTGCAAATCCTTTCACCAATCTGGTATGGAAACCCAAAATGTAGCGAATATCACGCCGCGATGCTATCTCGCCGAGTCGTTTGGCTCGCTGCGTGACAGCCCGTCGCCGGCAACCTACACTCTTGCCGCCTCATGGGAGTTTACGACAGAGACTATTTTCGAGCCCGAGAGCCGGCGGCGTTCCAACGCCTTCGCATGTGGTCCATCACCAGTTGGCTGATTGGCACTAATGTCGCCATTTTTGTGCTCGACTCTATTCTCGTGCGCTCCGGCTACTTCGGTGAGATTTTTACCGGCCGGCAAATCACCGGTCCCGACGGCGTCGTACGAACCATTGTACAACAAGCGCCCCCGCTCGAAGCGCTCGGCCATTTCTCTGCCGGCACAGCCATTTACGGCCTGCAGTTATGGCGATTCATCACTTTTCAGTTTTTGCACGCCAACCTGCAACACTTGTTCTTCAACATGCTCGGCCTCTACTTTTTCGGGCAGATGATCGAAAGCTACCTGGGCCGACGAAGGTTCCTGATTTTCTACCTGATTTGCGGCGTGGCGGGCGGGTTGGCGTATTTGGCGTTGTGGAAACTGCATGTGCTGGTCGGCTCGGCGTGGGTGCCGCTGGTGGGCGCGTCGGCGGGAATCTTCGGAATTCTGGCCGCCGCCGCGCGGGTCGCGCCGCGGACGACGGTCATGATGGCATTCCCGCCGATGCCGATTGAGCTGCGTACGTGGGCCATGGTTCTGCTGGGCATCGCCGCCGGCACCATCATTTTCGCCGGCGCCAACGCCGGCGGCGAAGCGGCCCATCTCGGCGGAGCGATCGCAGGCTATCTGGGCATCAATGCTGCACGCCCGCGCAATCGACTGCTGCGGTAAATCAATACTTCGCAAGAGATTCTACCGCGCCGAAGCGATATCATGATTATGCTCTGCATGAGGGTGAATGGCTCCATTAGTTTGTGAAAACGTCTCGAAATCGT
>CAZXLA010000090.1:7127-14020 GCA_964641895.1 uncultured Tepidisphaeraceae bacterium
TGCTCTGCATGAGGGTGAATGGCTCCATTAGTTTGTGAAAACGTCTCGAAATCGTTCCGGCAAGGCGATCGAACCATCGCGGCGCTTAATGGCGTGACGCTCGCGGTTAACCGTGGGCAGTTTGTCGCCGTCATGGGCGCCAGTGGGTCCGGCAAGAGCACGCTGCTGCATTTGATGGCCGGCCTCACGAAAGCCGATGGCGGACGGGTGGTGATCAACGATACCGACTTAGGCGCGCTCGATGACCGCTCGCTCACCAACTTTCGCCGTCACAATATTGGCTTGGTCTTTCAATCGTTCAACCTAATCCCCACCCTCACCGCCGAAGAAAACCTCGCCCTGCCGCTGCTGCTGGAACGACGGCTGTCGCCAGGCGATCAAACAAAAATCGAAGAATTACTCGCACGCCTCGGCCTCACCTCCCGCCGGCACCATCGCCCCGACGCGCTATCCGGCGGTGAACAACAGCGTGTGGCGATCGGCCGGGCTCTCATCACCGAACCGGCGGTCATCCTGGCCGACGAACCGACCGGAAACCTTGATTCGGCCAACAGCAAAATTGTCTGCGAACTGCTCCGAGACCTTTGCGCCGTGCACGCTAAGACCATCGTCATGGTGACGCACGAACCGAGCGTGGCGGCATACGCACAGGAAGTGGCCGTCATTCGCGACGGCAAGCTAGTCAGCCGCTTCAATGTCGATCAATACGATAGTGAATCACTGGCGCTGCGTTACCAGGAAAGCCTTCGCTAGAAAGCCCCATGTTCGTCACCCGCTTAGCATTGTCGAACCTGCTCGTCCGCAAAACGCGCGCCCTGCTTACCGTGGCGGCGGTGGCGCTGTCGGTATCGCTGGTCGTTTCTGTCACCAGCGGCTACAGCTCGATGGAAGCCGCGGCATACAAGATGATGTCGAAGTTCTTCGCCAGCGTCGATGCCCGCATCATCCGTCAGAACGATGCACAAACCGGGGTACCCGAATCGTTGCTGGCGGCGGTGAAGCAAGATGGCGACGTGAAATCGGCCGTCGGCCGGGTGGAATTTTCCAGCGGCCTAATCGATAGCGCCGGCAAACCTGTTTCCAACCGTAACGCCATGATCATCGGCATCACCCGCCCGGAAGATCAGCGCGTTGAGTTGATGGAGCTGCGCGATGGCGCCTGGTTTAATTCATCCGACGGCAACGTGTGCGTGATCGATCAGGTTTCGTCGCTGCTGATCAAAGACCCGACCAACAGCTGGGGCGACGAAAAGCGGCCGGCCGTCAAGGTCGGCGAATCGATCAATCTTCCTTCACCCGACGGTGTACTCACTCTGAAGGTCGTGGGCATTGTTCACAAACCCAAAATTCTCGCGGCGCTGCAGCCGAGCATTTATATGCCGATCCGTACGCTGCAAAAGTGGAGGGCTTCCGGGGCGGAAGGACGCCTTTCGACGATCCTGATCGATCTCGACCCGAGCGCCGACCCGGCGAAGTTTGCCGAGCGGTGGCGGCCCAAACTCAAGGCGGTCGATCCGGTCATTCAGATAAAACTCGCCAGCGAACAGCGCGGCGAACTTGATAAAAATCTGCAGGGCCTTCAGGTAGCCAGTTATTTCGGCGGCGCGATCTCGATGCTGGCCGCGGCGTTCATTGTCTTTTCGGCGCTATCGATGGGCGTGAATGAGCGCCAGCGCACTTTGGCGATGCTGCGTGCCATTGGCGCGCACAAACGTCAGCTTGCGCAACTGGTCATCATCGAAGCCCTCTTGCTGGCGCTGGCGGGCGTTCTCGTCGGTGTGCCGCTGGGGTTGATGTGGATGCTGATTCTCAAGCTGACTTTCACCGATGTGCTGCTGGCGGGCATCGTGGTGAGCACCGGAGGGCTTGTCTTCGCCACGGCCGCATCGGTACTGGCGGCGTTGCTTGCAAGCATCCTGCCGGCGTGGGGCGCGACGCGCACCACCGCGCTGGAAGCGATGGTTCCCCTGGCCGCCGCCGGTTCGACGCGGCGCGCGTTGCTCTGGTCGATTCCCGGACTGCTGCTGATAGGCGTGGATTCGGCGATCCTTTTTTCGAATCTCCAAGGGCTGCTGCGCGGGTTGGGATTCAAAGAGGCCGACACCCTCGCCCGCGAGATCATTTTCTACATGCACTTCGGCATTGGCCTGCCCTGTGTGATGCTCGGGTTCTTCCTCCTCGCGCCGGCGATTGTGGTTTTCGTGGAGCGCGTCATCGGACCGATCGTCGCGCTGCTGGCTTTTGTGCGATATCCACTGCTCCGCCAGCAACTTTCCGGCGGCATCTGGCGCTCGGCGGGGACGGCGGCGGCGCTGATGGTGGGGCTGGCCATCCTCGTCGTGCTTCAAGTGCATGGAAACACCGTCGTCGGCGGGTGGCGCATTCCTGACAAGTTCCCGGACATGTTCATGACCAGCTACAAAATCGGCGGCCTCACTCCCGCCGACATGGAGAAAATCAAGACCGTGCCCGGCGTGAAGGCCGACGAAATCCTGCCCATCGCCATCGCCTCACCCGAGTTCGGCAAATCCATCTTCAGCATCCGCGGCGCGGCGGTGATGCCGGATGCAACCATGTTCTTCGGCGTCGCCCCTAAACTCGCGCTCGACATGATGGAGCTTGAATTTCGTGACGGTACGAAACAGCAGGCGGTCGAACTGATGACGAAAAACCGGCGGCACATTCTGGTGACCGAAGAATTTCGTCAGCTCAAGGGTTTGAAAACCGGCGACAAGCTCAGCCTCAAAACGCCGGTGTACGGTATCGTTGATTACACCATCGCCGGCGTCGTCTGGTCGCCGGGCATTGATGTGATGGTAAGCATGTTCGACCTCGGCAAGCAGTTCGAACAGCGCACCGCCGCCAGCATTTTTGGAACACTGGAAGACGCCCGCGATGATTTCGGCGTGCAGGGCATTTACCTTTTTGCGCTCAACGTTCAGCCGGGAATTCAGAAGGAATTGCTGGCCGAGAATATTCAGCAGCACGTCGGCGCCTGGGGAATCCAGGCCGGCGACGTGCGGCTGGTGAAGTCCATCATCCAATACCAGTTTCGCAAGCTTATTTTCTTCGTCAGCATGGTCGCGTTCAGCGCGATGGCGGTGGCTTCGCTGGGCGTTGCGAACACGATCATGGCGAGCGTGCGCAGCCGGCAATGGCAGTTCGGCATCCTTCGCAGCATCGGCGTCACCCGCGGGCATTTGTTGCGGCTGGTGCTGGCCGAGGCGATGTTGCTCGGGATCGTCGGCTGTGCTCTGGGGCTTCTGTGCGGCGGGTTACTCGCCATCAACGCCAAACGATTGTTACTGGTGCTCACCGGATACGACCCGCCATTTTCCGTTCCGTGGGACATGCTCTTTGCCGGCACCGGTATCGTTGCACTGATTGCCCTGCTGGCCGGTCTTTGGCCGGCAATCAGCGTGGCGCTGCGACAGCCACTCTCGCTGCTTCAAGCCGGACGCAGCGCGGGGTGATCCGGCGTGCCTGGATTCAAGCTGCTCATTGACGCCCGCGCTTGCCGAATTGGACTGCTTCTTCGATAACCATCGCCCTTGCAAAAACGCGTAGCCATTCTCGGTTCGACCGGCTCGATCGGTTGCAGTGCGCTCGACGTCATCGCCCGGCATCCTGATCGCCTGCGGGCCGTGGCGCTGAGCGCGAATAAAAATGCTCCCAAGCTCATCGAGCAGTGTTCGATGTTCAAACCGGCTTCCGTCGCGGTGGTTGACGACACTTGCGCCGCCCAAGTTGCCGTCAAAGTGGCCGCCAAGGTTTACAAGGGTCACACCGGGCTGGCGGAAATGGTTTGTCGGGACGACATTGACATCGTCTTGGCCGCTATCGTCGGCTCGGCGGGTTTGCCGGCCATCTTTGCAGCGATTAAAGCCGGCAAGCAAATCGCGCTGGCCAACAAAGAATCGCTGGTGGTCGCCGGTTGTTTGCTCATGCCCGAAGCCCGCAAACGCGGCGTGGACATTCTGCCGGTCGATTCCGAGCATTCCGCCGTCTTTCAAGCGATGAAAGCCGGGCGATTGAGCGAAGTCCGCCGGGTGATTCTCACCGCCAGCGGTGGGCCGTTTCGCGAGTGGACGGCGCAGCGCATGGCCGATGCCACGCCGCAGGACGCGCTCAACCACCCCACTTGGCGAATGGGCAACAAAATCAGCATCGACTCGGCCACCATGTTCAACAAAGCGTTGGAGATCATTGAAGCGGTATGGCTGTTCGACCTGCCGCCGGAAAAGATTGAGGTGGTAATTCACCCCGAATCGATCGTGCATTCGATGGTGGAATTTGTCGACGGCAGCGTGATCGCGCAGCTTTCCCCGCCCGACATGCGCACGCCGATCCAATATGCGTTGTGTTATCCAGATCGCTGTGACGGTTTGGCGAAAAAAATCGACATCACCCAGCCGTTCAACCTCACGTTTTCCCCGCCCGACGCGCAACGTTTTCCCGCGTTGCGTCTGGCTTATGAAGCGGCGCGGCAGCGCGGCACAATGGGCGCCGTCCTGAACGCCGCCAACGAAGCCGCGGTGGAGGCGTTCACGACCGGTAAGATCGCTTTCGGTCGGATCGCGTCGGTGGTAGAGGCTACAATGTTAAAACATACGGTGCAGGCCCAGCCGTCTTTGGACGATCTTATAGAAGCCGACCAATGGGCGCGCACAAAGGCTTGCGAAGTGATGGGTAACTTTAGCCGCAGATGAACGCGGATAAACGCAGATAAGATTAAGAAATTTAGCTTGCTGAATTCGACAGTTGGCACCTTATTAAAAGAGCCTATTCTGACTTTACGGAATCCGCAATTTCCGCGGTTGCAACCTTGATGCCTCTCTCTGCATCTGCGTTAATCAGCGTTCATCTGCGGCTAAACAAGAAATTTGACAGGACGAGAATGGATCTTTCATCACTCTTCAATCTGCTTCTTCTGATTTTCGGCTTCGGCTTCGTGATCTTCTGGCACGAGCTGGGCCACTTCCTGGCTGCAAAGTGGGCGGGCGTAAAAGTGGAACAGTTCGCCGTCGGGTTCGGTCAGGCGCTGCTTTGCTGGCGGAAGGGGTTGGGAACGTCGGTAGGCACCAGCGCGCCGCGAATGCAGAAGGCGATCGACGATGCGCGCAGCAGAGGCGAGGTGGGTAGTGATGACGACGTGCGCCAGCGCCTCGGCATCGGCGAAACCGAATACCGCCTGAATTGGATCCCCCTCGGCGGCTATGTGAAAATGCTCGGTCAGGACGACATGAACCCCAACGCCACCTCGTTGGATGCCAAGTCGTACAACAATAAACCGATCAGCAAGCGCATGGTGATCGTGTCGGCCGGCGTGATCATGAATGTGATCCTCGCCGCCATTCTTTTCGTGGCGCTTTTTCTGCACGGCTTTCGCACGCCCGCTCCGGTGGTGGGATACGCACAGGCCGGCTCACCCGCCGACCGCGCCGGGCTGGCGACGGGCGATCGCATCCTGCGCTTCAACGGCGCGACGATGCACGATTTTAACAAGATCCGGCTCGCCACCGCGTTGGCTCACCCAACCGAGTCCGCGGTGCTCGATGTGCAGAAGCCCGACGGCAAGCAGACGACCGTCAACATCGTTCCCTTGGCCGAAGCAACCGACGGCGGGTTTTTGCAGATTGGCGTCGGTCCGGCCCCGCTGCTCGAAGCGGCGGATGGCGTCGATAAACTGCCAGGCGATGACCTCATCCCCGCGACGTCGCGATTGCTCGGAAAGGGTGAGAAAATCATCGCCGTCAACGGAACGCCGTTGGTCGAGGGGCCTCTTGAGGCTTCGCAGGATGCGGCGCTGGCGCAGTTCGACCGCGCGTTGCAGGAATCTGGCGGGAAGCCGCTCGAGCTCACACTTCGCTCCGCCGAAGGCGCGACGCGGCAGGTTAGCTTACAGCCGAACTTTGAACCGAGCTTCGGAAGCTCTCGCCCCAATTTCGCCGGCATGCAACCGCGCGTGGCAATCGCGTATCTGCAGGAACAAAGTGCCGCTCGCGGGAAGCTGCGGCCTGGCGATGTCGTTGTTCGCGTATCGGCAGACACGGCCACGCATGATGCGGTCGAGAATCCGACGCATCAACAGTTCCTCAAAACCGTCGAAACAGCATCCAATGCCGGCGTGGCAATCAGCATCGATATTGAACGCGCCGGCCAGCGGATGTCATTCGGCGCGGTGCCGCTCAACGTAAAGATCGAATCGATGATCGGCATCGATCGCAAGGGCCTAGGCATAGGCCTCGACAGCGAAACGCAGCAGGCGGTGATCGCCGGCGTGATGGAGGACAGCGGCGCCATGCGCGCCGGCCTGAAATCCGGCATGCGCATAACGGCGGTCAACGATGCGCCGGTTTCGAGCTGGTTCGAAGTGCATAACGCGCTCAAGTCCGCCGACAAATCGGTTCCGATTCGGCTCGCAGTCGCTTCGGCATCGGGTGGCGAAACCCTCACCCTCACGCCGTCGTCCAGTGAAACCGATATTCTAACGAGAATGCGCTATGCGCACGGCCTGGCGCTCAAAGAACGAAGCGAATCCCGTCACACCAACAACCCCGTCACTGCCCTGGCCTGGGGTGCCGGTGAAACGCGCGACCTCATCGTGCAGTTTTACGTCACCCTCAAGCGGATGCTCATCCAGCAATCAATCAGCGCCAAAAACCTCAGCGGGCCGGTTGGAATCCTGCACTCGGGCACACTCATCGCCAGTCGCGGGACCGATTGGTTGATCTGGTATCTCGCCGTCATCAGCGCCAACTTAGCAGTGGTAAACTTCCTTCCAATTCCCATCGTCGACGGCGGCCTTTTCGTGTTCCTGCTGATCGAAAAACTCCGCGGCCGCCCGGTGTCGCCGCGCATCATGGCCGCGACACAGTTCGTCGGCCTCGCGC
>CAZXLA010000091.1:0-13768 GCA_964641895.1 uncultured Tepidisphaeraceae bacterium
ACCTGCGATGACCAACACCAACCTACCACCTGCCACCTATAACCGACTCATCACGACTTCCGCGCATAAACCGTCTTTGGATCCACTTCGCGTTCGTCGGCAACCACCCACCGTATCCCGTCGAGGCGGCGGAAGAAGCAGGATCGATAACCTTCATGGCAGGCGACGCCGGTTTGGTCGACGTCGATCAGCAACACATCGCCATCACAATCGGTGCGGATTGATTTCACCGCCTGCGTGTGGCCCGACTCTTCGCCTTTCATCCACAGCTTGTTGCGACTGCGGCTGAAGAAATGCGTGTGGCCGGTGGAGAGCGTCTTGCTCAGCGCGTCGCGATTCATCCACGCCATCATGAGGACCTGATGCGTCTGATGATCGGCGATGACCGCGGGGATCAGGCCGTGGGCGTCGAATTTCAGGGTGTCGAACAAATCGTTCATGCCGCTACTTTTCTGATTTAGGCGCGGGATTGTCAATGCGCCGGCGGGAGCGACGCGAGAATACGCCGGTAGCTTTCCACGCGCCACGGCGGGGCCGAGCCGGCTTCGATATCAGGATAGAACAGCGCCAGCGATTCGGCCGATTGATTCCACAAGCCGAACAGCCGCACGCCGGGCGTATCGACCACGCTGCCACCACCATCGAGGTGATAAATCTTTGCCGACGTGGTCGTGTGCCGGCCTTTCTGGTTGTAGTTGCTGATCTCGCCGGTCTTGATATTGATGCTCGGCTGCACGGCGCTGATCAGCGAGCTTTTGCCCACGCCGCTGTGCCCGGTGAGCGCGGTCAGCTTTCCAGTGAGCATCGTGCGGAGTTGTTCAATGCCCGTGTTGTTGCGAACGCTGGTTCGCACCGACCGCACGCCGATCTGAGTGTAGTAACCCAGCACCTCGTCGGCTTCGGCGACCGCGCTCTCGATTTGGATGGGCTTCGCGCGTGCGTCGGCGCCATCGGCTAGATCGATCTTGTTCAAACAGACGATCGGCTCAACATCACCCGCGCGGGCGGCGACGATCATGCGGTCGATCAAGCCCCAACTGATCCGGGGCAGCAGCAGGCTGGCCACGATCAGCATCTGCTCGGCGTTGGCGATGATGGGAATCTGGCCGACGATTTTATCTCTTTCCTGCCGCACGTCGGCCCGGGTGAGGATGGATCGGCGCGCCTCGATGCGCTCGATCACCCCTTCGCGCGTCGGAAGCGCGTCGGCGACGGCGGCGTCGCTCATGGTTTGAACTTCGCTGACCCGCACCATGTCGCCGACGACCACGCGCGTCTCGCTTACTTTGTGCAGCGTCTTGCGGACGACGCACAGGCGAAGCGAGCCATCGATTTCCACATCGCTATACACCGAATGCACCTGTACCACCCGCCCGCAGGGCAGGGCATCCACGTTGGCAATCTGCTCGGCCTCGGCGGCGCGAAGCAGCGATGTGCGGAGCGTTCTGTTCTTCTGATGATCTTTCGACCGCTGGGTGAACCGCTGGTGCGTGTTCAGCCGGTCTTCATCCAACCCGCCGGCGATAAAGGTTGCGGTGAGGTTTTTCTGGCGTTGGCCTTTTTTGCTCATGCCCGTTTAACTCGCTCGGTGTCGAGCCAACCATCTTACTCGGGCGCCACCTCGTCGCGGAGCTTGGCGTTTGAATTTGCCGTCCGGCGAATTTTCTTGATGAAACCGTCTTGACAGCCATAGCATTGAGAAGGTATTGAGACTCATTCTCAACAAGGAGCTAGAATGACCACGACAGAAATCGATCCAAAAACTGCCCGAATCCGCGACGCTTTCAACCAAAACCCCAGCACATTGACGGTGCAACTCGCCCGCGAGTTGGGACTTCCCGAAGCGGAGGTCGTCCGGGCGTTGCCCGCGACTGTATCGATCGAACTCGATGTAACGAAATGGGAGCCGCTCATTCGTTCGTTCGAACAGTTGGGGCAGGTGCATGTTATCGCAACCAATAACGCCGTGACCCTCGAGGCGTTCGGGCAATTCGGCAATTTCAGTGCGTGGGGGGATTACTTTAACGTGCAGACGAAGTCGCTTGATATGCACATTCGCACGAAGGAACTCGCTGCCGTGTTCGCGGTGGAGAAGCCCGGGCACATGGACGGCGTACCGACGCTAAGCTTCCAGTTCTTTGACAGCCGCGGCAGCTCAGCCTTCAAAGTGTTTCTTACCTTTGGCACGAAGCCGCCGACGGAGGAAATCCGCGAACATTTCAATCGGTTGCGTGGCGAATTTCGATTGGCCTGATCGCAAAGCACCGGATCGCCGAACACGAGATTGCCGCCCATGCTTACGACTGATTCCAAGTCCTCCGACTGGTTCACCGCGGCCGAGTTGCGCGCCACCGGCGTCGCGGCGACATTGATGGTGGTGCTGGGAACGATCGTCGTCGTCGGGATCACGATCGCCTTCGGCCATTACAATTCGCTGCTGCACGCCGGGCCTAAGGCGGTCGCCGACGCACTGGCGATCGGCTTGCTGCTTGGCGCAGGCCGGCGTTGGAGGTGCATGGCGCTGCTGGGCGTTGTTTACGGTTTGGTGATGTTGCTGCAGATCGGGCTGATCTACGTTTCGGTGATGATGATGCTGGCCGGACTCGGCGCGGCGGCGGCGGGGCGGGTTACGCGTACATTCGGTTCGACCCCCGCGGTATTGATGGCCGCCGTGGTGTTCGAATTGCTCGCCGGATTTACCGCACCGATAAAAATTCTGCTGGCGACCAATGACGGCCGGGAACCTGTGCTGTGGATGCTGTGGCTGGCCGAATGGCCGCTTCGAATCGGCGGGGCGGCGGTGGGTGTGATGCTCAGCCGCAAACTCGCGCGGAGCCTAGGTGTAAATCTTGCGCGACGTTCCGATGCACCGCCCGAAGGTCTTCCGGCGGCGACACGCAGTGCGGCGCCTTCGCCGCGTACGAATGCGTCGAAATCCTGGCACGCGCCTGTGGCGTTGGCGATGGTGATCATCGCCGGCACACTGCCGATGGTTGTCCAATCCTGGTTCGGTCTTGCGATACTCGCGGCGGTTTTCTTCGGCTACGGCTACTGGTTCGGATTACGCCGCGCGCTATTGAGCGCCGCCGTGGCCCTAGCCTGGGGTTGCATCACCTTTGCCGCGGCAAGCTTCCTATGGCATCGCGATGCTGATCGGGTGGTCGACCTCGGGCGCACGTTCGCCCTGCGCTTCTGGCCCATGACGGTCGCCGCTGTAGTGATCGCGCGGTGCGTGCGGCCGATCGCGTTCGTTCGCCTGTTGCGCCAACTGCGTTTGCCGGCGATCATTCTACTGCCGCTCATGCAGGTGGCGCGAAGTATTCCGCGCGCACGGCGTGATGTCGAACGATCACTCGCATCATTGCAGATCAACCAGAAAACGCACGGCGTTGCCTCGATGTTGCGCCGCCCGCTGGCGACGACCCGTGCAGTGCTGCAGCCCCTTATCTGGCGCTTCGCGCGAGAGCTTGGCAAACATGCAGATCCGGTTGGTGAGGCGAGTTGTCGCGTCGGAGAATCGACGGTTGCCAAAGGTGCGCCATTGTGAATAACTAGGAGACGGGCAATGCCACGTGGTGGGACACGGTGGCCCGCCGGAACGTTTGTCGCGTGGCGAATGTTCGAGCTTTACTTTAACTGCTCTGGAGGTCAGAAAATGGTTCGCAAAGTTTTTCGTGTCGTCGCCGCTTCGGTGGCGGTGTTTGTTGGTTCGTCGGTTTTTGCACAAACGGTGATTCAGCCCACGGCGGCGCAGAGTAAAGATACGTTCGTTTACTCGTTTTTGCCGACGTTCAACTTCAACGCGTCCCCTGGTTTTGATGCACTACTGGCCAGCGGCAGGTCGTCCAGCGGGCACGATCTTCGGTCGCTGGTGCAGTTCGATCTCACCGGCGTGACGTTGGGCGCCGGCGAAATCGCCACCTTTAACCTCTACGTTGCCGACGGCGGAACGGTGGGGTTCCCGGTGATCAACCCCTCGCCCGCAGCGCCGGTGATTGCCGATGTGTTTCCGGTGACCGCCGCCTGGGATGTCGCCACCGTAACGTGGGGAACCCAGCCAACGTTTGGCGCAACCGTTTTGGATTCTGAAACAATTGATGGCATTGGCCGGCATGTCACCTTCGATGTGACGTCGCAAGTGCAGGCGTGGCTTGCTAACCCCGCCACCAATTTCGGCTTTAGTGTGCAGCAGCGCGACGTGGTGCTCAACGGCGGAAGTGTGCAGGCGGTGTACCATTCATCGGGCGGTGCGAATCGGCCGTTCCTCTATGTTGGTGCGGTTCCCGAGCCGGCCGGCGTCGCGGCCCTTGCTTCGCTCGCCACGATGTTTATCCTTCGACGGCGAACGTGAACGGGCGAATATAAGCGGGTCTCAGGACAGCATTGATATGATCACGCGACGCGGATTCACGCTGGTAGAATTGCTTGTGGTGATCGGCATCATCGCGCTGCTGATTGGTATTCTGCTTCCCGCTATGCGCAAGGCCCGCATGGCATCTCAACAAACCGTCTGTGCGAGCAACCTGCGCCAAATCGGCGCAGGTTTGCTCATTTACGTGAACGATAACAATCAGCGCCTGCCGCTGATCATCGAGCCGCTTTGGAACACCGACGGCTCAACCAATTTTAACGCCGACCCCACCGACCCGACCGCGACGCCGGCGAGCTTCTATGTGGTGATGAAGAAATATTTCGGCGATATGCGCGTGCTGTTGTGCCCCGGCGCTAACACAGGTTTTCCGGCAGCGGATGCGAAGATGACCTATCGCGTGTCGGCGGCGAATAATAACGACGGGCAGGTGAAGCTTGTCGAAGAACTGGCCGGCGTCAACGGTGTAAACTATTCCTACAGCCTGAAGTATCTCAACGGCCGGCACTACGAACTGATGCACGTCGATCCATTCTCGTTGCCGTTTAAGCTGGTCAAAGGCGTCGGGTCACACTATCTGATCCGCGACATGGTACGTCGCCGCGTCGAGGGGGAAGCGATGCCGCCAATGGCCGCAATGAGCACCGGCGTTCCGCCGCACCCCAACCGGCAGTTCAACCAGTTGCTCCTGGATATGAGCGTGACCCTGGAACGCGATCCACGGTTTCAGGTCACTTCGCCATAGTCTAAGTTCTGGAGCTTTCAGTGGCTGGAATGATGAATTGAGAAATTTTGATTTTACACCACTGGGCGATCAAGGCACTCTGACCAATCCCCGCCACTACGCTTCAGGACGACCGTGCACAGCCCTACTCCGATCTGCGTGAATCGGCGTTAATCTGCGGAAAAATGCATTTCGGGCGAACAAACGGTAAGCGGGCCCGCGATCACGCGGCGATGTGAAGGATTACGTTTGACGATGCGGCATCCCCGCGCGTACAGTCCTGTTTTAGCAGGAGACTCACTTCGTGGCCCATCGCCTGCCCGTTATCAACCACCACTCCCCGCACCCCAACCCCGCTCAGCACGACGAGTACGAGAAAAAGGAAAAGTGCGGCCTGTTCGGCATTTGGGGAACGCCCGACGCTTCGCAGATCACTTACCAGGGGCTTTTCGCCCAGCAACACCGCGGGCAGGAATCGGCGGGCATTGTCGTCGTTGCCGACAACGGCGAACTGCACGGCCACGCCGACATGGGCCTGGTCAGCCAGGTTTTTACCCAGCGGACGCTTGATGAAACGCTCGCCGGAAAGGCCGGCATTGGCCACGTTCGGTATTCAACCACGGGTTCGAGCAAGCTCTGTAACGCCCAACCGCTATTGCGGCAATACCTGATGGGGCCGGTCGCGGTGGCGCACAACGGTAACTTGATCAACGCAGGCTTACTGCGCGACGAATACGAGCGCCACGGCCATATTTTTCAAAGCACGACGGACACCGAAATTATCGTGCACCTCTTGGCCAAGCCGAGTCATGTGGAAAAACAGGACGCCCTGCCGCATGTGCTGAAACACCTGCAGGGCGCGTTCAGCCTGCTATTTCTTTTTCCGAACCGCATCGAAGCGTGCCGTGACCCGTGGGGCATCCGCCCGTTGGTGCTGGGCAAGCTCGGCGGGGCCTGGTGCGTGGCCAGCGAAACGTGCGCGTTTGATGCGATTGGCGCGGAGTTCGTCCGCGAGATCGAGCCCGGCGAGATTGTTCGAATCGATGACGCCGGTGTGCACAGCCGGCGGTTCGTGCCGCCCGCCGACGAAGGCGCGCGGTGCGTGTTCGAGCATGTCTATTTCGCCAACCCGGCCAGCAAAGTCTTCGGCCAGAACGTGTTGCGCGCCCGCGTGCTCATGGGGCGGCAGCTCGCCCGCGAATCCAACGTGTCGGCCGACTGCGTGGTGCCCATGCCCGACAGCGGACGGTCGGCGGCTTCGGGATATGCCAAGGAATCCGGGTTGCCGTTTGAAGAGGCGATCGTGCCGAATCGGTTTGTCGGCCGTACCTTTATCCTGCCGGACCAGATGGCGCGCGACCGCGCCGTGGCCATGAAGCTCAATATCATCGACGAGCTTGTGAAAGATAAGCGAATCGTCGTCGTGGATGATTCGATCGTCCGCGGAACAACCACGCGATCAAAGATGCGCGCCCTCCGCCGGGCCGGAACGAAGGAAATTCACCTGCGCGTCTCGTGCCCGCCGATCCGACATCCGTGCTTTTACGGGATCGACTTCGCCACCCCCCACGAACTTGTAGCGCACGAGCGATCGATTGATCAGATCCGCGATTTTCTGGAAGTCGATTCACTCGCCTACCTGTCGCTGGAAGGAATGCTCCAGTGCGTCACCGTCCCGGAAAAAGACTGTTGCACCGCCTGCTGGAGCGGCAATTACAAAATCCCCATCGACCAGCCCGCCAGCAAATTCAGCTTTGAGCGCGATCAATTGAAGATGTTCTGACGCCGCGCCGCCGTCGCCGCGCCGCCGCGACGCGTATTAGCCGGGGCATTCGAGCGAAGCATTTAGCCGCAGATGAACGCAGATGAACGCAGATAAGCCGGAGGGTTGTAGCTTGGCCGAGCATGGCGTTCTTCTTCCATCTGCGTTCATCGGCGTTTATCTGCGGCTAAAATGAAACCCGCCCGGCGGAGCGAACTCCGTCGGGCGGGAATTATTTACATCAAAACTTACTGCGACGCAGCCGGCCTAGCCCATTGGCTTAAGCGCGACGGCGACGAGCCGCCAGGCCGGCCATTGCCAGGCCGATAGCCCCGAAGGCCGTCGGTTCCGGCACCGAGCTGCGCGGGAGGTCAACTGCACTCTGACCGAAGTTCGACGCCAACGCGGTGAAATCGTCAAGGTTGACCAATCCATCGTAGTTGAAATCACCGGTGGCCCAGCGTTGGTTCGGTTGACCAAAGAACGCTGCCAGCAAGGTGAAGTCGTCCAACGTGACGTTGCCGCTCAGGTTGGCATCGCCGGTGAGGGTGTAGCGAATGAGGATCGACGTGCCGTCGATCGTCGCGCCACCGGCCACGTTCGGATCATCCGGGAAGCTGGTCCCGAAGTTGGTATCGCCCTGTTCTGCGATACCGAGCGAAAACTTGCCACTCGGGCCGGCAGCGGCTGCTGCACTCGTGATACCGGTGCCGTTCCAAGCGCCGGCGCCACGACCCAGGGTGATCAGGTCTTCCAGAGCAACAAGCGGGCTGGCACCGGCGTAGTCAACAACCATAGAGTTGTTGCCCAAGTCGAGCGTTGCGCCCGCGGCAATGACCAGACTCTTGACAGCGCTGGTGCTGTTGAGGCTGTTGTTGGCGCCCGTAAGCCCAACGTTCACGCGTCCTTCGACGATGTTGAGGCCGCCGAGGGTGATGATGGTGTCGGGGTCGGGGGTGGAATCATCAGTGGCCGATACGCGGGTGACAGTCAATGCACCGCCGCCGGTCTTGTTAAGAACGGCATTGCTATTCGCAAGCGTTCCGCCGCCCGATCCGGTGGTGATATCAAAGAACACGCCGGTATTAGCAAGCGATGAGCCGGCTTCAACACGCACAGTCTGTGCGGTGTTGATCGTTCCCGACACATTCACATGATCAGCAAAAACCAGGTCGCCGGCAATCGTGTTATTGCCTGATGCATTATTCAGCGAACCCAGTGCGGTCGTTCCACTGCCGACGCCATCGCCTTGCAGGAAGAAATCGTTGTTGGCCGACAGCGAGATGTTGTTGGCCAACTGCACGGTTGAACCTTCGGAGTTGATCTGCACGTCTTCGGCGCCAAGGGCAGTGCTGCCCGTGATGCGAAGCACGCCGGCGGGCACTTCCGCCGCTGCGGCGTTGGTGCAGGTGCCGGCGCCGGCCAAAACGGCCGAGTCGCCGAGGAACACCACGCTATCTAAACCAACGTTGTTGCCGCTGATTTCGAGTGTGCCGGTGGTGAAATCGGTGGAACCGCCTCCGGTGAGGGCGACGCCACGCAGGATGAAGTTGCCGTTGGATAGCGGGCCACTGAGCGTGAGCTTGCCGGCCGATGCCGTGCCCACGCCGCTGCCAATCTGGACATTGGATGTAAACGCACCAAGGTCAACCGACCCGGACAGGGTGGGGTTACCCACACCGCTCCAGGTGCCCAGCCCGGCGCCGGTAATCAGGAAGCTGGCCGACGAAGTAAAGTCGCTCTGCGCGACGAAGGTCATCACGTCGTCGATGTCAGCAGTGCCGACACCGAAGGGTTCGATCGCCGTCGGTTCGACAACTACGATCGTGTTGGCAGCTCCCGGCAGGTTGAACATCATCGAGCCAGTAAAGCCGCTGTTGTTGCCGGCGAGAATCGTGCGGCCACCGCCGTTATCACGAATCACGCCGCCGCCCACGATATTCCCACGGAACTCGTGCGAGCCGGTGGTGATCACCTGAGCATTGTCGCCGACCGTGAAGGTGCCATTCCAAACGATGTTAGCCCCAGCGAAAGAACCAACCAGCACGCCGCCCGCGCCGTTGCCCGAGATGGTCACCGGCCGACCGACGCTCAATGACGACCCGGCGGTTTCATTCAAAAAACGGGTCTGAGCCGCGCCGCCACCGGCGAGGTTGGTCGCTGCCGATTGCAGTTCAATGGTTTCGTTTCCGGCCGAAGGATTGCCGAAAATGCCCGGGCCTGATGCCGGAATGTTGGTCGCGAAGATCGTCCGACCGGAGGTTAGAGCGGTCTTTCCAGTGTAGGTGTTGGCACCGGTGGGGAAGTACGTTCCCGGACCGGCCTTGGTCAGGTCAATAGCCCCAAAGATGTTGCCGCCGACCGTCGTGCCGGCCGTGGGGCTGTTGTCGCTGTGCAACTGAAGAATCAGTTCCTGGCGGCCGGCACCATTGGTGTAGGTGCTGGTCAAGTTACCGTTGAAACTATTGCCCTGAGCATTGCTCAGCAGCACGCCCTTGGTGAGGGTGATGGTTCCGGCGGTCACCGCGCCGGCGGGGGCCACGGCAGACAAGGTCGGGCTTGCAATCGCCAAGGCACCAACGGTTGCGCTGCCCAAAGCAGTTGCACCAACCTGGTTGACAAGAATGTTCGACTCACCGGTCGCGCCGGCAGTCGTATTCACAAGGTGTTCGGCGGCCGTCAGCGGACGGAAACCGTTGGCATCGTATGTCGAAAGTGCCGCAATGCCGCCACCGGCCGAGGCCGTGGCACTGTTGTTGGAAATGGCGACGGCGAACGGGATGATCGCCTTGTCGGTTGTTCCCAGTGCCGGCGTGCCGATGAGGAGCGACGTGCCGTTGGCCATCGTGAGGTGCGTCGTCAGCGTGCCGTTGGTCTGGCCGAGGTTACGGCCGTACACGGCAATCGACGAGTTGTTCTGACGGGTGACGTTGCCGAGGTTTACAACCGTATCCACCGTGCCGGTGACGCCGGTGGTGATCAGGATGCTGTTGGTTCCCTGCGTGGTGGTGTAGTCGCCGAAGGTCTCGGCAAAGCTGGTGGTGCTGGTGACGCGCAACACGCCGCCACGGCTGGTGATCGGGGCTGCGTTGTTAACACGATCGACATTGCCGGCCGTACCGCCGTTGGCAACCGAGAAGGTGCCGTTGAGGTCTAGGCCCGACGTATTCAGGAGGCGCCCACCGGCACCGCCGACCGTCAGCGAACCGCTGGCGATATGGGTAAGGCCCGTATACGTGTTGGCGGCTTGAAGATTCGTATTGGTGTTACCGCGGACAACATTCAGGTTACCGCCGCCGCTGATGACGCCGGTCACGGCGCCCAGGGACGTGGTGGTCGCAATAGTTCCGCCGCCGGCGCCAAGCACGATCGGACGGCTTAAACCGATGATGCTCGGTGTTGCCAGATTTGAGAACAGGCGAATGGTTCCGCCATCTAGGGTGATGGTCGAAGCGCCGAACTGACCTTCGCTAATGACCGGCGGCGAGAATGCACCGACTGCCGTCGAAGTGAAATCGGCGACGGTCACGATACCGTTCTGCACTGTGAGGCCACCCGTGAAGCTGTTAGCGCCGGTCAACCAGACCGGTGCGGCTAGCCCGGAGACAACGACCGAACCAGCGCCGCTGATCGGGGCCTGAATGCGCTGGCCGAAGAACAGCCCGCCGAAGATGTTTTTCCAGCGGGCATCAATTTCGGGGAAGAAGCGGGTCGAATTGACCTGCAGGCGTGTGCCGGCGTTGACATTGAAGCCGCCACCCGCGTTGGTCGTATCGATGATATCGGTACCACGGCTGTTGTTCAGGTTAATCGTGCCCATCGTCGCGACGGCGGCAAGGTCGACGGTGAAGTCGCCCAAGCCATCGGGGGGCTGGTTGAAGGTGGCGGTGTCGGTGGAGGCATTCGGAACGCCACTGCTCCAGTTGAGCGGATTAAACCAACCGTTGGCACCACCCGCGGGGGTCAGCGCGAGAAGGACGCCGCAGCCGTCGACGACGTCTAGGTCGTTTTGGCCAAGAAACGTCGAAGAAAGTTCCGGGCCACCAAGCGCGCCGGACGAATTAAGGTCGAACCGATTTGATGAGCCTCCAAGCAATTGGCCGGTATGCTTGACTTGGCCGGCGGGCATGACATAGCCGCCATCACGCGTGTAAAACTGGGCGGATGAAATCGCCGGGAAAGCGGCAAGAGCCGCAGCCGACAGGGCTAACTTACGAGCAATCGCTGAACGCATTCGAGCCTCCTGGAAGGAAAAAAAGACGGCGCAAGTTGAGGAAGACCGGGTGGGTCACAATCCAAAACTAATGCGAAACAATGTGTCGAGAATTAGATGACGCAAAGGATGGGGTGGGCTGGTGAGTTTCACCGCATTCGGGCGAGAATTAAACCGCGGTTCGGCATCAACAGACAATTTACGCTCCCATCCAGTATTTCAGCTTATCACAACTTGTGGCGAATTCAACGAAAATAAACAGTTTGTTAATACAAAATTACTCTGGACGGAAGGCAGGCGGTACCTGATGGCATTTCAGTGACAGAAACACCGTGCATTAGCGTTTTTCACTCTTCTGTAGCGACGCGTCTGGAGCGACGCCCGTCCCGGGAGTTCGATGCCAGACAGAGCGGCCAAGGACGGCCGCCGCTACAACCGAACTAAACTTGCGCTGAGGGCGCAAGTGACGAAAGCAGGGTAAATTGTGCAGGCGGACCGGCGCGGTCGCGCAAGTACAGCACAAGAAGCACTCCCAGAAAAAGCGCATCGGGCCGACACGTTTTCGATGTCGGCCCGATGCGCATTAAGAGTAATTAATACGTGGAAATTATTTCGCGACGCAGTTAGCTGGGGTCGCTGGTAAAGCCTGGGGTCAGGCGAATGCGCAGAAATCGCATCTTAAAGTCACCACGCGCGCCATTGGAATTGATCGCCCCGTAATTCTTGGTAATGCCCAAGAGCTTTACGCTGCCGTCCGAAAACAGCACGTTGGCCGATTCGTTCTTACCGTGGCGCCAGCGGATCTGACCATTGGTAGAGGCCGTCGTACCTCCGGCTTCGACGTTCGGACCAGGGTTAACGGGCGCTTCGTCATGCCACTTGAATTCGTCGCCTTCATTGGCCGCCTCGCCACGATATCTACGGAATGGCTGTTGTGCAGCAAGCATCAGCGACCCTTCGGCGGTGTCATACCCGGTCACGTATTGACGGTCGAAGTTTGGAGCAAGCTCTGCGGCATCCCAGAGGAGCGCGACATCCGGCGGCAGCTTTGCGAACTTCGAGGGCTTCAACGGTCCATTGGTAAGGTGTCTTTCGAACACAGACTCGTAGCGCAATTCCGGCAGTGCAACCGGATTGCTGGCAAAGTCGCAACCTGCATCGCGGTTCAGGCCCGTCGGGCAGTTGAACATCGGCATGAAACGGGTTACTCGGCCGCCGTCGGTCGCCAGCGTGCTGTTATCCCAATTACCGTTTTTTCTCACCATTTTGCGAGTGATGCCCCACCACACAAATGTGGCCTTATCCGTCGCATCGCCCGCGTTTTCGCCGATGGTGGGAGTTCCAGCACCGTTGCTGGTGTAATAACTGTAAGGCAGCGAATCCTTAAACTCAGTCGCGTAAGCGCGCCAAGCCTGATAGATCGATCGCATGTTTGAAGCACAGGCGACGGCATTGGCTTGTCGGCGAGCGGAGCCCAATGCGGGAAGCAGGATTGCGATAAGTACGGCAATGATGCCAATGACGACGAGAAGCTCCACAAGCGTAAATGCTCGTGATGACGTGTGCGATTGCTTCACGATCAGACCTCCAGAAGTTATTGTCTTGGGCGCTTGTTGCGCTACAGGACGGATTAGTTGAATCAAGCAGCTGCTGGGTGAACAAGCTGCCAGATTACATATTTTCTCTTCAACTCTTAATCATAATCAGAAACACCGACTAATGTCAATTCAAATTTTTCCAACGTTTCAACCGGCCAAGGCTCCCGCACATGACGAGCGGCGAGCGTCAGCGACCCGATTCCAGCAGCAACACGACCGATTCCCGCAGCAGCACCACCGGTCGTGACGCGCGCGGCTCGTCATTCGGGGCATACGCGGTTGCCCGGGAACCGACCTGTCGTGAAAGGCGCGCGAGGTATCAACTGAGGTCGCTTCCGGTATTATTCCGCAACTGTTTGTCTGCCTGCTGGCGACGCTAGTCGCCTGCATGGCTCCGTGATTTTACATTTGGATTGGAGATCGAATGCCTGTTGCGCTTCCTGAATGGCTGGAGAATCCGAAGGCAAAAGTGGGTATGGCGATCGCCGTCGCGCTGGTGTTGGGATTCATTGCCTATAGCTTGTTTTGGAGCGGGGGGCGAGTACAAGTTTCGTCCCTCCCGGCGTCGGGTTCGACAAAAGCCTCGATTTCCGGAGTGGTCACCGATTTCCAGGGCAAGCCGGTTCCGAATTTGGCATTAAAGGTGAGTTGGACCCATCCGGAGCTTGCAGGCAAGAAGCCATTTACCGCCACGACGGATGCGCAAGGCAAATTTAAGATTGCCGACATGGTGAATGGTTCATTCAGCATTACGCCAGCAGACAAGACCTGGGTGGGAGGCACGGTCGTTATGGCCGAAGCCGACCAGGAAACGACGGTCACGATGAAGGTGCGAAAGAAGTAAAGCCCGCGCAGCCCATTATCGGACTTTCCGCGCGACGCCAATGTGCGAACTTTCGGCGGCATCGCCGTCGATTCTCCGCCGACTCTTGCCGATGAAGAGTGTTGATGAGCGGCACTCCGGAACAGTTTCTGCGCAATGCGGTCGAGCGCGGGTCGGCGATTGTGCTTACGCTGCCTTCGGGGGGGATGCTTCGGCATTACAAGTCAAGATTCCTGGGATCGGACGCCCTGGGTATTTGGGTCGAAGCCGACATCGGCG
>CAZXLA010000092.1:0-13635 GCA_964641895.1 uncultured Tepidisphaeraceae bacterium
CGTGGCGGAGTTAATCGCGGAAGATTTTGAGGCAACGTAGCACCGCCTTCACCTCCGTCAACGCGTATGGATTGCCAATGGAGGCTGCCGGGTGTTATCATTTTGGAAAGATGATTGATTGGAGCACATGCACCGCCGTCGAACGATCACTAGAAAAAGTGAGCGGGGCGTGGTTATTCGTCGGTACGCGGGTTCCGGTTCGATCGCTTTTTGAAAATCTGGAATCCGGCGCAACCGTTGATGACTTTCTGGAATGGTTCCCCGGCGTCGCCCGAACACAGGTGACGGCTGTTCTGGAACACGCCGAACGCAGCCTCGTCGAGGCGTGAACTCATGCTCATCCTCTTCGATCAAGGGACGACCGTACCGCTCCGAAAAAACTTGTCCGAACACGATGTGCAAACCGCGGCCGAACGCGGGTGGTCAGCCTTAAGCAATGGCCAACTGTTGGCTGCGGCGGAATCGACGTTTGATCTTCTGATCACCACCGACCAGAGCCTTAGCTACCAGCAGAATCTGAAGAATCGCCGCCTCGCTATTCTGTTCCTGACTACAACAAGCTGGCCGAGAATTCGCGCTGATGCCGATCGCATCCGGCAGGCAGCGAATTCGATAACGGCCGGTGAGTATCGCGAGTTGACGATCATGTAACGCTTGGAGTCGATCAAGCTTCGATTAAACCACCACACGATTGACGGAACGTGCGCTGATTCGTGTGGCAGGATCGAACAGCCATTGCATAAAACTTGTTCGAATATTGATCGCTGGAAATTTAGCTGCCAGCCCCGCTTCGCGGCTGGTCGATTGTTCGCGTTGCTAACGGGACTGAGCGTCAAAGATTTCGGGTGACGACGATTTCAGGCGTAATTCGCCGTACTTTCGGCCCACACGCCGTGCTGTGAGCTTTAGCGAACACGCGGGCTTCGGTCTGCGGCGCTCGAACCCGTGTGTTCGCTAAAGCTCACAACACGGCGTGCAGGGCTTTACTCCGCACTCGGCGCTCAGACGTGTTGCGCGCTACACGGTTTGCAGCGGACGAAGAAGCCTGAATCCACCGATCGCGCTCGACGCCGCCGCCGCGAGTTTGCCATTGGCGACAATCGTTCGCACCGCGCCAAGGTCGTCGGCCAGCACGCGGTCGCTCAGCAGCGTGGGGGTGACGGCGCGAATCGCGCGGTACGCCGCCGCCGGGCCGGCGCCGAGGTTGTTGGCAATGGTTTCGACGGCGTTTGGTTTTGTCGTCGCGGCTTCAAACTGAACCGCTTCGGCCTCGGCGATGGCGAGCTTGTCGGCGACGGCGCCGATCACGTTCTGCGTCGTCGTGGCGGTGTTGGGGGAAATCTCCATGCCCACCCGCCAATCGATCGCCTGCGCCGCCGCCAGTAGGTTGATCGCCAGCACGGCCTGCGCGTTACCCACGATCGTCCGCAGCTTTCGCGCCGCAAAGGTGGCCATGGCGTTATGATCTTCACTGTTGCCGCTGGTAGGGATGGAATCGACGCTGCTGGGATGCGCCAGCACCTTGTTCTCACTCACCATTCCCGCGGCGGTGTATTGGGTAAGCATCAGCCCGCTGTTCACCCCGCGGCGGCTGATGAGGTTGGGAGGAAGATTGCGGTTGTGGTGACGATCGAGCAACAGCTGCGTACGCCGCTCGGCAATGTTGCAAAGCTCTGCGACGGCGATCGCCATAAAATCCGCCGCGAGTGCCACCGGTTGCCCGTGGAAGTTGCCGGCGGAAAAGGCTCGGTCGTCGCCGAGATCATTTGCATCATCCCCGCGATCCATCCGACTCTGAATATCAAACGGCCGACGACCCAGCGTGGGGAAGAACAGCGGGTTGTCCGTCGCCGCGTTCATCTCGGCCAGCGCGACCATTTTGGCATACGCGATCGTGTCGCGCGTGGCCCCGTGAACCTGCGGCGAGCAGCGAATGCTGTACGCGTCCTGCAGGCTCTTGGCGCGATCGGCAAGATTACTCCCCTTCAACGCTGCGCGAATGTTGGCAGCGCTGTCGCGCTGGCCGCGCAGGTTGCGAACATCGTGGATCGCTTCATCGAATGCGCGGGTTCGCCCGCAGACGGCTTCGAGCGTCATGGCGGTCGCCACATCGGCGGTGTTGGCGAGTTGCTCGGCGTCGAACACGCTCAGTGCGAGCATGGCGGCGCTGAACGTAGCACCGTTGGTCAGGCCGAGTCCTTCTTTGTAGCTTGGCGGAATGGGATCGGATCCAAGCGAGTTTTTAAGTTCCTTCGCTTCGTGCAGATTGCGCGTCGCGGGCGATCCGGGTAAACATTCGTTCGCGTCGTTGACCACATAAAACTTTCCATGACCGAGGAGCACGACGAACAAGTGCGCGAGTGGACACAGGTCGCCGCTCGACCCGACACTGCCGCGCGTCGGAACCAGCGGAACGATTCCACGGTTGATCATCGCGGCGATGCAGTTCACCAGTTCTTCGCGCACGCCGCTGTGGCCCTTGATGAGCGTGTTCAGCCGCAGCACCAGCGCCGCCCGCACCACGTCGGCGGGAAAGTAGTTGGCGGGGTCGGCAGCATGGGCATTATCGCCCGTGCCGGCGGCGTGGCTGATCAGGATATTTTGCTGCAGCTTGACCAAGTCTTCCGGCGGGACGGGTTCGTTCTTGAACTCCCCAAACCCGGTTGTCACGCCGTATACGTGCATGTTGGGCGTGTTGGAATCATTGAGCGCCGCGTGATACTCAGCGACGATCTGCTCGATCTGCCGCCGGCCGACGCGCACTTTTTCCATCGCCGCCGGGGCAATCGCCACCTTGAATGCAGGATCGCGGGCCACGCGCGTCAGGTCTTCCACGTTGAGCGATTGACCATCGAGAATAACCGCGTTGGAGTTGGTTGGCATTGGCTTGGGAATTGTGCCCGGCGCGATGGTAAGATGCCAGCGGTTACACTTTGTGATTCGGTGGCACAGACATTCCTGTCTGTGTCTCCGATATGAGTGTCGAACCGGAGACACAGACAGGAATGTCTGTGCCACCAACATGGCAACACCTACCATACCGCCAACCATTCGCGCCCCGCGCGGATCGACTCGCACCTGCAAGAACTGGGTCATCGAGGCCGCGTATCGAATGATCCAGAACAACCTCGACCCCGACGTGGCCGAGCGCCCGCAAGATCTGGTCGTCTATGGCGGCATCGGCAAGGCGGCGCGGAATTGGGACTGCTTTCACGCGATTCTTGAATCGCTGAAAAATCTCGAACCCGATCAGACGCTGCTGGTGCAGAGCGGCAAACCCGTGGGCGTGATTCGTTCGCACGAAGATGCGCCGCGCGTCCTGATCGCCAACAGCAACCTGGTGCCGCGGTGGGCCACGTGGGAACATTTTCATGAGCTCGACCGCAAAGGCCTGATGATGTACGGCCAGATGACGGCGGGGAGTTGGATCTACATTGGCACGCAGGGAATTGTTCAGGGTACTTACGAAACATTCGTCGCCTGCGGGAAGAAATACTTCGGAAACACAAACAAGAATGTCTGTGCCACCGATTTGCCGCTCAGCGGAAGAACCGTCGTCACCGCCGGCCTGGGCGGAATGGGCGGCGCGCAGCCGCTGGCGGCGAAACTGGCGGGGGCGGCGATTCTGTGCGTCGACGTGGATGAGACGCGCGTTCAACGGCGGCTGGAAACCAAGTACCTCGATGAAGTGGCCGACCATCTCGACGACGCGATCGCACGAATGGAAAAGTATGCCCGCGAGAAAACCGCGCGGTCGATCGGCCTGATCGCCAACATCGCCGACGTGATGCCTGAACTGGTCAAGCGCGGGTGGAAGCCCGACGTGGTCACCGACCAGACCAGCGCCCACGATCCGATGGTGGGTTACATCCCGCGCGGTTTCTCCCTTAGCGCCGCAGCGGAGCTGCGCACGACCGATCCGAAGGCATACCTGCAACGGGTGAAGGAATCCGTTTCCGCGCACGTGCGCGCCATGCTCGAACTGAAAAGCCAAGGCAGCATTGTGTTCGACTACGGCAACAATCTCCGGGCGCTCGCGGTCGATGCCGGCGTGACCAACGCATTCGACTACGCCGGCTTCGTACCGGAGTTCATCCGCCCGATGTTCTGCGAAGGTTCCGGCCCGTTCCGCTGGGTGGCGCTCAGTGGCGATGAGAACGATATCGCCGTCACCGATCGCGCCATGCTCGAACTATTTCCGCACAACCAAACCGTGCAGAACTGGCTGCGCCATGGCGCGCCGCAGATCGCATTTCAGGGGTTGCCGGCGCGCATCTGCTGGCTGAAATACGGCGAGCGAGAAAAGGCCGGGCTGATGTTTAATGATCTGGTGAAGACCGGCAAAGTGGCGGCCCCGATCGTCATTGGCCGCGATCATCTGGATTGCGGATCGGTCGCTTCCCCCAACCGCGAAACCGAAGCGATGAAAGACGGCAGTGATGCGGTGAGCGATTGGGCCATTCTCAACGCGCTGATCAACACCGCCAACGGCGCAAGCTGGGTGAGCTTCCACCACGGCGGCGGCGTGGGGATGGGCTTCAGCCAACACGCGGGGATGGTCATCGTGGCCGACGGCACCGACGCCGCCGCGCGCCGGCTCAGCCGCGTGTTGAACGCCGACCCGATGATGGGCATCCTCCGCCACGCCGACGCCGGTTATGATGAAGCCGTAGCGGCGGCGGAGCAAAACGGCATTATCATTCCAACAAAGAAGTAGTCACCGCAGAGGCGCGGAGTTCGCAGCGGGAATTCTTGCAAGCCTGACTCTGCAACCTCCGCGCCTCTGCGGTGGACACTGCAAAGAGCGACAAATATGTTGATTCGCAATCTCGAAGGTATTTTCACGGGTGAAGGTTTTGTGCGGCGCGACGGTCGGCGGGTGCGAGAAGAAGATTGTTCGTTCGTTGCCGGACCGGTTGATATCGCAATCGACTGCACAGGCTCGATCCAGCAGATCGGAAGCAACCTGACCGCCGACGGCGCAGTGTTCGACGGCGCCGGTCTGATCGCCCTGCCCGGCTTCATCGACCCGCACACGCACGCCATCTTCGCCGGCCAGCGCAGCGGCGAATACTTCATGCGGTGGGCGGGCAAGACCTATCTGCAGATCAGCGAGGCCGGCGGCGGCATTCACTCCACCGTCGCGACGACAACGGCGGCGACGGACGTCTCGCTCATCGAATCGCTTCAATCGCGCCTGCGCCACATGCTCCGGTGCGGCGCAACGGTAGTTGAGGTGAAGAGTGGCTATGCCAGTGATGCGCTGGGAGAGTGCAGACTGTTGCGGTTGATCCGCGAAGCCGCAAGCGGCGCTGGGCTTCCGGAAATTCGCCCATCGTTCCTCGGATTGCACGCACTGCCCAAGGGCCGCAACGAAGATGAGTTTGTCGATGAGATGATTGCGGCCCTGCCAACAGTGGTGCGCGACGGGCTGGCCGCGCAGGTGGATTCGTTCCCGGAGAAAAGTTTCTTCACCCGCGAGAATGCGCTGCGATTCAGTGCCGCGGCGAAGCAACTGGGGTTGCCGTGCAAGGTGCACGCCGACGAGTTGTGCGATCTTGGATCGTCCGCCGCGTTCATTCGGGCCGGGGCGCTGTCGATCGATCACCTGCAGCACATCAATGATGAAGCCGTGTCGCTGCTCGCCACACATTCCACCGTCGCGACGATGCTGCCGGCGACGAGCTTCTTTGTTGGCATTCCCTACGCCAATGCAAGGCGGGTGATCGATGCCGGCGCGCGCGTCGCGCTCGCGACCGACTACAACCCCGGCACGGCGCCCGCGCTTGATCTGCAACTCACCCACATGCTCGCCGCCGGCCAGATGAAGATGACGGCGGCGGAGATCCTGTGCGCCACCACGTTCAACGCCGCGGCGGCGCTGGGGCTGGAGACGACACATGGTGCAATTCTGCCCGGTCGCTTGGGGAATGTGCTTCTTTTCGACACGGCCGGCGGTGACGCGATGGACGCGTGGGAGCAGGTCATTCTGGCCCGCACGCAACCGCGCACGGTGATCGTGCGCGGACGCAGGGTCCCCTCTCCCGGGGTACCGGGCGAGGGAGTGAATCTCAATCCCGCCCGGAGCTGAGCCGCTTCATCGCTTCGCCCACGGCGCCTTTGAGCGGTTCGTCGCCGACGCTCATTTTCCCCGTTGCATCCAGCGTGATCGTATAAAGTCGATCCGATTTGAACGGGCCATACACGCTCTTGCCGTTGGCGACCTTCACGCCCTTCTCAATCCGATAGTTCTCGTCGCCGGCTAAGCGCCAGAAGTTCGCCCACAGTTCCTGCTCGAACGCGCTCACCTCCGGGCTGCTTGATCGATACAACTCCGGGATATTGCCCGGCGAATCGATGGGCTGGGCGTTCATCGGCTGCTGCGCACTTCCGTAGATTTTACTAAACAACAGAATGCTGTGCCCCCGGAGCGGGTCGTCCTTCTGGACGAAGTCGTTCTGAAACTCCACCACAAGCCCGTCCACATGCACGTGATCGCCGCGAACCGTGAACTGCCGCGGGGGAAGGGTGGAGCCGTCTTTGGCGTATTCGACGAACAGCAGGTTGCTCACCGGAATGCCCGCGGGGTCGGCGGATCGTTCGGTCACGAGAATTTCCGCCACGCGCTTCTCGGTCGTCAGCCGGGTGACCACCTGTTGCAACTGCTGCGTCTGTTTCTGCAGTTGCTCCTTCTCCTGCTCAAGCCGCACAATCTGCCGCTGCTCGGCGGTGTATTTGCGATACTGCCAAACGCCCAACGCGCTGGCGGTGAGCAGGAAAACGATGATGGAGAATTTGAGCGAAGCGCGCAGCATGAGATACATTTCTTATCGGCGCAAAGGCTCGAACTGCGTGAGGGGTCAGATTTGGGAGTTGAGGTGCGCGCGACCGGTTGCAGTCTTCGCGCCCGAATCCTGAACCCTGAACCCGCCTCACTTCCCCGAAACCTCCGCCGGACGCGTGAGGTCGGCGTCTTTCCAGATTTTTTCCAGCGCCGGTTTATCGGTCGCTAGGATCAGAATCTTGCTGTCGTTGTTCAGTGAACCCAGATACGCCCCTTGCGGGCTTACATAATGTGTGGTGACCGTGCCCTCCACACCAATGCGGTCGGCAACAGGAATGGCGCGGAGGCGTTTGCCGTCCAGCGTCACGTATTGCTCGGCGCCGACATCGACATACCGCTTCATCACCTCCGCCTGATCTCCGATCCAGGACGCGAACAGGTACGTCTTGGGTTCGTTCTGCGGCAACACACGCGGCAGCAGGTGGTTGAGCGCGCCGGGCAGATAGAATGGGGGAAGCTGGCGTTCGAGCGTTTGGCCGCGCATCGTTTTGCTGTTGCGTGTCACGGTCAACGTATACACCTCCTGCGCGCGAACCGGCGGTTGGTTGGCGTCGACTTTACCGTCGGGCAGTGTTTCACCGACGGCCAGTTGTGGATCGATCACCCGGCGAATCTCCCGGTCGGCGGTGCCGAACTCGCCGAAGCTTTCTTTCGTGCCGTCCGCCTTTGTCACCAGACCCATGCTCGACCAAATTTCATTCTTGCGCTCGAAGGACATATACAGCCACGATTCGCTGTCGACCTGAACGCCCTTCTCCGGAAACGACCTTGAGCGCACGCCCACGCGAATGCCCCGGCCGTTGCCGCGCGCGTCGTCGGGCACGCCGTGCCTCGGGAGATCGTTGGCCACTTCTTCGACCACGTACGAGTAACCCACGTCTTTGCCGTCGCGAATCAGCCGCCACCATTGCTCTTTTGCCAGCGTGCCGCGCAGGCGTTCTTCGTTAAAGCTCAGCAGCACCGACCGCGTGCGATACAGCCGCTGATTCTGTTCTTCCTTGAGTCGCGATTGATCGATGATCTGCACGGTATCGATAATTTTGCCGAACAGCTCGACCACCTTCATCGTTTCCGGATCCGCCTCCACCCCGCCCTGCCGCGGCGCGGGAGAGATGAACGTGAAGTTGTAATAAACCAAATCGGTGCCGCGGACCAGCGCCCGCTGCGTGAGCCGCGTATCTAAGCCGACCATCGATCGGACGACAATCATGCCCACTTCCACATCGCCGACGTTAATAAAATCCTGCCGCAGCACTTCCACGCCGGGCGTATCGACCTTGATCTGCTCCACCGTGTTTTCGAGCAGGCCGGGAACGGTTTTGTCCCCCTTATCGTTCAGGCCGGCGGTGAGACGCATCGGCTTGCTGAGCGTGGCCCGGCTGACCGACATCGACCACTTTTTCTCGTCGTTCACATATTGTACAAGCTGGTCGCTGGCGCTTCGGCGCAACTCGCGACAGCCCGCCGGACCGGTAAACGCAATGCCGGCCGCCTCGCTTTGGAACTTCGCGCCCAGTTCGTAGCGACTCGGCCCGGCCGGGAGCATCGGCGCATCGGCCGGCGCGGCCGGCTGGGCAAAGGCACACGTCGAAAAACAACATAACAAAGCGGCGGTTCTTAAGAGCATCACATCACCTCGGGTGTTTAACCTGGTTGTGTCGTTATGCGATCGAGACTGCGCGACACGCGGTCAACTCATCGCCCTGTTCGCGGCAGAACCGCCGGCGGCGTTGCCGGATACTGCGCCGCCAGCGCCGCCAAACCCACCGTGCCGGCAAGAATCAGCCACATGACGGCGGTCATGACGAGTCGGTTCTGAGGAGAATGTTCCCGCGGCATGGGCATGGCTGTAGAACAGTCTACCCGCTTCTGCGCCAATCTGAAGCGACGGATGATTTGGCGGTTCTTAATCCGGCAAGGCAATCGCACGTATTCAAATTGACGAGCCGCGAGCGTCAGCGACCGGAGTTATTTTTACGGGAGTCGGTGGCGTGCTACGCGATTCGATTGCAATGTTGCTGGAATCCGGTCGCTTACGCTCGCGGCTCGTTACATGCAATTGCCCTGCTTAATCCGGGAAATCGCCCGGGACACAGCGACGCTACAGGGCGGCGCTACAGAACCTTCTTCGCCGACGTAATCTGCCCCATGAGAAACGTCAGCTCCAGCTCATCACCCACTTGCGGCGGCTCGGGCGACGCATGTTGCGGCATGCGCACGCCGAGGAACTGCCCTGGCGTTTCGGGCCGTTCGATGTGCAGCTCGTAGTACACGTCGCTGTGAATGGTGAACGGCCGAACCGCGTGAACGCGCACCTGCCATGTTCCCACCATCGGTAACTGCACGGGATTACTTCTCGATTTCAATATGCGTGTAATCGTCAAGGATCAGCGTGGTAAGTTCGCCGTCGGCCTTCTTCAGCACGAGCCGGTCGAGCCACAAACGATCGTCTTTGCTGTGGGCGTACCAGCTTCCGGTTTCCTGCTGCATGAACTCCACAATCGTGCCGCGGATTTCCGTCGGCCACGAGTAGTGCCGGGCGGCGATCTGCTGCGTGACTTTCACCTTCACGCCGGGCCGGAGTTGTTCGCGAGTGGCCACTTCCATGCGCGGGAGTATACGGCATCGCAGGCGAGCGTCCAAGATAGCCGGGTGGGCTATCCCGTCGCGCGAACACGCAGCAGTTCTTCATAAAGTTGCTGCAGCGCCTGCGGCACGATGCGCACTTCTCCCACGACGGCCATGAAGTTCACATCCCCATTCCACCGCGGGACGATGTGCTGATGAAGATGGCCCGGCAGCCCCGCCCCGGCGCATCGGCCGAGGTTCATGCCGATGTTAAAACCCTGTGGCGACATCGCCCGTTTCAGCAGTTTCGTCACCACAACGGTTTGCTGCTGCAAATCGAGCAGCTCGTCGCTGGAAAGGTCGTCAAGATCAGCCTTGTGCGCCCGCGGGGCGACGAGCAGATGGCCGTTGGTGTAGGGGAACTTGTTCATCAACACGACGCTGTGTTCGGTCGTCCACAGCAGCAACCGGCTCTTCCTGGTTACATCGTCGGGGGCTTGCGCGGCGTGGCAGAGAAAGCAGTCGTCCGCGCCGGCGGTGGACTGGTTCTGCAGCGAGCGGATGTATTGCATGCGCCAAGGCGCGTGAAGGCTTTCCATGCCGGCATGATAATCATGCAGGCCGCCCGACTACAGCCGCCCCTTCCACCGCCGATGGATATACACGATGAGCGTGCCGACCAGCACGCCGGCCGATGCGCCGAGGGCGTCGGCAATCCAATCGCCTAAGTCGGCCACGCGATAGACGATGGGTTGGGTGATTTCATCCAGTACGCCGTAGGGCAGCGCGATGGCGATGGCGATCAACGGCGCAAACTTAAGCCACGGCCGGCTCAACGCCAGCCACACACACAGCAGCAAGCCCAAGCCAAAATATGTGGCGAGATGATCGATCTTGTCGCCCCACGGCGTGGTGGGCAGCGCGCTGCCGGGCAGATGCGTTCCAGAAAATGCGCCGAGCCAGTAGACGGCCAGGATCGGCCCGAGCCAGCGGTTGCCGATCTTATTGCGTTCGAGCGGAGGCGCGGCACTCAAGCCGCAACCTCATCGACCGTCGGCTGTGCGCTTCGATGACGCTGCTCGGGGATATTGCGATTAATCGCAACTTCAATCTTCGGCGGCGGTTGAGCGATGGGGGTTGCTGTTGAATCGACCGCGCCGTCGGTCATGGCCATCACCTCGCGGGCCAGCGCGCGATAATCGGCGGCGCCGTTGCTGGCCGAATCATACGTGGTGATCGGTTTTCCGAAGCTGGGGCTTTCGGCCAGCTTGATGTTTCGGCGGATTTTCGTTTCAAAAATCTTCGCCTCCGACCACGGCAACGATTTGCCTTCGGCGGCATCAATAAAACTTCGGAGTTCGTTCACCACTTCGGTCGACAATTTGGCCTGGCCATCAAACAACGTCAGCACAATGCCGCTGATTTTGATCGTCGGGTTCATGCGCTTGCTGACAAGTTTGACGGTTTCAAGCAACTTGGCCACGCCCTGCAATGCCAAAAAGTGCGGCTGCATGGGGATGATGACTTCGCTGGCCATTGCCAACGCGTTGATCGTGAGCAGCCCGAGCGAAGGCGGGCAGTCGAGCAGAATGTAATCAAAATCCACCTGCGCCTGTTCCACGCGTTCTTTGAGGATGACTTCCCGCCCCATCACGCTAACCAATTCCACTTCCGCCGCCGCCAGATCGATGCTGCTGGGGACCAACGCGATGTGGTCATCCACCTTGTGAATGGCTTCGAGCAGGCCCTTTTCTTCACAGAGCACGTTATAGATGGAGCAGATGTCCGGCGACGGATCGACGCCGAAGTTGATGGTGAGGTGCGCCTGCGGGTCAAGGTCGATCAGGCAGACCTTCTTGCCCGCCTCGGCCAACGCGGCACCAAGGTTGACGGTGGTGGTGGTTTTCCCGACCCCACCTTTCTGGTTCATCAGGGCAATAATGCGCATGGGCGAAGACCTCCGTGTCTCATCCGTGTCTCAATAGCGCAATTCTCGCGGGATGGCGATGGGATTCAAGCGTAGCGGAGGTAAACGCTCAACTTTCAACGTTCAACTTTTAAGGAGCCTATGAACGTTGGATGTTGAGAGTTGAACGTTAATCGTTGAAATGAAGCGTCGAGCGCACTCCCGCCGTCGGCCAATCAGTCACCGCCACACCGGTGCGCAAAAAAAGAAACCTTCCGCCGTGGCTGGGAAGGTTTCTCGCAAAGTTCGTGAGTCCAGTATTTAGGAGCCAGGACCCGTACCGAACGCGTTGTGCTAACTAGCTTCTTGCCATTTGCCGGGCGATTTTTTCAGAGCCACGCGTCCGGCGACGAAGTTGACGCGTTACTTCTTCTTCGACGTCTTCTTCGTGGTCTTCTTGGCGGCTTTCTTAGCTTTCTTTGCCATAATTCAAATCACCTCCGTTTCTGTATTGCAAATACTATTGTCACTAATCGGATCGTCAATCGTTTTTCATGCAATCCGCGAAGATTTTGATTGACGCCTTTCGGAGCGCCGCGCGCTAATTCGAGGCGCGGCGCGCCAAGTATTGCGTGAGAATATCACCGCGAAGGCGCGACAGCGCGAAGGAAGACGCGAAGAAATTAAATGCGACGCTCGTTGTGCGCGCTACTCGTTTTTTCAACGATTGCTTAGAAATTCTTCTTTTTATTCGTGCTCGCGTGTCGTCGTGGTTCTTCATCTATCTTCGTGTACGATGATTCACGCGACGAAAAGAGAGAAGATTCATCATGTCGAAAAATGCGAAGCGTCCTGTCGTAATTATCGTTCGAGACGGCTGGGGAAAAAATCCTTTCCCGGAGTGGAATCATGCCAACGCCGTGTATCTCGCCAAGCATCCGGTGCAGGACAAGCTGTTGGCGGAGTATCCGAACACGCTGATTCACACCAGCGGATTCGACGTGGGTCTGCCCGAAGGAACCATGGGCAACAGCGAAGTGGGACACCAGAACATCGGCGCCGGGCGAATTGTCAACCAGGAATCAGTCGCCATCACCAAGGCCGTGCGCGACGGTTCGTTCTTCGACAATGCTGAACTCTGCCGCGCTGTGCAGAACGCGCTCGATCACGGCAGCAACCTTCACCTGTTCGGCATCGTGAGCGACGCCGGCGTACACGGGCTGCTCGAACATTTGTTCGGCTGTCTGGAGCTGGCACGGCGCAAGGGGCTTTCGCGGGTTTTTCTGCACGCTTTTACCGACGGCCGCGATACCTCGCCCAACTCCGGGTTGGGGTATATCCGCATAATTGAAGCGAAAATGAAGGAAATCGGCGTGGGACAGGTCGCCACGGTCATCGGGCGGTATTGGGCGATGGACCGCGACAACCGCTGGCCGCGCGTGGAGAAAGCGTACCGCGCCATCACCCTGGGTGACGGACCGATGTTCAACAGCGCCGAAGAAGCGATTCAGTACTATTACGACCATCCCACCGAACCCAACCTCTCGGGCGACGAATTTATAACCCCGAGCATTATCAACCGAGAGCCGAGCGGCTCCGTCGCCGGTCCCAATCCACGAGCCACCGTGCGCGATAACGACAGCATCATTTTCTACAACTATCGTGGCGACCGACCAAGAGAACTCACCAAAGCATTCGTCGACCCCAACTTCACCGGCTTCGATCGCGGCAAGCAGTTGAACGTTCACTACTGCACGATGACCGCCTACGAGCAGGGGCTGCCCGTACACGTGGCCTATCCCAAGCCGCCGAAGATGAGCAATATTCTGGCCGACCTGATCAGCATCAAGGGCATGAAGCAGTTCCGCTGCGCCGAGACAGAGAAGTTTGCGCACGTCACGTTCTTTTTTAACGACTACCGCGAAGTGCCCTTCCCGGGGGAAGACCGGCAGATCGTGCCATCGGTCAAACAGTTTCCCGACGGCACGCCGGTGAAAACCTACGATCAGATTCCCGAAATGAGCGCGTACGGTATCTGTGATGAGGTCGTCAAGCGCATCAACAGCGAGCAGTACGACCTGATGGTGGTGAACTTCGCCAACGGCGACATGGTCGGCCACACCGGCGTGCTTGCGGCGGCGGTGAAGGCGGTGGAGCATGTTGATGTGTGCGTCGGGCGAATTCTGGACGCCCTGCAACGCCAAGGCGGCGGCGCGATCGTCACCGCCGACCACGGCAACTGCGAACAAATGATTGACCCCGCCACCGGCGGCCCGCATACGGCTCATACCACTTACGATGTAGAACTGTTCGTCGT
>CAZXLA010000093.1:0-10605 GCA_964641895.1 uncultured Tepidisphaeraceae bacterium
CTAGCCGGCGACTCGGGCTTTGGACGCGATGGCGGGTTCGATCCCCGCTCTGCCCATTGACTGTTCCGTCGCCCACCGCCCGCCTTCAAGCGCGGGCGTTGCTGTTTTACGGCGGTTGGGATATTCCTCCTCACCGGAGACTAGGAAATTATGGCGCACAAACTTGTTGCACAAAAGCTGGCGCAGATTGGGCAGTCGGGGGTGCTGCGCTTTTATGATGATCTGGAGGTGGCGGGCAAAGAAAAGATCATGATGCAGTTGGAGTCGCTCGATCTCGCCATGATCGCAGAGTTGATCGAAACACAGGTGAAGACCAAAGCGGCTATCGCGCTGCCCCAGGACATTCAACCTGCCCAGGCCTACGCGCGTACGCCGCAGGGTGAACAGAAGGAGTTCTACGCAAAAGCCCGCGCCCGCGGCGAGGAGCTTCTTAGTCAAGGGAAAGTTGCTGCCTTCCTCGTGGCAGGCGGTCAGGGCACGCGGCTTGGGTACGACGGGCCTAAGGGGGAATACCCCGTGACCCCGGTGAAGAACAAGCCGCTGTTTCAGGTCTTCGCCGAACAGTTGCTGGGCCGCGCGAGAACACACGGTAAGCCCATTCCGTGGTACGTGATGACCAGCGATGCCAACGACGCCGCCAGCCGCGCGTTCTTCCATCGCCACGGCTATTTTGGCTACAACGAGGATGATGTGTTCTTCTTCCAGCAGGGCATGATGCCGGCGTTCGGTTTCAACGGCGAAATGCTGCTTGTGGAGGACGACTCGCTGGCCCTCTCACCCGACGGTCACGGCGGCAGCCTTCGCGCGCTTTACAAATCCGGCGCGCTAGCCGACATGCAGAAGCGCGGCATCGAGCACTTATCTTACTTTCAGGTGGATAACCCGCTCGTCCAATGCATTGATCCGCTATTCATCGGTCTGCATGATCTGACCGGCAGCGAAATGTCGAGCAAAACGGTCCGCAAGGCCGCTGCGCTGGAGAAAGTGGGGAACTTCTGCATCGCCGACGGCCGGCTGCAAGTGATCGAGTATTCTGACCTGCCCGAGGAACTGGCAAAAAGCGCTAACCCCGATGGCAGCCTGCGCTTCAACGCCGGCAGCATCGCCATCCACGCGCTGCGCGTTAGTTTCATCGATCGTTTGAACGCCGGCGGGCACCTCCACCTGCCGTGGCATCGGGCGGAGAAGAAAGTGGCGTACGTCAATGCCAAAGGCGTGACGATCAAGCCGGAGAAGCCCAACGCGGTGAAGCTGGAACAATTCGTGTTTGATGCCATTCCGCTGGCCGAGAACCCGATCGTTTATGAAACTGATCGCGCCGAAGAATTTTCGCCGGTAAAAAATGCTGAAGGTCCCGACAGCCCCGACACCTGCCGCCGAGATCAGGTGCGCCGCGCCTGCCGCTGGCTTGAAGCCGCCGGCGTCACAGATATTCCCAAGCTCAATAACGAGCCGGATTGCAACCTGGAGATTTCGCCGTTGTACGCGGTCTCGAAAGACCAGTTGGTCGCCAAAAAGCCGCGGATGGTGGCCATTAAATCTGGTCAGTCTGTGTATGTAGAAAAGTGAAAGCGTGGGGTTGTTGATTGTGGGTTGTCGGTTGGAAGCCGCCTCCAACCCACGACCCGCAACCCCCAACAAACAACCCCATGAGTACCGAATTACCAAAGCACTTTGTTCCCGCCGAAATTGAAAAACTCGCCTCCGACTGCTGGACGGCCGAGAATCTGTTTCACGCCGAGCCGACTGACCCCGGCCCGCCGTTCGCGGTCGTCATCCCCCCGCCTAACGTCACCGGCGCGCTGCATCTGGGCCACGCGCTCAACAACACGCTGCAAGACATCATCATCCGTTGGCGGCGGATGTGCGGCGATAACGCGGTGTGGCTTCCCGGCACCGATCACGCCGGCATCGCCACGCAGGCGGTGGTCGAGAAACGCCTGCTGGGCGAAGGCAAACGCCGAACCGATTTCACGCGCGAAAAATTTATAGAAGTCGTACAGGCCTGGAAGGATGAATACGAAGCCCGCATCATCGGCCAGCTTAAGGCGATGGGATGTTCGTGCGACTGGGACCGCTTGGCGTTCACCATGGATGAGCCGCGTGCCAGGGCCGTCCGCGAAGCGTTCTTCCGATTATTTAAAGACGGCCTGATCTACCGCGGTAAGCGGTTGGTGAACTGGGATCCGGTCTCGCAGACGGCGCTGGCGGATAATGAAGTGGAGATGGAGGAAGTTGACGGGTTTTTTTACTACCTGCGTTATCCGGTGGTCGAGGAATGTAGCACGGGTTTCCAACCCGTGTCTTCGCCCGTGTTTGTGACCGTCGCCACCACCCGCCCCGAAACCATGCTGGGCGACACCGCCGTCGCGATCAATCCAAAAGACCCGCGCGCCGCCGAGCTACGCGGGAAATTCGTGAAGCTGCCAATCGTCAATCGTGTAATTCCGATCATTGAAGACGATTATGTAGTCTTGCCGGTGAGCTTCGGTGGCGATCCGGCCGACCCGAAGGCGCAGTTTGCAACGGGGTTCCTGAAGGTCACACCAGCGCACGATCCAAACGACTACGAGATCGGTCAACGGCACAATCTTCCGATCATCAATGTGATGGCCCCGGATGCCAGCATCTCCGACAAACACGGCTGGCCCGCGGACGACGCTGCCAACGCCGAGGCGTTCCTTCGCGAACAGCTCCTCGGCAAAAGCCGCGAAGACGCCCGCACCGCGGTCGTAAACTATTTCCGCGAACATGGCCTGTTAGAGGATCAGAAACCCTACAAGCACAGCGTCGGCCACAGCTACCGCAGCCACGTACCGATCGAGCCGTACTTGTCGGATCAGTGGTACTTAAAGGTGACCGACCCGCACATGGCCAAGGCCGCGAACGCGGTGCTATTAACGAGCCGCGAGCGTGAGCGACCGGAGGAGTCGATCGGCATCGATAACCGCAACAACGACGATGAGGAATCGCCCACCGTCATGCACGCCGGGGCGCGCGAACGCGGATATTTCATCACGTTCACGACCTATGGCGCTTGGCTCCACGGAACGGATCGTCACTCGGTCGATCGTAATCAAAATCTCCCCGGCACCGAGCATATGTTGGGCAACGAAGACCGTGAAAAACGCGAATTTGCCGCGATGAAGCAGCCGCCGGTAACGCTCGACGAACCACAGCGAGCGGTGATTCAAAACACCATCCGTGAAGTGTGCCGGCATCGCGGTTGGGCGCTGTGGGCATCGCACGTGCGGACGACGCACGTCCATGTGGTCGTGTCGGCCGATGCCACGCCGGAAAAGGTGATGAATGATTTCAAGGCGTATGCCACGCGCCGGCTTCGCGAAAACAAATTGGCCGGTGCTGAACAAAAAGTATGGACGCACCATGGAAGCACTCGGTATTTGAACAGTTCCGAATCCGTGGATGCGGCGTGTCGTTACGTCATTGATGAGCAGGGGGCGGTGCTCGAGCCTCCCGCATTTGATGGGCGAATTAGCGGATACATGCATGCGCGCGAGGGAGCCACTACGACTCCTCCGGTCGCTTACGCTCGCGGCTCGTTATCATTCCACCCCGCGCGCTACGCGAAGATGTACGAGAACTGGCACGACAACATCCGCGACTGGTGCATCAGCCGGCAGCTTTGGTGGGGGCATCGGATTCCGGTGTGGACGATTTCATTTAGTCCTACACACGGTAGTTCAACAGGCTTTAGTGATCCAAAGACGTTCCACAAGGAATGGATGGAACACGAGGACGCGTGTCGGGAGAGACTCCTTAAGTGGCTGGAAGCCGCTGGCATCGGACGCGATGATGTCGTCATTCGTGATGCCGATCGACCGGAGCCCGGCAGATACGCCCAATACATCACGTCGCGAAACCCGCGATTCGATGAGCTTTTTCGAACATTAGAACGGCAGCCGATTGATCGCACGGAGGTCGAGGGACTGCCGTTGATATCGCTATTGCGCCAAGACCCCGACGTCCTCGACACCTGGTTCAGCAGCGCCCTCTGGCCGATGAGCACGCTTGGCTGGCCGGAACCTTCGGCGATCAACGATCCGCAATCCGCAATTAATACATGGAACCCCACCAGCGTCCTCTGCACCGCCCGAGAAATCATCACCCTCTGGGTCAGCCGGATGGTGATGTTCAACCTCTACTTTCGCGACCGGGTTCCATTCAAAGACGTTTATATTCACGCGGTGATTCAGGACGGCGACGGGCGGAAGATGAGCAAGTCGCTCGGGAACGGCGTCGATCCGTTGGACATTATTTCATCGCACGGCGCCGATGCGCTGCGCTACACGGTCGCGAGCATGGCGACTAACACGCAGGACGTGCGTCTGCCCGTGGAGCGTGATCCGAAGACGGGCAAGAATACATCGAGCAAATTCGATTTTGGCCGGTCGTTCTGCGTCAAGCTCTGGAACGCGGCGCGTTTCGTTTTGATGCAGTTGGAGCAAGCAGATAGCCACAGAGGCACAGAGGCGCCGAGAGAAGCGGTCGATGAATTGCAATGGTCGATGGCGGACCGATGGATAGTGTCTCGGTTCAATCGGACGGTTGAAGAAGTGAATGATGCACTCGGCGGCTACCGCTTCGACCAATACGCAAAGGCTGTTTACGATTTTTTCTGGCACGACTTTTGTGACTGGTATGTGGAGTTCGCCAAGCCGCAGATGAAGAATGATGTGCAGAGGGGCCAGACGGCGCACATCCTAGCGTCGGTGCTCGATGGCGCGTTGCGCCTGCTGCACCCCGTCATTCCATTCGTCACCGAAGTGCTCTGGTGGAAGCTCAACGAAGTCTGCCCCAGGCGCGGTCTGCCCGGACGCATCGATTGCCCGCACGCCGGGGCAGAGCGCAGCGCCGCCCCGGCTTCTACGCGCCTGATCCGCGCCCCCTTCCCGACAGTGGGTGGCTTCCTCGAAGCGTCGGAACATATCTTCCCGAAGATTCAGGAACTCATTACCACGATCCGCAACGTCCGAAACGATTACAAGGTGGATGCAAAAAAACCCGTGACCGTCAGCATCATGGCCCCCGGCGACGCGGGCCGGCAGATCGAAGCGCTCAAACCGGCAATCGAGAGCATGGCGACTTGTCGCTTGGCTGCGATTGGCGCGAATGTGAAATCGCCCGACGGCGCAGTGCGCGCCGTAGCAGACAAAGGTGAGTTATACATTGAAGGCCTCGTCGACCAAGCCGCCGACCAGCAGCGCGTTTCCAAACTGCGTGATGATCTGGAGAAAAAAATCAGCACGCTTAAGGGCCGACTGTCCAACGAAGGCTACATCGCCCGCGCCCCCGCCAAACTGGTGCAGGAAACCCAGGAACAACTCGCGGCGGCGGAAGGGGAATTGGCGAAACTGTAAACAGGAAACAGGAACGGCCGCTTCGAGCACACGAAGCGGCCGTTCGATGGAAGTTAAAAAACGGGCAATCAGTTTCCGGGCATCGAGGCTTTGCCCTGCTTGATGGCGGCGCGAACCTGATCGATCTTACCGGCCCATTCCGGACTAAGCTGGCCCTTGAGTTGGTCCAACTGATCCGCGAAAGCTTCGGCGTCGGTCCACTTGCGATCTTTGACCATCCCCATCGCCTTATCGAAAAGCGATTGAGCCTGCGATTCCACCGCCGCCGTCGCGCCGGCGGCGACTTTGTCGGCTTTCTTCGCCGCTTCGGCCGCGGCATCTTTCACTTCTTTGCTGGAATCTTGTGGAATCGTCTTCGCTGAATCCTTGAGCGCCTCGGCGTTTCTTGCCGCCGAATCGGCCGCGTTATCGGCCTTCTGCTTAGTAGCAGCATTTTCATCGTCGCATCCGGCGAGAATGCCGAGTGATGCAATACCAACTGCTGACGCGAGAACAATACTACGAATCATAGGAGTCTCCCAAAAAGGTGGTGGCGAGCTTGTTTTGGGCAGCACCATTTGCCGTCCGCTAAAGAGATATTAATGCATTCCAACAAAAGATGTGCCCCTGTTCCGCCATCAGGAACGCCCTGATACCAACTGTTCGTGTTCACCCCTTGAACATCGCCAGTGTCTGTTGACGGGCGTCGGAATGATCCACTATCGGCGGCGGGTAGTCGCGGCCGATGACGCACTGGGACTGCGCCTGCTGCAACGGCGTCATCTGCGAAGGCGAATGGATGAAATCGTCCGGCACGCCATTTAGTTCCGGAACATATCGTCGAATAAAAACACCCTTTTCATCGAATTTCTCGCTCTGACTCGCTGGATTGAATATGCGAAAGTAGGGTTGCGCGTCGGTGCCCGTGGAGCTGCTCCACTGCCACCCGCCGTTATTCTGCGCCGTTTCGCCGTCAATCAGATTTTGCATGAAGTATCGCTCGCCCCAGCGGTAGTCGATTCGGAGGTCTTTCGTGAGAAACATCGCAACGATCATCCGCAAACGGTTGTGCATCCAGCCGGTGGCGTTCAACTGCCGCATGGCGGCGTCGACGATGGGGTAGCCCGTCTGCCCGTCACACCATTTCTTGAACGCACCTTTGTCATATTCCCACTGCAGGCCAGCGAACTTTTTCTTGAACGGATGATCGACCACATTCGGAAAATTGAACAAAATCTGCTGATAGAACTCCCGCCAGATGAGTTCGCCGACCCATGTGTCGGCCCCGGTCTTGAATGCCGCCGACTCGCCGGCGACATACATCGCCGCCCGCACGCACTGCCGCGCAGAGAGCGTGCCGTGACGCAAGTGCGCCGAGAGCCTGCTCGTACCCTTTTCGTCGGCGGGAAAGTTGCGGCTCTCTTTGTAGGATTTGATCGGACGCGCGCACCAAGCTTTGAGCATCTTCCGGGCCGCATCCTCGCCGGCGGCCACTTCGATCGCCGGGCCGTCGGCAAAACCCAACTGGGCCGGCGAATACAAGTCAACCACGTTCGCCCCGCCGGTTGATTTGACCGCCGACTTCCACGGCGCGAGCCTGGGCTTATCCCATGTCGGCGGTCCCTTCTTCGGACCATATTCCTGTGCGAGTCGCGCCCGCCAAGATTTGCTGTACGGCGTATAAACCGTGTACGCCTCCTTCGTGCTTGCCGCAAGCAGCTCGCGCTCTTCGAACACCACTTGGTCTTTAAAAGCCCGCACCTCAATGCCGTGCTGGGGCAAGTGCTGTCGCACCTCATCGTCCCGTTCGATCGCCGCGGGGTGGTAGTCTTTGTTGAAATAGACTGCCGATGCTCCGGTTTGTTTCGCGACCGCGCGCAGTTGGTCCAGCGGTTTGCCATGAACAAACAGCATATCAACGCCGTCTTTGGCAAAGTTATCGCGCAAATTTTCCAGGCAGCCGATCATAAAATGCACGATCGCAGCGCCTGTATCGGAATGCTTTAGAATAGCATCGTCGAAAATAAACAGCGGAATGACGATCCCATCCGCGGAATCTCTCACGGCGTGATATAGCGCAGTATTGTCATGAATGCGAAAGTCACGCCGAAACCAGACGAGAATGGGCATGCCAGTAGGTTAGGCGCGATCGACCTCAACAGGCAATCAGAGCAGACCGAACGGTTCGACTTCAATCGCGGCAATGTTCGCGGATACGGCTGACCGATGTATAATCCAGAAGTGCCACCCGTAACGATGCAACTCAGGCAACCAACACCATGAGCGAAGAGAGTTTAACGACCCCCGTCGCTTCCATTTCCGCTGCGCCAAATCCCGTGCAGCCCAATCGCGTGCCCCGCGCCGCACTGGTTCGCTTGGCGGTCACTTGTACCGCACTCATCTTCGTTGCGTGTGCATGCATATTGGTCTATCGCGGGATGACCATTGAAGTGCCCGACGCCGTTCTGATCGTCCGCGGCACCCCGGCGTGGGATGGATCGGTGGTCAGCGTCGATGGCAACCGCCTCGCCCGACCCAGCCAGGTTACGATCGACCGCGGCACAAAATACACTATTTCGTTTCATCTCACGCCCGGGGAATACGCGCTTTCGGTGGAAAAGGCCGGCAAGACAATCTTCACGCAGCCGGTTCAACTCTCGAAGCGTGTGAAATCGGAAGTGGTCTTTCTACCCGAGTCGCTCGAAGGCCTCACGCCCACAAGCCAACCGAGTTTGCCCTTCGGCACCCAATTTCCGTGGCGTGCGTCCGATTCCGCGGTTCCGATCGAACCGGCACATGAGAAGACGCGCGACTAACCCGCCAGCACTTCACGCGCCGATTCAGCCACCGGCAATGCCCTGATGGCCGATATCGCGGCGGAAGTGCATGCCTTCGAAGTGGATTTTGCCCATCGCTTCATAGGCCCGATCGCACGCCGCCGCGATCGTGTCGCCCAGCGCCGTCACGGCCAGGACGCGCCCGCCGTCGGTCACGATGTGGTCGCCGTGTTGGGTGGTGCCGCTGTGAAAAACCTTGACGTCTTTCATTGCATCGGCCAGCGCCAGGCCTTCGATCGGTACACCGCTTTCGTAGCTGCCCGGATATCCCTTGCTTGAAGCGACCACGCTCACCGCCGCGCGGCGGTCCCACTTCAGTTCGATCGTGTCCAGCTTGTTTTGCGCGACCGCCAGCATCACCTCAAGCAGATCCGATTGAAGCCGCATGAGCAGCGGCTGAGTTTCGGGATCGCCGAAGCGGCAGTTAAATTCGAGCACCTTCGGCCCGTTGATCGTGAGCATTAGCCCCGCGTACAGCACGCCTCGGTACTCAATGCCATCGCGCGCCAGGCCGTCGAGCATCGGCACGAACACGTCGCGCTCCACCTGCTGCAATACGGCGTCGGTAATGACAGGTGTAGGAGAGTAGGCGCCCATGCCCCCGGTCATCGGCCCGTTGTCGCCGTCGTCGATTGATTTGTGGTCCTGCGCGCTTTCCATCAAGTACACAGTCCGGCCGGAAACGAATGCCAAGATCGAGCATTCAGGACCGTTGAGCAATTCTTCAACCACAATACGCGCGCCGGCCTCGCCGAAAATCCGTTGCTTCATGATGCGATCAACGGCGGCGATCGCGTCAACCGTTCGATGGCAGACCGAAACACCCTTCCCTTTGGCCAACCCGGCGGCCTTGACCACGCACGCGTCGTCTCGCGTCTTGATGTATTCGATGGCGGCGACCGGATCCGTAAACAGCCGCGCCTCGGCGGTCGGCACGGCCTGATGGCGCATCATCTCTTTAGCAAACCACTTGTCGGCCTCCAACTGCGTTGCCTGCTGATTCGGCCCGAACGCAAGAATGCCCGCCTCGGTAAGCTTGTCGGCCAACCCCATGGCCAGCGGCTCTTCCGGCCCAATCACGACCAGCCCGACGGCGTTTTCCCTGGCAAACTTGACGATCCTTTCAATCTGCGCCACGCCGATCGACACACACTCGGCGTGCTGCGCAATTCCGGGATTACCCGGCGCACAAAATAGCTTGGAAAGCCGCGGCGACTGCGCCAGCTTCCAGGCCATCGCATGTTCACGCCCCCCGTTGCCAACGATCAAAACATTCATCCACATTCCTTCGTTCGCGACCCAAGCTGATCAGACGATGACTGTATCGCCGCGGGCGTGCCGGGCAAACCATGATAGCGCCATTTGACTTATCGCCGGCATGCCGTAACCTGCTACACACGCCGTACGGGGCGTAGCTCAGCTTGGTTAGAGCGCTTGACTGGGGGTCAAGAGGTCGCAAGTTCAAATCTTGTCGCCCCGATTTGATGAGATAATAAGCCCTTCGACGCGCTCGTCCAAGGGCTTTCTTGTTTAAGTAACAACTGTCGCTGCGCCGTTACGAGCCATCAGGATGTCGCCCGTAGTCTTGATTCGGCGGCGGCACCTGATCGGCTAGTTCCACTTTGCGCTGTCATCTTTTTGCAGCATGGCCGTAAAGGGGCGATTGGCTTCAAGCGCCGCGACGATCCGCCGGACGCGCGCGCCCACATCACCGTCAGCCAGAAACGATTGTTTCAACGACACTTGATCAATGAAGTGGAAGGCGACGAGGTCCGCCACGTCCGCCGTTGCAAGCGGCCCGGCGAGAAACTGCAGAAACTGCCCGGCGACGGGAAGTTGATTCAGCGGCGGAGAAGCGAACAGCTCGCGCAGACGGTCGCGTTCGCGGCCCAGATCAATCTCAAAGACTTTCGTTTCCCGCAGCCGCGCGAGCGACGCGTACCGGTACGGCCGATCGGTGTGCTCCTTCTCGATGGTTGCCCTTGCTATGCCTTGCAGAAGAAAATTATATTTGCCGTCGGGAAGCTGCTCCCAACTGCGGATTTGTCCGACACACACCACCGGCTCGATCGCGGGCCGGCCGTAATAGTCTTTTTCCCAGCCGGGCTTGAGCAGAGCCATCGCAACCAGCTTGCCGCTCTGTAACGCGTCGGCGGTCATGATTTGATACCGGAACTCAAAAATGTGCAGCGGGAGCACGGCGCGCGGAAGCAGCACCACGTTCGGCAGGGCAAACAATGCGACGGCGTCGAGATTCAGCGAATCAGACCCATCTGACATGCCGGATTATAGGCGTGCGGCGTGCAAGCCGCGAGCGCTCAAACAGAACCGCTGCGCAATTCGCACTCGGCGCGCGCCCAGTTGTCGTGTTCGCTGCCGCCGACGCCGGATTGGGCGATGAAGTAGGC
>CAZXLA010000093.1:10705-13527 GCA_964641895.1 uncultured Tepidisphaeraceae bacterium
GCGCCCAGTTGTCGTGTTCGCTGCCGCCGACGCCGGATTGGGCGATGAAGTAGGCCCGCATCGCGATCATCTCGAAAGTGATCTCCGCCGGTGCCGCAACGGCCGCCGCCGCGGCTTTGATCGGGGTTGCCCGCTTGGCGGTCGGCTTTGACTTTGGAACGGCGCTATTGCGAACCCCACTGTTACGCACCCCGCCGATGCGCACACCCGTCTTCTTCGGCTTGGCCACTTTCGGTGCCGGGCTGCGCCGAACGACGGATCGAGCCGTCGCCTTGCTCGCCACCCGCGCGGATGTCTTCCCGACGGCCGATCTTTTTGTCAACTTCTTTGACATCGATCTTGTTGCCGCTGAATTTGTTTTTACAGTCGACTTGCTTGCCTTCTTGGCCATGTGACTAAACTCCTCTATTGACGGGCCGATTCATCGGCGACGGCGGCATCTTCACTCCCTCACCCGTCGATCATCAAATCGACGCGTGAGTATCCACAGCCCGCCAAGCCTTTCAAGCCCGCAGAAGTGAAGCTTATGTCAGGTTTTCCTTCAGCCAAGTCAAAACCTGCTGATCATGCTCCGCTTTGGGGTTAACCTGCTCAAAAACGTGCGCGATCTTGCCGTCTTTGCCGACAATGAAGGTCGTCCGGGCCGCGCCCATGTACTTCTTGCCGTACATGCTCTTCTCGACCCACACCTCGAATTTCTCGCACACCGCGTGGTCTTCGTCCGCCAGCAGCGGGAACTTCAGCTTGAATTTCGCGGCAAATTTCTCCACATCTTTAACGGAGTCGGGGCTGATTCCGAAGACAGGGACATCCAACTTTTTATAGTTTGCAATGGCATCACTGAACCCGCACGCTTCTACGGTGCATCCAGGCGTGTCTGCTTTCGGGTAGAAGAACAGCACGACCGGCTGCCGGCCGATGTAATCGCCAACATCGACGACCTCTCCCGTGCTCGACGGAAGCTTGAATTTCGGGCACCTTTTTCCAGCCGTCACGCTCATTTCTATTCTCCTTGCTTGCCACCCTCCCAGGCATGATGCGTCGTTACTTTCCAACCAGCTTCTGCCTGATCAGCGGGTTCACAATCGCCCCATCCACATCGCTGCCGTGTACTTTCAGGAACGCGCCCATCGCCTGACCGACCTGCTTCTCGGTGAACGAGTTTTTCGCGAGGAATTCGTCGACGAGCTTGGCGGTCTCATCGGCGCCCAGCTTCTTCGGCAAGAACTCTTGCACGATCGCCAACTCCGAACGCAGCTTCGTCACTTCGTCCGGCTTGCCGATCTTCTCCCATTCTTCGATGCTCTTTTTAAGTTTCTTGCCGTACGCCTCCACCATCGCGATGGGAGCGGGTTTGTTGGGTTGCAAATCGGCGTTCTTGGCATCGCTCAGCAGCATGCGAATCACCTGAAGGCGATCCTTCTGTCCGGCTTTCAACGCGGTTTTCATTTCTTCAGTCAGCCTGGCGATAATGTCCATAACTTTCGCTCCTTCGTACTTTCGGATACACTTATCATCGTACAGGGGCACGGCACGCCACGCACCTGGGTAATAAGCCCGAGATCGCTGCATGAACGACAACCTGATTGAGGGGATTCTTCACCTGCCCGACGAACGCGCCGAGGCCACGCTGCGCAACCCTGCCAACTTTTTGCAGCCGCTCAAAGGCGGCGTGATCGTGCCGCGGAATTTTGTGCGCGATTATCGGCTTAAGCCGGGCCTGCTCATCAAAGGCGAGCAACGCGGCCGGCAGATCAGCAAGATCGTTTCGATCGAAAACGGCGACCCCGCCGATTGGGGCGATCATGTCGGCATCTACGATTCAACCGCGCTCGACCCCGAGCCGATGATCAAGCTGGAGCATCGACAGGACGAGTTTACCACCCGCGCCATCGATATCCTCAGCCCCATCGGCTTCGGCCAGCGCGGCCTGATCGTCGCCCCTCCGCGGACGGGCAAAACCATTCTTCTGCAGCACATCGCCAAAGGCATCGCCGCCAACTATCCCGACGTCGCACTCTATCTGCTGCTGGTGGACGAGCGGCCCGAAGAAGTCACCGATATGAAGCGCAACGTGCCCGGCACGCTGTTCGCTTCGAGCAACGACAACACCATCGAGAAACACCTCGACTTAGCCATGCTGGTGATCGAACGCTGCAAGCGACTGGTGGAATACCGCAAAGACGTGATCGTGCTGTGCGACTCGCTCACACGCCTGGGCCGCAGCTTCAACGCCGGCAGCAACAGCGGCAAGACGATGTCCGGCGGAATCGACAGCCGCGCGCTTGAAATCCCCAAGCGGCTCTTCGGCGCTGCAAGAAAATTGGAAGAAGGCGGCAGCCTGACCATCCTGGCCACCTGCCTCATTGATACCGGCAGCCGGATGGATCAGGTGATCTTTGAAGAATTCAAGGGCACCGGCAACATGGAATTGACGCTCGACCGCACCATCGCCAATCAGCGCATCTTCCCCGCCATCAACATCCCACAAACCGCCACGCGAAAAGAAGAAAAACTCTTCGCCCCTGAACACCTGGAGCCGGCCAGAAGAGTCCGCCGCCACCTGACCAACATGCCCCCGATCGACGCCATCAAAAACCTGACGGCGGCGCTGGGCCGGACGAAAACCAACGCGGAGTTGTTTGCATCGATGAAGGCGTGAATCAAGCAGATGCCTTTTGCGGACAGTGCGCTCGTAGGGTGCGTTTCAACGCACCGTCGACAACGGCAAACCCAATCGGCGGAATGATGACTGCTTACGGCATCACATGCACATCCGCCGTCCCGACGTAGGGTGTCAGGCCGAAGCCGGTGTCACTCGT
>CAZXLA010000094.1:0-13452 GCA_964641895.1 uncultured Tepidisphaeraceae bacterium
CGCCAAGTGTCGCGCGAAAAACCCCGACCGCGCGATGCCACCGCCATCTTTCGCTTAAAGATTTTTGGGAAGTGCGAAGGTTGGGCTAAAGACATTTTATAGCCAGACGTCGTGCAGCGGAATCACAAGCCCGGGAAACGCCGAGGGCCTAACGACTGAATTTTTTTTCCCCTCGCAATCCAGGTCATATTTTCCATCCTCAAGCCGCAGGCACTCAAGCCTGTGCCGCAGACCGTCGAGGACCCAATAATTGGGCACAAGGAACTCTTCGTACCACGCGCGTTTAGTTTCACGGTCTTGGACTTCGTGGCCGAGACTCACCGATTCGATGACCAGCGTCGGCGGCACACGAATGCGTCCCATCTTCAGCTTCGGCTGTGTGCCCGATGCCACGTGACGTTGGCGTTGTCTGCGTGCCTGCTCGGGGTCAAGATAGAGCGCATCGACAATTCCAAATCGCCGTTGGCCAAGAATCAGATCAACTTCAAACACCATGCAAGCGCGCGAGTCGGATTTGCGGAGATGGTCTTCTACAATCCGGGCAAGGCCGGAGAGGCCGTAACTGCCGTCGAAATTCGGAGGCGCCGTCTCGGTGGGAACCCCTTCCACAATTTCGTACCGCCCCAGAGCAAACTGATGCTCTAATCGTGGATCATCAAGGTCTGCGACAGTCCACCCGGTCGTGCCGATGCGGAACTGCTTCGCAGCCGTCTTCGCGCGTAGACGGCGCTTTGGCGAGCGGGCTGGAGCCATCAACGTCATGGCCGAAATATACCATTCCTTGCCACGTCACACCTTCATCTGATCCACAATAAGCTTCTTCGCCGCATCCGCCGGAAGGTTAAGCGCCCCGTGAGCCTCGGCCGCGGCGCTGCGGACTTCCAAGTTGGTTGCCTCGGCGACCACTTTAAGCAGCTTCTCAGTTTTGGCGGGTTCGAGTTTGTTGCCGAAGAATTTGGCGCTGGTGCTCAGGCTGTTGAGCAGGCTGATCTTCACGTCGTCGGCAACGCCCTCGGCCAACGCCTTATCCAGCAGGCCCGATTGCGCGTCGCCGGCGTCGATGAGCGCGAGCGTCTGGCCGACGAGTTTCACGATTTCCGGTCGACTGTCTTCCAGGCTCAGCAGCAGCGACGACCGGGCGGCCGAGACATCCATCACCTGCCCGCGGCTGATTGCCAGGCGCTGCAGTAATTCGGCGGCGCGGGCGGCGTACTGTGACGACACATCTGCGTCGGTCGGCAGCGCGCCAGCCTTGCTGCGGGCGGCGGCCATGGCGGCTTTCACGCCCTCGGCATCGCGCGCTTGCGACGTGCTGAGCAGAGCGTCGGTTTGCTTGCGCGTTTCCCACGGCGACGCGCCGGTCTTGGTCAACACGAGCTTGGCGGCGCCCGAAAGTTTGGGGTTCTGCGCGGCGAGCGAGAACAGCTTGTCCACTTCGGCGGCGTTGAGTTCTTCGGCGACCACGATGACATCGACCGCACTGAGCGATTGACCCGCAGCGACGGCGGCTTCGGCGCTGGTGGCGCCGGTGGCGTTAACCCCGCCCGCGCCCTTCATGCCTTCAATCAGACTGTTTAGCTCGTCCTGCGTGGCCATCACCACCAGTGCCGATGGCACGCCGGTTTGCGACACCGCTTCGGCCAGCAACGGCACCACGCGGTCGCTGCCTTCAAAGCTTTGCTGCGGCAGCGCCTGCGCCAGCGCGAACGCCGCTTCGTAGCGAACCAATCGATCGGGATAAGTGAGCGCATCAACCAGTGGCGCGCCAGTTGCTGCAAACAGGTTGCTTTGCCCGCCGATGTCGTTGAGCGAACGAATCACCTTGAGCGCGACGGCCGAGTTGCGGTCTTTGAGCGCGCGAGCGAGGGCCGAGTTGAGATATTGCGCGCCCGCCGAAACGCCATAATAGTGCGCGTCGGGCTGGTTTTCGGCGCGCGTCATATCTTTGGCGTCGGCCGGCAGTTCCACTTCGCGCTTGTAATTGCTCGCCAGCCACAGCGACAGCGCGTCCCCCTGCCCGCCGCCGAGTTTGAGCGCGTATTCGCAGGCGCGCATGGCCATGATTTCGTTGAAGATCGCGTTGGGGACGTTGATCTTGGTCAGCCCGCGATCCTGCGCCCAGAACCACACGAATGCGTCGGGCGACCGGCCGTCGGCCTGAATGTCGGCGGCATCGTAGTACAGTTTTTCGCCGAGGCCGTAGAACAGATCGGCCGGGCTTCCCGTCACTTGGAGCTTCGCCAGCGCCTGCGTCGCAGCTTCTTTCACCGTTGGCGGCGCGCCTTTCGAAGTGGCCAAATGCGCCAGGTAGGGCGCCGCCGAGTCGTAGCCGAGATCGCCCAGCGCGCTCACGACAATGATGAGCGTGTCGTGATCCTGCATTTCCGTCGCCGCCACCAGCGGGTTGACGGCCAGACGACCCATATCACGCAGCGCCCGGCGGATCGACGTGTGATGCTTCGCCTCGGCGGGCGCACGCAGGTAGTCGATCATGAGCGGCACAGCCAGCTCGCCGCTCTGCCGCAGCTTGGCGATTCCCAGCGCGTAGCCGCGCTCGTTCACGCCGAGTTTTTCGATGTTTTCTTTGATAAACTTCGGATCGCTCCGCCGCGCGAGATATCCGGCATTAAGCTTATCCATGAGCTGCGACGTGATCGGCCGCATTGCCTCGACGCCCGACCAGCGCAGCAGCCATTGGTCGAGGTTGTCTTTGCGGGTCGCCGCCACATCTTCAAACGCCGCGAGAATGGCAGTGGGCTCGGCGGCGGAGTCGATGATCTTTTGGCCCTCGGCGGTGGCCAGTTCGTAACGGGCGATCTTGCCGTAGTGCCAGAAGTTATCGACGAGCGAACGAAGTTCCTTCGACACCATCGGCGCACCCGTAGAATCCGGGGCTGACGCCGCGGCGTTAGCCGCGGACTCTTGAGCGCGAGCTGGGTTGACATAAATCGATGTCACCGCAAGAGAAGCGGCCAAAGCAACAGTTTTCGACGCGGTGAGAACAGAACGGGGGGCAAACATACGACGGCCTCCATACACAAGGTGCAAACCATAGGGGCGGCAGCCCGGCGTTTCGGGCTGAATTCGGCCAAGCTCATCAGAATAAGAGCGGGTATATACCCCGTCAAGAAAGCCCCGGGCACAGGACAGTGGATCGGGCGTTGTTTTTCACCATCTCAAGGCTGTCAACGGCGCAAATCCGAACGTGTCGTCGCGATATTCGCAAATTACTTGCATTTGCATTAAGAACACATATACAATGCAGATGCATGAGCAACCCAGATGCTTATTTGCTTCCTCCCCGTTCGTCCGGCGCGCCGGCGTTTACGCTCGTTGAGCTGCTGGTCGTGATCGGAATTATCGCCGTCCTGATGGCGGTGCTGCTGCCCGTCCTGGGAAAGGCCCGCAGAGAGGCCAACCGCACTTTCTGCTTGAACAACATTCGCAATATGCAATTAGCGCAGGTGCAATATTCCAACGACAACCGCGGCTACCTCGTTCAGGCGGGCTTGGCGCACGGCCAGACCATGATGGACGACGGCGTGTCGTGGATCAACACGCTGCAACGCTATTACCGAGGCAGCAATGTTGAATCGAATACGGCAACTAATCCGTCCATCACGGTGCGATGCCCGAGCGACGTAAGCCCGCACTGGCCCGGTGGCGCGACCGTGCCACAGAGCAACCCGCCCGGCTACCGGCGGACGAGTTACGGCATCAACATTTTCCTCGACCGCGAGCTTTGCCCGTGGGGGCCGGGGCAGGAGATCGAATCGCCGCCGGGTGGCTGGTACGCAAAAATCACCCGCGTACGGCGACCGTCGAGCACCATTCAGTTTCTTGAAATGGCTTACACCGGCCCGTTCGCCGGCGCCGATCATCCGCACGTGGAAAACTGGGCCGGTTCAAATCCCGCCGCCGACGCGGCGACGATGATGGAAATTCACGCCCACGGCGGCCGGCCGCGCAACAACGATGCGATGAGCAATTACGGTTTCCTCGACGGTCATGCCGAAAGCCTCCGTTTCAGCGAAGTGTTCCGGGACTTACGAAAGTTCAACCGGTTCGATCCGGCACTGGCTCGATAGTTTTTTGCCGCAGATGAACGCAGATAGACGCAGATGAGGAGAGCGTTTGGTTTTGTAAATGACGTGCTGCTTTTTCTATGATCGGACCGGGAACTAATGACTTGGCAAGCAACCGGGCCGATCTGCTCTTATCTGCGTGGATCGGCGCTCATTCGCGGCCAACGTTAGATGTCTTGCGGAGTTGAATGATGTTTCGAAACGTTCTCATTGCCACACTGTTCTTGATGAATGCAAGCTGGTTGCATGCGGTTAATCTATTTGGTCTGGGTGCCGACCCTCGGCCGCGCGTGGTCGCCGGCAAGATTGTCACCGATGCGCACAACGATCTGACCATGCAGGACGACCCCAACGTCCGCACTTTCGGCTGGCAATTCCAATCGATTCCCGGCGACCCGTATTTTTTACAAGATCCGGGCTTTAATGCTCTGACCGGTTCTGGGTTGCCGGGTGGGAGTTTCCTGGGATTCACCGTGACGCGTGGGCTCTCCTATTTCAGCGGAATGGGGAATGTCGGTTTTAACGCTACGCCGGCAGCGGAATCGCTTTCATTTTATTTTGGCGCGGGAACCGTCGGTATCTCGTCAACGACGGCTGCGCAGCCGGGGTTTAATTTCACCACGGTCGCCGGCAACGGCAGTTTGCATCGTCACATCAATGCCAACCTCAACGCCGGCACCTTGGCCGTGCCGAGTAACGGCATTTACTTGACCTCGATTCGCCTCACAAATACCGGCGGACCAGCGCCGAGTGATGCGCTGTTTCTCCTTTTTAACAATGGCGCTTCAGCCGCAAATTTCAATCGGGCGCTTAACTACGTCGCCAATCCATTTGCCGGCGATGCCGATTTTTCCGGTGAGGTAACCCTGGACGATTTCACCGCCCTGGCGGCCAACTTCGGCGCGGCTGCGCCTCGATTCTGGTACGACGGCGACTTCAACAATGACTATCAAGTGAACTTAGATGATTTCACCGCGCTTGCAGCCAACTTTGGTTTGCCCGCGCCTTCGGACTTGCCGCGCGGCGCGGCGATTCCTGAACCGGTTGCCATTTCGCTTTATCTGCTTGCGACCCTGCCGATGCTTGGTCGGCGGATAAAGTAGTTTCATTTCCCTCTGGAGGTTAGAAAATGCGTGGACGATCGATCCTTTTTGTAGCGGTTGCTTCTGCTGGATTCGCGTCATTATCCTTTGCCGATTATGACGTATCGCCCAAAGTGCAAGCCGGCGTCATCAAGACCAATGCCTACTTCGATGCCGAAGAATTTGAAGTGAACAACGTCGCCGTCTTCGGATACAGCTTCGGCGAAGACGTGCTGTTGCCCCCTAACCAATTGCAGGACCCGGGCTTTCACCCGCTGCCCGGCAGCGGCTTTGCCGAGGCTTCGCAAATCGGATTGGACGCGCAAAGCGTGCTCCAATTCTGGAACGGGGCGGGCGCGATATCATTCGCGCCGGCGGCGGCGGGAACCAGCCTGGGCTATGCGTTCGGATCGAGCAATGCCTCGGTGAACGGCACCACCATTCCCGCGACCGACGTGCTGATCGGCCCGGTGGATGCGTTCGGGGAATTGGACGACCACTTGGAAACCGAAATCACCCTGTCCGCTGCCGCCGGGGTTTATCTGTTTTCGGCGAAGGTGAACTCGACAACGTCGGGCATTATGCCTTCAGACGATATCTATTTGCTGTTCAACTACGGCGTTGATGAATCGGTGCTGGATCAAGCGGTCGAATTCGCACGCGACACGTTCGCGCCGGGCACCGTTATTCCAGTCGTGCCCGAACCGGCAACGCTTGGTCTGCTCGCGATAGCGCTGTCTGTGACTGGGCGGCGAAAGACGCGTGTAACTACATAACTGTAATCCCGATTCGTATTTGCGAGGGACCTACCTGTCGTTTGCCGTTGTTCGCCAAGCGGTGTTGTAAACGAGCGCAAAACGACCGGTAGGACCCTCGCAAGTGCGTTCGGGTGATAACACTATTGTGCAGATCGCTTTTGTAGATCACTGTAGCTGCGCCTTGACGCGCGTGCCGCGCAGTTGCACGTCCCCCCGCCGTGCGGACAATCCGCTTCATGCCAACCCCGCTGATTCTTTCCACCTGGTCATTCGGCCAGCGTGCCAACCGAGCCGCCTGGCCGATCCTTAGCCGCGGCGGCGCGGCACTCGACGCGGTTGAAGCCGCCGCCAAAGACGCCGAAGCCGATGCGGAAAACCACACCGTCGGGCTGGGCGGCTACCCGGATGCGTCGGGCCGGGTGAGTGTGGATGCGCAGATCATGCTCTCGCCCGCGCGGCGCGGGGCGGTGGCGGGCGTGCGGACGCATCTGCACCCGATCAGCATCGCGCGCAAAGTGATGGAGACAACGAGCCACGCATTGATCGTGGGCGTCGACGCCGATGATTTTGGTAGCCAACACAACCTGCCGACGCAAGACCTGCTCACGCCGGCGGCGCGCGAAGCGTGGACGCGGTGGAAACTTTCGAAGGACAAAAACGCCGCCCCGATCGCCAACATTGAAGAGCGCAAGGAATGGCCCGACGAACAGACCACGCACGATACGATCGGCATTCTCGCCATCGACGCCGCCGGAACCCTCGCCGGCGCGTGTACGACCAGCGGGCTGGCGTTCAAGCTGCCGGGACGGGTGGGCGATTCGCCGATCGTCGGGCAGGGCTTGTATGTCGATCCCGCCGCCGGCGCCGCCGTCTGCACGGGGCACGGTGAACTGGTCATGGGCGTCTGCGGCAGCTTTCTCGCGGTCGAGCAGATGCGCCGAGGCGCGTCGCCGGCACAGGCGGCGGCGGAGGTGATCACGCGCATTCGCGCCAGCTATGAACTGAGCGACGACGACCAGGTGGGCGTCATCACGCTTGGCAAAGACGGCATGTGGGGCAGCGCGGCGCTCAAGCCCGGCTTCCGCGTGGCGGTGCGAACCGGCGAGCGGGATGAATTGATTGAAGCGGAGGTCGTCCGTTGACTTTCGCAGCGTTGCCGCCGGTTTACTGATCGCCGCGCGGTGGTTGCAGCACGCCGGTTAACGTCTGAAGCCACAGCACCGCGCGACCCAGCATTTCGCCGGAAGGCACTGGCATCTTCAGATACGTCTGACCGGTCCGATCATCGCGTTCGACGAACGTCCCGCCTGCACTTGCTCCGCCGGCTGATTTATCACCTTGCCCGGCCATCGATCGAGCCAAGGCACCGGTTTTCCCGCGGGGGAGGCATGCTTCATCGTTTCACCCGGGCGCGTTCGTGCTTAATGCGTGTCGCCGGGTAATATTGTTGGTCGAACGTCAAACGCATGTCGTCGGTCATCCCTTATCAATCCTCCCTGCCCCCCGCCGCGCCCAGCGAGTTTGATTTTCATTTCGAGCGAGAGATGGCGCGCCGCTTGCGCCGGCGCGTGTTGTGGTATTGCGCGATCACGATCGGCATTTCGTTATTGATGACAGTGCCCATTCTGACCGGCCGGGGCCCGCCGATTCAGATCGCCGGCGCTGCACCTGCCCCGCCGATGACGCACACGCTGCAATACGCCACATCGGCGCTCAGTGCGTCCCTGTACATTGCCACTTTCCTGATCGTGTGGTTCAAACCGCTCCGCCGCGAGCAAATACTTCGGCTGACGCTGTGGCTTTACGTCCTGGCAAGCATACCGGGGCTGATTGGCGCGCGGCTCATCTTTCAGATGGCCATACCCCCCGGCATGGCCGATGATGTCATTACCGAACGCAACCGCGAGCGTGATCGCAAACAGGTCATCGACGCCGCCGGGCTTGCGCCGATTGAAATCCAGCTTCGACCGGACGGCCAGCGACCGCCCGCCACGCTCCCGGCCACGCAGCGTGCCGCCAAAGATGCCCAGATTCGGTCGGTGCTGAACATTCTCTTTCATCCGGCGATGTTCTTCGCATTTTCCGTACCGTTCATTTTCATCATTCATCACACGTTCGTGTGCCTGTTCATTCCGTGGACGTTGCGCCAGTCACTCGCGCCGGCGATCATTCTCATGTCGATCGTTGCGGTAATTCTGCTGATGGATCTGGCGGGCGGCCTGCACTGGTTTGCCCCTCTCATTGGTTTGCCGCTGGCGGCGTGCATGCTCGTGCCCGGCTCGGCGTTCTGCTGGTGGCGCTACCGCGGGATGCGACGCGACATTCGCCTGACCTTCGACAGCGAACGACTGCGTTCCATTCAGGCCGAACTTAACGGCGCAAAAAAGATTCTCGAAAGCGCCCTGCCGCCGCTGCGCACCACCGGGCCGGTGCAGGTGAGTTACGTCTACGAACCGATGCGCCAGATCGGCGGCGATTTGCTGTTCGTTCATCCGCCGCCGGGGAAGGACGACGCGCCCGTCAGCGTGGTGCTGCTCGATGTCACCGGCCACGGCATCGCCGCCGCGCTGAGTGTGAATCGACTCATCGGCGAGTTGGAACGTCTGTTCGCCGAATCGCCCGACGCCCGCCCCGGCGACGTGCTCAACGCGCTCAATCGATATGTGCATTTCACCATGGCCCGGCATGATATGTATTTGAGTGCGGTGGCGTTTTATATCGATCCGGCCAGCGGTACGCTCAGCTATGCGTCGGCCGGTCACCCCACGGCCTATCTGCGCCGCGTCGACGGCACGATCCTGGAACTCGAATCCACCACCATGCTGCTGGGCATTGTCGACAATCAATTGTTTTCACCCGATCCGCTCGATATCCCCCTGCAGGGCGGCAATTGCATCATCGCTTACACCGATGGCGCCAGCGAAGCGCGATCGGAGCAAACGCTGGAAATGCTGGGCATGAACGGCGTTCGCAACAGCTTCGAATCCGTCGCGAAAACCGGCTGCGCCTGCCACGATTGGCCCGCCGAGATCATGCGCCGCGTCGCCGCCTTCCGAAATTCCCCGCCGCTGGATGACACGCTGCTGGTGGCGATTTACAGGATATAGCGGCGTGAATTCAAGTCTGCTGCCTGACGCGCACATCACGATGTGATCGAATCGCCGATTTGCCGCACTGTAATCTTATCGACGCGCGTTCCTGCGCAGGACAACAACCTTTTGATGGGCTCATCCACCGGTTCATAACTAAGCTTGAACGTGCTGTGATGCATCGGCAACAAGTGGCGTGCGTTCATTCGCTGGAACATCCCCCACGCCTGTTCGGGCGTGGCGTGGGCGGCGATGTAGGGGTCGTAGGCGCTGATGCCCAGAATGGCCAGGTCAATCCCGCGCGAGCGAAGACCGTCGAAGTGAGCGCCGTCGGCGGTGTCGGCGCCGAAGAGGACCTTGTGCTGGTTCGACTCGATAAGAAACCCCGCGTAGCCGCGCTGGCGGTCGATGAAAACGCGCGGGCCCCAGTGTTTGACCGGCACCGCGGTGATCGTGAGCGTTTGGAATTGGATCGATTGATTCAGATCCATCGCCCGCACTTTGCGGAAACCGAGATCGCGAATGAGATCATCGTTCATCGATGACGTAATCACCGGCGTGCGGCGGTCGAGTTGGCGCAGCGACGGACGGTCGAGATGATCAAAATGGGCGTGGCTGACGATGATCAGGTCAATCGCGGGCAGTTGGCGAATCGACAGCGCCGGCCGAACCAGCCGCTGCGGGCCGATGGTGGCAAAGCCCGTACACAGGCCGATGCGGTCGGAAAACACCGGGTCGGTCAGAATGGTCATCCCGCCGATGCGCAGCAACACCGTCGCGTGGCCGATCCACACCGCTGAAAGCGGGCGGTCGTGCCAATCATGCAAATCCGGCTTCACCCGCGCTTCGGGCGGCGGCGGGAACAGGCGGTCGAACGGACGCAGCCTGCCATAACCGCGCGAAAGCGGCTCGGCCAGCTTGATCAACGCCGGCCAGCGTTTCGCCCAATCCGCATAGGCGCGCCAGGTCATTCGATTTCGCATCCGACGGGAAAGTGGTCGCTGGCAAACTTTGCCAGCCGGTCGTGTTCGATCCACGCATCACGAATCCGACTCGCCTCAATGCCCCAAGTGAAAATGTAATCGACCCGCTGGCCCGGATGCTGCGTCGTAAATGATCCCAGCGTCCGCCCCGCTTGCGGCTTAGCTGCGTTTAGCGTGTCGACATAGCCATGATCAAAAAGCAGTTGAATCGCACGACGAGGGAGCAAGCTCCCATTACGCTCCCACGATTGCCGAGTCGATGGCTTGCACTGCGACGGGTCAATGATCTGCACCGGCGCGTTGGCGTTAAAATCGCCCATGAGCACGTGCGCGCGGTTGTGCGCACGATGATCTGCAAACACATCCAGCACAATATGAAGCTGCGCAACGCGCACGTCTTCGTCTGCTTCATCGGCGCGCGGGTGCAAATGCAGCGCGCCGACAATGAGCGGTTGATCGCGTGGTTGACTGGGTCGCTCAATCTCGGCAACAAGAAACGCCCTCGGCCCGGCGGGCTTCAGCACGCCGTAATTCACCGTGCTGCCAATTGCCCATCGAGAAAACAGCGCTACAGAATGCCCGACACCCGGCGCCACCACGTAATCCATGCCGAGCCGTTGCGCGAGCCGCTGCAGCACGGCGGGGTTATCGGCCTCGATGATCGCGATGACATCGGCACGCTGTGCAAGCAGCACCTCGGCCAGCGGATCGGCCCGTCCCTCGCCGCCGTCAAGGATGTTGTAGCTTGCCAGCCGCATCGATCGATCCACTTTCGCCGGAAAAAAAACGTGCTGTCGCCTGGCGACACCGTCATTTGAATCGTAGTTATAACAGTCGGCCGTGTCATCCGTCGTCCGACCAGACGATGCGGTGCCGGCCGACAACAGGAAAAGCTGGCCGTGTGCGTACCATTCAACCAACGAAGAAGCCGGTGAGAACGTCTCACCGGCTTCGTTCGCTTCAAGCTGCATACATCGTTATTTCACCGTGACCAGCCGCCCCGGCCGCGAGATGCGGATGTTTCGGTATCCGGCGTTGTTATTCCATTCATAAAAGTCCCAACTCGCCAGGTAGAGCCGCGTGGCGCCTTTGGGAACCACGAAGTTCTGCTTCAAACCTTTCGAGTTTATCCCGTCGCCGATGAAGAAGGTCTGCTTGAGCGCAGGCTTGAATTCTTCGAAGTCGCGGCTGGTGGCGGTCGAGAAATCGAGCGACTTCGGGGCGGCGGTGAGGTTCGGGGCGTTGTCGTCGATGAAGATACCCACCAGTGCGTTGATCGGTCCTTTGATATCCGAGATGCCGTGTTCGGCGCGGTTGGTGTTGTAACCGATGCTGTTGAGCTGCCCGTCGGGTTCATAGAACGCTAAGTTCGGGTCATGACGCATCACGCCGTCGATGCCATCGAACTGCAGCACGCTGTCTGGGATCATCTTCATCTTAATCAGTTCCGGCGATTGACGCGGCATTGCGGTGGTGCCGGCGTAGTCCGGGCTGTTGTGCGGGTTGTTGGGGCTGGCGAGGGTGCCGGCGGGCATGCCGGATAAGAACGGGTTTGCGGTGGCCTGTACATTCTGATTCACCGCGATCGCATCCACCTTCATTACGACGCATTCGGCCGTAACGTCGAAACCGGCCTTCTTCGTAAATTTGCCCCACATAGTCGGCACCGCGTTCCCGCGGGTTGCCGATCGCTCCGCGACCACACGAATGGCGTTGGCATCCAGCCGGTCTATGCCCGTAACGGCCTCGAAGGTTCGTTTTGCACTATCCCAGTTTCCAATTTCGATATCGCTGTCGAGCAGAATCAGCTCTGTCCCGTCGACTTTATGATCTTTGGCGAAGTCTTTGGCAATTCGCACGGCGCGATCGGGATCCTGCAGCAACGCAGAAGCCCCCGCCCGTGCGGCGGCATCGGCGGCGCGACGCATTTCCTGTTTGGCCAGATGCGCCCGACCGTAATCGACAGCCATCGACGAGACCGCGATGAGCAAGGCCATGATGAAGAACACGTAAATGAGGGCTACGCCTCGACGATAATGCAGCTTGATGTTCATGGGCGTAGCATGAACCCAATCACCTTTCTTCAAACCGATTTGACAAATTCATTTTTCAAAGGCCGGGGTATAACTGTTTCCGTTTATGACGACTTTTCCAATCGCCCGCCCACCGCGGATGGACGCACGGAATAGATGTCATATTGAGGTTTTTCGACATCGGCGTAGCCACAAACATCGCTGATTCACCCGGAATTGTATTGAACCGAACTTATTGAATTCGATACATGCGGCGTCGGCTACGCGTGAGGGTGGCGCGCGCTGGTTCGGCTACAATCCCGTCTATGCGCCGCCGATTACTCATCGCTGTCTCGCTCGTTTTGACTGTCGCCCTGTCTGTGGGACTGTTCAACCGTGCCGCGGCGCCGGTGGTGGATCAGGGGGGTGTGGCCGTCTGGTTCAGCCCCGACGGCGGATGCGCCGATGCCGTCATTGACGCCGTTCGCTCGTCCAACAAGACGCTCGAGATCGCCGCCTACCACATCACGCACGCCGGAATCGCCAAGGCGATTGTTGATGCCAACCGCCGGCGCGTTTCGGTGCGCGTGGTGATGGATGCGTCGCAGGCGCAATCCAAATACAGTTCGGCCACGTTTCTCCACAACGCAGGCGTGCATGTCATGATCTGGCAAGGCGCGCTCATGCATCACAAGTTTGTGATCGTCGACGGGAAGCAGCTCATCACCGGCTCGTTCAACTTCACCAAAGCCGCCGACGAAAGCAACGCCGAGAATCTGCTGATCATCCGCGACAAGCCGCGCGTCATCGCCGCGTATCGTCAGCAGTTCAGCCGGCTCGTGCAGAAGAGCCGGCGCTATACGCCGCCAAAAACCGATGGACCCGAATGACAGGCCCCGTCGCAAGCGACCTACGACAAGAGTGTTTCAACACGCGAATCGCTCAGCAACTCGACGACGCTATGATCATCCTGCATTTCTATAATCTGACGATTACCGAAAACCCCGATTCTCATCGCGGGCGCAGTTTCACCCGTATCGGATGATCGTGGAAGATCCGCGATGACGCTCCGTCCAAAATTGGCCGCCAACGCCGTGAAATCATTCAGGTCGACCGACGAGCTATAATCAAAGTCGCCGCGAACCCAGGTGGCGGCGGCACCGAACGACGATGCCAACGCGGTGAAGTCATCGAGGTTGACCTGTTGATTGAGGTTGGCGTCGCCGTTGAGTGTGTGGCGGATAAGCGTGTCGCCGGCGGCGATGGCAAAACCGCCGATGGTCGTCAGGCCTATTTGCGATCCGAGTCCGTATCCTACGCCGTCGCTGACAAGGCTTGCGGCGGCGAGGGAACTGTTGATCGCACCGCCGACCGTACCGTTCCATGCCCCGCCGTTGCGACCGCTGATGATTGCGGTGCGTAGTTGGGCCAACGTGGGGCCGG
>CAZXLA010000095.1:0-3950 GCA_964641895.1 uncultured Tepidisphaeraceae bacterium
GATGCCGGCGGCGGAAGAGATCGAGGAAGAGAGCGGTCGGAAGTGAGCGGAGCACCTCCGGCTGTTGTTTAGCTGGCCGACGGGCAGGCGGCGGCGAATTTCGGCGTTGGGCGGTATACTGTCATTTAGTGTCAGGCGACCGGGCTGGTTGGGTCCGCTGCCTGCCGGAGGACTCTATGCCGATCTACATGAAGCTGGGGGAAGTGCCCCGCAAGCGTCACATTAAAATGCCCCGCGACCCGCACACCAGCTTTCGCGGCGAGGGCATTGCTTACGAACACGTCGTGACCACGCAGGGGTTCGATCGTGCGTACAGCATCATGTACCACACGCGCCCGCCGACGCGGGTGCGCAAGACGGAGTTTGCCGGTACGGTTGATCTCAAGGCGGCCGAAAATCAGTCGCTGCGGCATCACCACATTAAGAGCTTTGAAATGCCACGCGGCGGCTCGCCCATCACCGGGCGCATGCCGATCATGTTTAATGAAGATTGCGTCGCCGCCCGCTGCCGGCCGAGCGAGCAGCAAACCACACTATACCGCAACGGCGGCGCGGATGAAGTAATCTTCATTCACACCGGCAAGGGAACGCTCGAATCGCCGTACGGCAATCTGCCTTATAAAGAACTGGATTACATCGTCATCCCGCGTGGCACGACGTATCGCATGGCGGCCGACGATATTTCGCGCGAAGACTATCTGATTCTTGAAAGTGTCGGCCCGGTGCGCTTGCCCAAACGATACCTCAACGCCGACGGGCAATTGATGCTTGGTTCGCCGTACTACGAACGCGACTTTCACGGCCCGCGTGAACTCATCACCGTGGATAAGGAAGAAGACACCGTCGTCATGGTGAAAGACGGGCAGCGGATGACGAGAGTTACGCTGGCCAATCACCCGTTTGATGTCGTGGGTTGGGACGGGTTTATCTATCCGTATACATTCAACGCGATGGATTTCGAGCCGCTGACCGGCACGGTGCATCTCCCGCCGCCGTACCAGCAGTGTTTTGAGTGCCGCGGGTTTGTCATCTGCACGTTCGCCCCGCGGTATCTGGATCATCATCCTGAATCGATCAAGGTTCCATACGTTCACAGCAATGTGGAAGCGGACGAGGTGCTGTTTTATTCGCGCGGCAACTTCGGCAGCCGCAAGGGAATCAGCCCGGCATCGATCAGCCTGCACCCCGCCGGCATTCCGCACGGGCCGCACCCCGGCACGATCATGGCGAGCATGGCGGCCACGCGCACGGAAGAACTGGCGGTAATGTTCGACACCGAGCGCCCGCTGAAGGTGACGGCGGAGGCCATGAAACTGGACGACCCGAACTACCCGCTAAGCTGGCTGGAAACGGGCGACGCGCCGGCGACGATGGACGGCCAGCCGCGGTAAGGTGATGCCGGCGGCGGTGGACGTTAGGGTCAGTCAAGATAAACGATGGTTAGGGAGCACGGCGTGGGTGGCTTAATCAACACCATCATCTGTTTCGCGGCTGCCGTCATCCTCTATGGTACTGGCCATCCCATCCTCTTCGGCCTTTCTATCGCTTGCGCTCTGCTTTGCGTCTGGAGCTGGGGCGCGATGCACAATTACGCGATCGATCGCGCGAAAGCACGTCACGATCTGATGGTCGACAATTTGCGAGCAGAAGGCCGTTCATCGGAAGACATTGCAGCGTACGACCAACGCGTCGTCAGGCCAACGTCAGCCGATATAAACGCGGTACCGAACTGGCTTTCAGTGGTGAGCATGCTGTCCACTTTCGGCGGAGTCATCCTGCTTGCGAGCGCAGGAGTGATCCGCTGGCTGTGACCGCGCTCAATAACTCGTTCCACACTGCAAGACGTCGCCGGTATTCAAATCGCTCGCCCGCCCGGATTTGGATACGCTGCGGTATCGCCGCGCTGTGTGTTAGCCCGGAGTTCGCGGCAATCGGAGCTCGGCTGGATGCCTTCGAACATCGTGGCGCTTATTCCTATGTCCAGCGGTCGACGAGTGCGCAACCAACGAACAGTTGGTATAATCAGGTAATGAGCGCGCAATCACCAATCAAAATCGACCCCGGCATTCAGGGGGGAACGCCCTGCTTCGCAGGGACGCGGGTTCCCGTGGAAGCCTTGTTCGATCATCTTGCGCTCAATTACTCGATCGATGAGTTTCTGGAGGAATTCCCCACAGTCACGAAACGCCAGGTGGAGTTCCTCCTGCAGATGATAAAACGTGATCTTCCGCGACATGCCAACGCCAAGTCCGCATGAAGCTGCTTCTGGATGAGAACTTGCCGCACGCATTGCGTCGCCTGCTCGTCGGGCACCAGGCTTACACAACCGCGTATATGAAGTGGCGGGGACGTCGGAATGGGGCGTTACTTGCCGCCGCCGCCGGAGAGGGTTTCTACGCCGTGATCACCAAGGATACGAAGGTGGAGTACCAACAAAACTTGATCAAACTCCCCTGCGCCCTGGTGGTGCTGCACGCCAAATCGCACGCGATGAAGCACATCGGTCCGCTCGTACCGGAACTCCTTGAAAAGCTGGTCACGCTAAAGCCAAGAACCATCGTTCACATCGGCCGACCGCGAAAAAGTTAATGTTCGCGCGGGCGGGGCGAAACGACCCACGTATCAGGCCGCCAAGGCTTGAATTTTAACCGTGTCGGCGATCATGTATCGCTCGCGACGTGAACGCTCCGATGGAGGGGGAAATACGCACGCCCTACAAAATCATTGACATCACCGTGCGGCGTCGACGGTCAGTAGATTCGCTTCTCATCGCCGTCCCGCGTCAGAACGATCACACCCGGCCGCGGGCCGTATCGGCGATCCAACGCTGCTTCGAGCATTTCCATCAACTTCGCGAAGGTGATCTGTTCATACTCTCGGCCGGCCAGCGTTAAGAGCGGCTTGACGTACTCTTGCCCGTTTCGCTCGGTTCCCTTCTCGTCACCCGGCTCGACGAAGACGGCGGCACGCATCGTCGGTCCATCGGTGCCCACGGGCGGCGGCAGAAAGTCCCATTCGCTCCCGACATAATCGATGTGGGGCGGAACGCTTTGAATGAGGATATGCACCATTTCACGATCGCCGAACCGCTTGATCCCGAAATGTCGGAGTGTTGCGTAGATGCTCATGCGTTGATCTCAACAGGTCGCAAACGACGGAGCCGTCGTGTTAAGGATGATTCAAACATCTCCCAGTCGCATCAGCCGCACGACTTTGGCAATGCCGCCCGCCTTGCGTAGAATCGATGCCCGGGCGATCTACCCGATCGTCGCATGAACACCAGTCGCTTGCCCACCAGGCAGGCCGGCTGACAAGGAGCCGCCAATGCCCGCAACTGCCACACCCATCGGCCTGACCACCAACCGTGCCCCGTTCATTGAGCAACAGCGCGCCGCCGGGCATATTTATATCGAGCAGCCGTATGAGCTTTACGACGAGCAAAACCAGGAAACCTGGCGTCGCCTTTATTCGCGCATCAAGCCCCGGTGGGAGAAGTTTGCCCATCCGCGGTTTCTGGAAGGGGTGCATAACCTTGCGCTCGATCCGAACAATATCCCGAAGCTGGATGACATCAACAAATTCCTCAGCCCGCTCAGCGGCTTCAGCGCCAAGGCCGTCGCCGGTTATATCCCCGCGTACAAGTTCTTTGACTGCCTGCGCACTCGGGCGTTTCCCACGACGATTACGATCCGCGACGGCGGCAAGCTCGACTATCTGCCGGAGCCTGACATCTTCCACGACGTCGCCGGCCATGTGCCCATGCACACCGATAGACGCTTCGCCGACGTGCTGGTGCGCTTCGGCGAAGTCGCCCGCCACGCCGCAACGGTAGTTGCGGATATCAAGGATAAGGAATTACAACTCCGCCATGTAGAAAGCATCATCCGCGGCATGGCGAGATTTTTCTGGTTCACGGTCGAGTTCGGCCTGATGCGCGAAAAACCCGGTTC
>CAZXLA010000095.1:4050-13440 GCA_964641895.1 uncultured Tepidisphaeraceae bacterium
GAGCCGGCGGTGAATGAGGCGGATTTGAAGAGCTTTTTGGAGGCGGCGGTGTAAGCACTATCGGGCGTTGACTGTGAAATTCAATGCCAGACCAGATAGCCAACTTTCAATGGGACGATGCGAAAGATGCCGCCAATCAGCGCAAACACGGTGTCTCGTTTGAGGCTGCCCAAATTGCCTTTCTCGACCCGAATCGTGTTATTGCCGAAGACCTTGCACACAGCCGCTCGGAAAAACGTTATTATTGTATCCGACACGCTGGCGACGGAGTTCTGACCGTTCGATTTACGATGCGCGGCTCGACGATTCGCATTATCGGCGCCGGATACGGGCGTAAAGGCAAGTCGATCTATGAAGAGAAAAACCCGCTACGCTGATGAACCAACGAAGCTGCGAATCATGTCGGATTTTCTTCCGCGCCCCGATCAGTTGCGGCTGACGCGATCGCGCGTAAAAGTGACCGTCGAATTGACGAGGCAGAGCGTCGACTTCTTCCGTTCGCTCAGCTTAGAAAAACGCAACGAGTATCGCCGCACCATGGCCGAACTGCTCGAATGGTACGCGGCGCACCATTCTTGCCGCAAAGCGGGATGAAGTTCGCGCAGTCGAATCCGGCCAGTTGGGTTAGCGACCCTCGCCAGCCCGCTTCCTGTCCAGTTCCTCTGCCCCCACCAAGATTGCCGCATCGAGATTGCGCCAAGCAGCGGGCGGGACCAGCGCTCGCAATCGGCTCAACACGTCGAATCGGACGCGGGCTGTTTCTGCCTGCCCCTGTGCAGTCACAACCATCAACTGTTTCTGCTTTTGGTCGCCATCGGGTAGCGCCATAATAGGTTGCTGGCGAACCTGCATCTCATTGTCATAGGCGATCAGTTGTTCCTTCGCTGCTTCACAAATACCGCGGGCCTCGACTTCTTTGGCGGCAGGAACGCCCGCAGCCCGCGCCATCTTGACAAGCTTCTGAGGTTCGGTGCTGACAATTAGAAAAACAATCTCGGCAACGCGGAATTCGTTTCCGATTGCAAGGCTTGCCTCGGGGTGTTTAACGAGCCACGGGTTGAGCGTTTTTTCATTAAAATCGTCGGCGAGCTTCGCTGCTTTTTCCTCTACTTCATTGTAACTCATCTGACCGCCAACCATCTGTCGGGCGGCCACGGCTACAGCCGCCAAGTGCCCGTCAAGCAGCGCGGCTAACTCTTGCTTGTCGGAGTCTTCGACGGCCGCGCCCAGGAGCGCCAGCTTTATCCCCTTGCATGGCCCGCCGGCTCCCGAATGGAATAAAACTTGATCATCGGTCATCGGGACGGCTCTAGCCTGCTCGGCCGGCGCAGCTATGAACAATCCAAATATTACAAAGGCTATAAACATGCTTGCCTCGGGTTGGACAAATAATCGCAGGTAGCGGTAATCGTTCAAGGAGATTTTCATGCAAATGAGCATGCGGCCTTACCGAATTCACCGTAACAAATCCGCCTTCACCTTAACATGCTCACAAGTCTTGCGAATGTGCGTCTTCGACAACTGCCGCGTGCCGCGCAAGATCGCGGAACCGAGCTGGCGGTTGCCCAGCAGCCGGCCGAGGTCGCTGGCGGACCACTCGTGCTGTTCGAGCAGGTGTTCCAGCATGTCTCGGCCGGTCAAATGGGATAAGTCGATGCGGTGGTGCTTGTCCTCATAAACTTCGACAAACATGCTCAAGGCTTCAAGGTAGTCGCTCTCACCGGTCGTCAACTTCGTTCGAGTGACGAGTTTATAAAGCACCACAAACGCCCGATCGAGTTCGTCATCGTCCCGAATCGGGCGCAGCGGGAACTTCTTCACAAGTTCCAGATAATCGTCACGAATGCGGCGAGTTGCTGTTTTCATATCGCACAACCCATACCTATAACGCCGCAACCGCCTTCGCTTGGATGCGAAGGCGGTTGCCGTGAATACATCTGGGGTTTTGCGTTTGGTCAATCGGCGTGATTAAGCGCCTTTCGTCTTCATGCCGACCAGGCTCAGCACAAGCCCAACAACGGCCATCCCAATGCCGCCGAGGATGTACCAATTGGTACGGTCGGTAAAGCTGCCGGTAAAGGTTTCGCTCAGTTTGTCGGATACGGAATCAGATGCATTCAGCCCGATCATGAGCACGATTACGCCAAGCACCAATAATACGATTCCCGCAATTCGCTGTGGACTCATCTGAATCTCCTTATGTTAAATCAGCGATACAGGTTTATTTTAACGGCCAGAGAAGGTGTGTGCGTCTCAGGTGATTCCTCATTCCGCTAGCGGGATTGGCCTTACGGTAGTTCAGGATTATCCTTACCGCTGCGAATTGCTTCCACAGCGCTGGGGTTTTCAAGGCTGGAGAGGTCGCCGGGTTCTTGTCCTAAATAGGCCGAGCGGATCACGCGGCGCATGATTTTTGCATTTCGCGTTTTAGGTAAATCGCGAACGAAGATAATCGCCTTTGGCGCCAGCGGCTTACCCTGCTCCCTGATAATCATTGAGCGTAGTTCTGCTTCCAAGCCGGGAGCTTCAGCCCCGGATTCTTCGTCGCGCGCACCGTCTTTGAGCACTACAAAGCACACAATCGCCTGCCCCTTAATCTCATCCGGCACGCCGATGACGGCCGCCTCTTTTACTTTCGTGTGTGCGACGAGGATTGATTCAATCTCCGCCGGGCCGAGGCGTTTGCCGGCGACCTTGATCGTGTCGTCACTGCGGCCCAGAATGTACCACTGGCCGTTATCGTCCACTGCGGCGAAATCGCCGTGGACCCATACGCCGGGGATTTTGCTCCAATAGGCATCGAGGTACCGCTGGCGATCGTTTAAGAATCCGCGCGTCTGGCCGATCCACGGTTTGCGGAGGACCAGTTCGCCGACCTGCCCGCGCACACTCTTTCCATTTTCATCGACGACATCAACATCCATTCCCGGAAGCGGTCCCGCGAAGGCGCAAGCGGCCATCGGGTGCAAGACGTTGCTCATCAGGATGCCGCCGGAGATTTCTGTTCCGCCGGAGTAGTTGATGATCGGGCGTTTGCCTTCGCCGACGGCATTGAACAGCCATTTCCACGGCTGCGGGTTCCACGGCTCGCCGGTGCTGGCGAATTTTCGCAGCTTGCTTAGATCATGTTTCTTCACGGGTTCTTTGCCGTGGATGAGCAGGCTTCGGATCAATGTGGGCGAAACGCCGAGTGTCGTTACGCCGTGGCGCGCGGCGATGTGCCAAAGACGGTCGACGCCCGGATAATCCGGCCCGCCGTCGTACGTCACCATTGTTGCACCGACCGCCAGCGCGCTAAATACCAGCCACGGGCCCATCATCCAGCCCATGTCGGTCATCCACCAGATTGTTTCGTCGGCCTTCAAATCAAGTCCCAGCCACGCATCCGATGCGGCCTTGATCGGAAACCCGCAGTGCGTGTGCACCGCGCCCTTGGGCTTGCCGGTGGTGCCCGACGTGTAAATGAGCATCATTGGATCTTCAGCATTCGCAATATAAGGTTCGATGGCCGCTTGCGGCTTAGCTGCAGAAAGCGATGTAAAGTCGATCAGATCGATCTCCTGGCCAGCGTCGCGCAAGGATGAATTTACTTCATCCGCAATCGCGCCCATCGCAACCCACTTCCCACGACGATGAACCCCCGCGCAAGTGATCATGGCCCGAGCCTTGGAATCACTGAGCCGCGAAACAATTGCCCCCGCCCCGTACCCGCTGAACAGCGGCAGAAAGATTGCGCCGATGTGAATGACCGCCAGCATCGCCACGACGCAATCGGCGTTCATCGGCAGAAAAACGCCGACCACATCGCCCGGCCGGATGCCGCGCCCCACAAGGCCCGCGGCGGCGGCGTCAACCCTGTTCTTGAGTTGTCGATAGGTGAGCGTATCGACCGATCCGTCATCATGTTCGGCAATAACCGCGTTCTTGTCGGCGGTCGGTGTGTTCATCCAACGATGAAGCAGCGACTTGACGATATTCATCCGCCCGCCGATGCACCACTTCGGCCATTCGATCCCGCCGGAAAGGTCGAGCATTTTTTCGTAGGCCCGATCGAACACGAACTCCATGTCGCGGATGACGGCGTCCCAGAACCAGCCGATATCGTCCGTGCTTCGCTTCAGAAGTTCATCGTACGAACCGATGTGGTACCGACGCATGAAGGCCGTCAGGTTGGCCGCTTCGATCGTCGCTGCATCCGGCCGCCACATGATCTCGCCGCCGAAATCGAAATGATCCATCATTCGCTCGCTCCGCCAAAGAAGTTGGATCCGCAGATTAACGCAGATTAACGCAGATTTGAAAATGGCTCTCTTTCATCTGCGTTAATCTGCGTTAATCTGCGGATCAGGAGCGTCATCCATGCCCACGGTTCGTCTCGGCGAAATTGCATACGCGCGCAGCGGCGACAAAGGCAGCGGCGAGAATATCGGCATCCTCGCACACACGCAGGCGGGGTACGATTTTTTGGCCGCCAACCTCTCGGCTGAAAAAGTCAACAACTGGTTCAAACCATACGGCGTCACCAAAACCGTGCGTTACGAATTGCCAAATCTGCTGGCGCTCAATTTCGTATTAAGCAACGTCCTCGACGGCGGCGGAAGCGTTTCGCTGCGGATCGATGCGCAAGGAAAAGCCATGGGCCAGTTGCTATTAGAGATGACCGTGGACGCTCCTGACGATTACGCCGCGATGAAGCTTAACGATTGACGATTGACGATTAACGATTGAGTGGATGTCATCATCATGCCGAACCCTCTCATCATAAGTGATCTATCAAATCCCGCCGTCGCCACAATCACGATGAATCGGCCCGACAAGCGCAACGCCCTGTCGCTGCAACTCATTTTAGAACTGACTAGCGCGTTTACCGAATGCTCGCGCGATCGCAACCGGCGGGCAGTGATTTTGCGCGGCGAAGGAAAGGGCTTCTGTGCCGGTCTCGACTTGGACGAAATGGCCCAGGCCGGCAACGCCGAGAAAGCCGCGACGGCGCTGGCGAAGCTTTATGAAGTAATGGCGACCAGCCCAATCGTCACCATCGCCGCCGCCCACGGCGCGGCCTTCGGCGGTGGGGTCGGGTTGATCGCCGCCAGCGATTTAGTGGTGGCGAGTGATGATCTCAAAATCGGTTTCCCGGAAGTCAAACGCGGTTTGACCGCGGCGCTTATCACAACCCTGCTCCGCCGCACGGTGCCCGACCGCGCGCTGCGCGAGCTGATCCTTCTGGGCCTGACGATCGATGCTAAACAAGCTCAATCGTTACAGATGGTCAATCGCGTGGTTCCCGCCGATGCCTTGCTGCCGACAGCGCACGAGTTCGCCAAGCAGGCCGTCGCCGCCGCGCCGAACGCCGTGGCGCGAACCAAAAAATTGCTGGATGACATTCATGTGCGATCGGTGAAAGACGATTTGAATTTGGCGTTGAAGTTCCATTTCGAGTTTCGTCACGAAGTCGAAATCAAAGAAGGCGTCGCCGCGTTCCAGGAAAAGCGCGAACCCCGCTGGGGCTCGCGCGATTGACTTCACTCCCTCTCCCGGCGTGCGGTGAGCTTGTCGAACCGTACCCCGGGAGAGGGCCGGGGTGAGGGTTCTTCCATCATGCACTTAGAAATCGCCCCATTGCAGACGAGCGACATCCCTGCCGTCATTGATCTGCTCGCGACATCAATGCCGACGGAAGCGATATCGGAACAGAAATTCGCCCGCCATATTTTACTCGATCCCAACTATCGCGACGACGGCGCATTGCTCGCGAAGGTTGGCAACTGCGTAGCCGGCTTCATCTACGTCGCAGTTCGCGATCAACCACTGAACGACATCGACGCCCGGCGCGGATACATCACCGTGATCGCAGTCGACCCCAAATTTCGACGACAGAAGATCGCTACCGCCCTCCTCGCCGCCGCCGAGGGATTCATTCAGAAGCTTGGCCGGAGCGACGTGCTGATCTCGCCATACGCACCGGCATACTTCACGCCCGGCGTAGATGTCGCCTCCTACCCCGCCGCCGTCACGATGTTCAGCAAATGCGGCTACGCCGAGGTGAACCGGCCCATCGCCATGCAAACTGATCTGTGGAACATCACGGAGCCGGAATTCGCCATCGGCGCGCGGCAAACACTGGCCCGCGACGGCGTTCATATCGAAGCGTATTCACCGCCGCTCACGCAGCCGATTCTGCAATTTGCCCGCACCGAGTTCGGCCCCGATTGGGACGTGGTCTACCGCGAGGCCATGCAACAAATCCTCCGCGGCCAAGCAAGCCCGGCGCGGATCGCCGTTGCTCACCAGCACGGCCGGGTGCTGGGCATCAGTCACCACGACGGCGAACGCTTCGGCCCCATCGGCGTCGGCGCCAACGCCCGGCATCGCGGCATCGGGCAAGTGCTGATGTACGAAACCCTGCAAGCCCAGCGATTCGCCGGCCACCGCGTGGCCTGGTTCCTCTGGAGCGACGACCGCACCGCCGAACGGCTTTATCGCGGGGCGGGGTTTGTGGAAATTCGGCGGTTCGTTATTCTTGGCAAAACCCTCTGACAATCCGGTATAGTGCGGTAGAGCGAACCCATGATCGACGAACGAATTGACCGCACGAAGTTTGAAATCCGCACCTTTGAGCAAGCCGAAGCGGACGACTTGGACTATTGGTTGGGCAAGACGCCGCAGGAGCGATGGGAGGCCTTGGAATATCTAAGAAGGTGGGTCTATGGCGACGATCAGGTTGACGCTCGACTTCAGCGAGTTTTTGAAATTGTGCAACGAGGAGAAGATTAAATATCTGGTCGTCGGCGGGTACGCGGTTGCGTTCCACGGGGTCGTGCGACCGACGAAGGACCTCGATGTTTGGATCGCACTCGACCCATCCAATCTCGATCGAGTCATCGTTGCTTTGGAAAAGTTTGGTTTTGCTCAGGGCAGCATCAACCACGGAATGTTTCTGGGCAAGGAATCGATTTTTCGTATGGGTTTTCCTCCGAACCGGCTGGAGCTATTCACGCGAATCATCGGAGTCGGTTTTGACGAGTGCTACGCGCGTCGGCAGATTGTCAATCACGACGGGATCGATATTTCGGTGATCAGTCTTAACGACTTGATCGCGGCCAAAACCGCAACAGCGAGAGCTCAAGACTTGGCCGACGTCGCCAAGCTTCAGAAGGTGCATCACTCGAAACTCACCCCACCGCCACCATGAAGGCTTTGACGCGTTTTACGTCCACCGGCTGATCCACCTTCCCGCCTTTCTTAAAGTGCGTTCCGACGACGACGCCATCGCAACGGCCGTTGAACGTATCAATCGTTTCAATCGTCACCCCGCTTCCGATGAACACCGGCGATTTGCCGGCCCGTAATTTCACGCGGGCTACTTTTGCCGGGTCGGTCGCCTTGCCGGTGCCGGCGCCGCTGACGATCAGGGCATCGGCCATGCCGCGGTGAATGGTGTCGTCAATTTCATCCTCAATCGGCCGGGGGGCTAGCGCGGCGGAATGCTTAACGTCCACATCCGCCATGATCTTGATGTCGTCCGCCCGCAGCGCCGCACGGTCGCGCAGCAGATCGTGTGCGATGCCGTGCAGCAATCCCTGGTCGGCCACGCGTACGCCGCAGAGCACGTTGACGCGGATGAATTGGGCACCGACTGCCTGGGCGATCGCCAGCGCGCTTCTTCCGTCGTTCCTCAGACAATTGATACCCAGCGGCAGATCGACGCGCGACTTTACAGTCGCAGCGAGCGCCGTCAGATGCGCCACCACATGGGCCGGCACGCGGTCGGGGTAGAACGGGGCGTCGCCGAAGTTTTCGATCATCAACGCGTCCACCCCGCCGCCGGCCAGCGACTCGGCATCGCGCAGCGCGGCGTCGCGAATTTTAGACAGATCGCCTGCAAACCCCGGCGAACCGGGCAACGCCAGAAGATGGATCATGCCGATCACTTTCATCCCGCCGCCTGAAAAAATGCCCGATGGTTTGCCTCGCATCCCGCCGAGCATAGCATGAGCGAATGAGCGACGCGTCTTTGCCGCAATCACAATCCGATCTGTTCAACGGCACCTGGGAGCAGCGACTCGAACAGGTGCGCCAGATGATGCTGGAGATGAGCCAGCAGACCGATCCGCAAGCAATGGTCGAACGCTACGGGACGCGGGTGCGGCAGTCGTTGCCGAATGACGGCATTATTGCCGTCAGCCGCCGCGGGTTGGCGGCGCCGCTTTTCAAGATCACGCGCAGCCACCTGTGGGGGTTTGATTTTGACCCGTGGAAAAACGCCCGGCAACTCACGCCCATTTCCGGCGGCGTGCTGGGGTCGCTGCTTTACAACGGCGCTCCCAAACTTCTGCCTGATTTTCATGTGGAGCGCGACGACCCGGCTGCCGAGCATCTTAAAGACGTACGATCGATTTTCGCCATGCCCGCCTACGACGGCGGCGTGGCGTTGAACATGACGTTCGTCATTCACAAGCGGCCCGATGCGTTCAAACCCGAAATGCTCCCCAACCAATACTGGGTGACGAGCTTGTTCGGTCGCGTTACGCACAACCTGGTCCTCGCCAGGCAACTTAAAGCTGCGTATGAGGCCGTCGATAAAGAACTGCAAGTCGTCGGCGATATTCAACGTTCGCTCCTTCCCGACAAGCTCCCGCCGATCGCCGGCTTGAAGCTTTCGGCCCACTACCTCACCAGCCGGCGCGCCGGCGGCGACTACTACGATTTCTTTCCACTTTCCGACGGCCGATGGGGTATTTTTATCGCCGACGTCTCCGGCCACGGCACACCGGCGGCGGTCTTGATGGCGGTCACACACTCCATTGCACACGGCGTACCCGGCGAACCCGATCCGCCCAGCCGGCTGCTGCGGCACGCCAATGAGCAACTTGCCCGGCTCTACACCAACGGCAACGGAACGTTCGTCACCGCGTTCTATGGCATCTTCGATCCTGCCACGAAAATGCTCACCTACTGCTGTGCCGGCCACCCGCAACCGCGCGTGCAATCATCAGACGAACGCCAGCCTCGCATCTTGCTGGATCAAGCACTCAGCCTGCCGCTGGGCATTGTGGATGACGAAGACTACACCGACGCGACCGTACAACTAAAATCCGGCGACGTGCTCGTGCTCTTCACCGATGGTATCACCGAATCGCGCAACGCCGCCGGCGAACTGTTCGGCGAAGCGCGCTTGGACGAAGCCGTCGGCTGCTGCCGCGACGACACCGAAATCATCATCCGCAACATCCTGCTGGCCGTCGAAGACTTCACCGACTTATCGGCGCCCATTGATGACCAAACGTTGATTGTGGCGCGGGTGGAGTGAGCGGAGGGGGGGTTGGAGGTTGTGCTCGAACAATCTTGCCGGGGTTGCCATGTCGGTGCCCGCCAACAGCCAACCAACAA
>CAZXLA010000096.1:0-2803 GCA_964641895.1 uncultured Tepidisphaeraceae bacterium
ATGAAAACCAGCCTCGAATGGCTTCACGAGCATCTTCCCGGCGACTCCAACCCCCAGCAGTTCGCCAACGCGCTCACTTTCGGCGGGTTGCCTGTCGAGGTGATCGAAAAGCACGGCGACGACACGGTGATCGATGTCGAAGTCACCAGCAACCGCGGCGATTGCCTTTCGCACGCGGGGATCGCGCGCGAACTTGCGGCGTTGCTGGATCGGTCGTTTTCTTCGGTAACCCCCGTGGTCACTGAAGTGACCACGCCGGCGTCTTCGGTGTGCAGGGTTGAGATTGCCGATCTGGCGCTGTGTCCGTATTACGGCGCGCGCGTTGTACGAAACGTGAAAATCGGTGCGTCGCCTTCGTGGATGGCGCGTCGCTTGGAAGCGGTTGGATTGCGGTCGATCAACAATGTGGTCGACTGCACCAACTACGTCATGCTCGAACTGGGCCAGCCGCTGCACGCGTTTGATCTGGATCGCGTGGCCCACGGACACATCGTCGTCCGCGCCGCCCGCGCGGGGGAAACGCTGTTGACGCTCGACGGCCACACCCGCAAACTCTCTGCCGACATGCTCTGTATTTGCGATGCGAGCAAACCCGTCGCGCTGGCCGGTGTAATGGGTGGGCTGGAGAGCGAAGTATCCAGTGGAACAACGAACATCCTGCTCGAATCCGCCCGCTTCGCCCCGGTCTCCATCCGCCGGACGGGGCGCGCGCTGGCGATGAAAAGCGATGCGTCCTACCGCTTTGAGCGCGGGATCGATCCGGCGCTTTCACCGGTGGCGGCCTTGCGGTGCGCGCAGCTGATCGTCGAAACCGCCGGCGGGGAAGTGCTGGGGGGAATCGTCGAAGCCGGATCGGCATCGCCACCCGTCAAGCTGCTTACACTGCGTTTGTTGAAGTTGCGACAGGTGCTCGGAATCGAAATTAACAAACCGGATGTCATCGGCGCGCTCGCCCGCTTGCGGCTCAGCCCGCTCGACAAAGGTGATGCGATCGAATGCACCATCCCGTCGTATCGCAACGATCTGAATATCGAAGTCGATCTGGTCGAGGAAGTCGCGCGGGTCGTCGGCTATCAGCACATTCCCGTGCGCGAAGCCATTCAGATCCAAGTCACCCCGCCGGATATCCATCGCAAGGCCGAAGAGAAGATTCGCCAAAGCCTCATCGGCAGCGGGTTCTTTGAAGCGGTCACGTTCAGCTTCGCCACCGACGGCCTGGCCGAACTCTTTTCCCCACCCGGCGTTAAACTCTGCCAGGCCGACCCCAACACCCGCAAAGCCGACAACAATTTGCGGCCCAGCATCCTGCCCGGCCTGCTCGAGGCCGCCCGGCGAAATGAAGCCGTCGGCGTGACCGGCGCGCGGCTTTTTGAAATGGGCAGCACATTCTGGCACAAATCCGACGGCACGGTCGATGAACGCAAACGGCTCGGTTTCGTCGGCGCTTGCAACTACCGATCGCTACGCGGCGCGGTCGAGGCGTTGCTTAGCGCGCTGGATTCAACCAAGTCGATCGATGTGAAACCCATTCAAGCCGAGGGCTTCAGCCCCGGATCGACCGGCGCCGTAGAGTGGAACGGCCATCGAATTGGCACGATTGGCGCCGTCAACAAAGCCGTCGCCACCAAGCTCGACCTGCGGCATGACCTAGTCGCGGCCGAGCTGGAACTGCCGGCACTCATCGCCGGCACGCAGCACGTGCCGCAACTCAATCCGTTGCCGAAATTCCCGGCGGTGCGGCGCGATCTGTCGCTGGTCGTTGATGAGAACACGCGCTATGCCGCCATTCGGTCGCTGGTGGACGATCAGAAGGTCGATCAACTGGAAGACGTGGAATACGTTACGACGTATCGCGGGAAGCCATTGGAAAAGACGCACAAGAGCGTGACAATCACGCTCATCTTCCGCTCGCCGACCGGCACGCTGACGAGTGAGCATGTCGATACCGCGGTGAGCAAGGTGATCACGGCGGCGAAGGAACAGCTCGGGGCGACGCTGCGCGGCTGAGCCTTCTCGCCGCGAAGGCGCAAGCGTGACAGCGACTGAATCGCATCAATCAACGCTTGCGGCTTCGCGGCACATTGCTTGTGGTCTTGATTAATCCATCAATCAAACTTCAGATCAACCACTTTAAGTTTTCCCGCACCGCCGTCATCAAGGAAGACGCGGAAGCCTTTATCGCCGGCTTTATCAAACGTTGCGGTGCCGCGCATTTCGATCGTGCTGCGACCGTTGGTGTTCTGCGCGCTCATTCCGGTGAGGTTCATGTTTACGGCGGTCACCTTGCCCCAATCTTTGATCTTCTCCCGGAGTTCGTCCTGCTGCGTCGGCGTCATTGAGCTGTTTGCCGCGGCCGTCGTAAGATCGCCGTCGGCGATGGACGAGATATACGTGCGGGTGGCATCGCCGGCCACGCCTTTTAGTTTGCCCACGCCCCACCACGAGGTCGCCGCCACGCCGATGCTGACCAGCGAAAAAAGCAGCCCGAGAATAATCCCGGTGATGGCCATCCCGCGGCCCTTCACGTTCGGGTTGGCGGTGGCTTTGATGCCGATGATGCCGCTGATGATGGCGATCAACCCGGTGATGATAAAACATCCAAGAATCCCGCTGATCAAACTGATGATTGCTGCGGTGCTGGTGGTCTGCGGCTGCATGGGTTGACCAAAGCCGCCCATCGGCGGCCCGTAACCCGGCGGCATCGCGCCCGGTGGCGGCGGCGGGGGTGCGTTGAATTGAGACATGCGTGCTCCTTCTGAGGAAAGTTTTGTGGCCCGTTCCACGGGATTCTAAGCTGAACGGG
>CAZXLA010000096.1:2903-13407 GCA_964641895.1 uncultured Tepidisphaeraceae bacterium
CCGACGCACTATTTTGAAAACGACCCGGGTGCCACGATATGACTCTCAGGCCATGTCGTGCGGAGGCATCGTGCGCAGTTCGCGCGCTAACCCAATACGATCGCCATCATTCGCTTTTCTCCGGGTCGCTCAGGTCGACAGGCTCGTGGAGCAACCCCCACAGCACGACCACGCTGCGCGATTTTGCGTTATAGCCGCCTTTGTCGATCGGCGTGGCGGTTTCGTGCGTCTTTACTTCTTCGCCGGCGGGGAGCGAGGTATCGATCAACCGCAGCCATGCGTTGCGCGGCTTGGGCGGACGCGGCAGGTCGAAATCCAGGTCGTACTCGCTGCCGTTGAAAATCAGGTGATACACCTCGTTGCCGCCGGCGGTGGTGATGGTGACCGACACGCACCGGCTATGCTCGGCCCAATCCGGCTGCCTGAGTTTGGTGCTGTGCCAGCGAATCTTCGCGTGCTTCAGCCGTTCGGCCAGCGTCCGCTGTTCCCGCGCCGCTGGCGAGGTTTCCAGGCGTAAGCGTATGAGACTTTTCACGAACGCGCGAAACTCCGCGTGTTTTTCGACCAGCCGCCAATCGAACCAGCTTAGTTCGTTATCCTGGCAATAACCGTTGTTGTTGCCGTTTTGCGTTCGGCGGATTTCATCGCCCATATTGATCATGGGCGTGCCCAGCGACAGGATCAGAATCGCCATCGCATTCTTGCACAATCGCTGCCGCAGGGCTTCGATGGCGGGGTCGTCGGTCGGGCCTTCAAAGCCGCAGTTGATGCCCAAGTTGTCTTCAGTGCCGTCGCGATTTTCTTCGCCGTTGGCTTCGTTGTGTTTGGAGCCGTATGTGTAAAGGTCGTTGAGTGTGAAGCCGTCGTGGCAGGTGACGTAGTTGATGCTGTTTTCCGCCCCGCGGCCGTCTTTTTCAAACAGGTCCGGGCTGCCGAGAATGCGCGACGCGAGTCCGCGAATCGCCCCGGCGTCGCTGCGCACGAATTTTCGCACGTCGTTGCGAAAGTGGTCGTTCCATTCCGCCCAGCGAATCCCGCCGAAATGCCCCACCTGATTCAGCCCGGCACAATCCCACGGCTCGGCGATGAGCTTGGTGCCGGCCAGCAACGGGTCGGTCGCCATTTCCCAGACGATCGGCGGGTCCTTTGAGACTCGGCCTTTATGATCGCGCGCAAAAATCGGCGCCAGATCGAACCGAAACCCGTCCACGTGCATGTGCTGCACCCAATAACGCAGGCTGTCGAGCACCAACCGCCGTACGACCGAATGACTCGCATTAATCGTATTCCCGCAGCCGGTGAAGTTGGCGTACTTGATGCGGTCTTTTTCCAGGATGTAATACGCGGCGTTTTCAAATCCGCGGTAGCAGAACGTTGGGCCGGTATCATTCCCTTCGGCGGTGTGGTTGTAGACGACATCGAGAATCACTTCGATCCCCGCTCGGTGCAGCGCCTTCACCATGTCACGAAACTCATCCACCGCCGCCAGCGGACAGCGCGAGACACTGAACTGCGCGTGCGGCGCAAAAAAGCCGACGGTGGTATAGCCCCAATAATTCGTAAGCACTGCGGGCGTTTCCTGCACATCGAACTGATGAATCGGCAGCAGCTCAACCGTCGTCACGCCCAGATCGCGCAGGTAATCGATCTTCTGTGTCAACCCCGCATAAGTTCCCCGGATCGCCGGATCGAGGCCGGAGCTTTCGTGCGCGGTGAGGCCCTTCACGTGCATCTCATAGATCACGGTTTTGCCCACCGGCCGGCGCAGCGGCGCATCGCCTTCCCAGTTGTAGGCGGCGGGATCAAACACCGCACTTTTCATGGCGATATCGATGTGCCCACCGGGCGTTTTGAGTGTGTTGCGGCTATAGCCGGGCGGGGTGTGAATGGCCCGGCTGTAGGGATCGATGAGAATTTTGGCCGCGTCGAACCGATGCCCGTGATCCGGCGCGTGCGGGCCGTGCGCGCGGAAGGCATAAATCTGCCCATGACCGATGCCCGCCACCCACGCGTGCCAATAGTCGTCGGTGCGGTGCCGCTCGGGGTTGAGAATGATGGTGTGCGACGGCTCGGCGGAGTCGGCGCGATCAAACAGCAGCAATTCAATGAGGTTTGCGTTGCGGGAATAAACGCAAAAGTTCACGCCGTCCCGGTCAATCGTCGCCCCCAGCGGATCGGGCCTGCCGCGTTCAACATTCATCTGCAAAAAACACTCGCTTCCCGGTCAATCGACGCTCTGAAAATTGCTTAGCGGAAGATACTATCGGCGATCTAAGCCTTGATCCAAGTTGCAATTCCGTCGCCGAGATGATTATTATATAATTATGCGAAACGCGTTTCTATGGTTGACTGGAATTGCATCCCAAGCCGGGTGCTTCAGCCCCGGATCGTTTTGTCGAGCCGCGCCGCCCGAACTAAGGGGCACGTGGGTGACGACAACGGCGAATCAAGCCATCAGCTCTCCCCAAAACACCGCCGCCACGATGAAGAAGCTGCGCGAGATCGGCTTAAACACCGTCTACGTTGAAGTGTGGAAGAACGGCTACACCGAATTCCCCAGCGAAACCATGAAGGCCGCCACGGGGGTCGAAATGAAAGTCAACCCATCCCCCGGCGGGCCGGCCCTGCAGCGCGACCTTTTGCAGGAAACGCTCATCGAAGCCCATCGCAACGGTTTGGTTTACATCGCCTGGTTCGAATACGGCTTCATGGCGGCGGTGAAGGGAACCGAGAACGAACTGACGGCCCGCAAGGACTGGCTGAGCCTGGACAAAAACGGCAACCCGTTGGCCAAAAACGGCTTCGTCTGGCTCAACCCGCTGCACCCCGATGCGCAGAACCTGGTGATCGGCTTGGTGAAGGACGCAATCAGAAAATACGACATTGACGGCGTTCAATTGGATGATCGGATTGTGTGGCCGTACATCGATATGGGGTACGACGACTACACTAAAAAGCTTTACGCCGATGAAAACAACGGCGCCGCCGTGCCCGATGATGCGCGCGAGCCGAAATGGGTGGCCTGGCGGCAGAAGAAAGTGGAAGAATTTTCCAAACGATTCGTGCGCGAAATCCGCGAAGCCGGCGGGCCGGATCTGATCATCTCGCTTTCCCCCGGCCCGCATCCGTGGGCGATGGAAAATTACTTAATCGATTGGCCGGCCTGGAGTCGTTGGACGGATAACCCCACGTGGGATGAATACATCCCGCAAGTGTATCGCTTCAGCTTCGAGCGATTCGCCAAAGACTGGCGCGAGCAGGTGGCGTTCATGGGAGAGCGAAATAAAGACCTCATCGCCGGCATTCGGCTGGTGGGCGAAGGGGAAGACTGCAAAGAAGACGAAGTGGCCAAACACGCCGAGTTAACGAGGGAAACCAAGAGCATGGGCCATTGCTGGTGGTACAGCCGCGGGGTGCTGGATGTGTTTGCGAAACTGCTGACCGACTATTACGACGTGGCCAAAAACGGCCACGCCCCGCACCCGAAAAAACCCGCGGATTGGCGGCCAGTGCCGATCGCGGCAGAACAAGTCGAACCCGGTGTGTGGGTCGCCCGCGACAACGGCCCGGGCAGTTATTTGATGATCGCACAAAATAATGACGGCGAGTGGTGGATCGTCGGAGGAATGAAAAAAGAAGACGACGGACCGATTGCGTTTCGAGTCAAGGTCCCAGTGGGCGATGTGAAATCCGTAGAAATGATTCGTCGCCGGCGAGTGAATGAGGCAATGGATCGACCGCAAGTCATTCAACCCGGTGGTCCCCGCGGACTATAGCCCGGCGGCATTTGCGCCGGCCTTCGCGCAAAATATCTTTGGCAGTGAATTCGACCGATTCGCCGCGATTAAGCTGAACGAGGCCCCGACGAACATGGTATACTGTCCATCATGAAGATCGTGATCGAACGACATCCGGATGGTTACGTCGCCTACCCGCTGGGGTTAAAAGGTGTCGTCGTCGGCCAAGGCGATACATACGATGAGGCGTTGGCGGATGTAACGTCGGCGATTAAGTTTCATCTTGACACGTTCGGCGATAACGCGCTTGATCGAGAATCTGACGTTCTCGAAGCCTTTCTCGCCGAAGCGCCGGTGAAGTGATGGCCAAGTTTCCGGTCGATGCGCCCAAATCCCGCGTTGTCCGCGCGCTACAGAGCCTTGGTTTTGACCTGGTGCGTGAACGTGAGCACATTGCGATGATTCGCAACAATGCCGACGGATCAAAGACCCCGTTAACAATGCCGAATCACGCTACACTGAAGTCCTCGACGCTACGCAGCATCTTGACCCAATCCGGAATTAGCCGCGACGAGTTCCTTAGCGCTTACGAACAATCATGAAATCCCTCGGCATCGACATCGGCGGAACCAGCGCCAAACTTGCATTGATCGAATGCGCCGGCGGGGTCAATTCATTGACCATGCCCGTGTCCACGTTGTGGACATCACAATCACCCTTCTACGCGCGTCCCGACACCGACCAACTCATCGACGCGCTTCAGCAAGCCGTCAAAGGAAAATCGCTGAACTGCAATCGCGCCGGCATTTGCGTGCCCGGTTTGCTCGACCGCGAGAAACGCATGATCACGCTCAGCGTGAATGTGCCGGGGTTGATGAACGTGACGCTGGATGAAATCGTCCGCCGAACATTCGGCGACGCCGTGCCGGCGGTTGAAATAATCAACGACGCCGTTGCCACCGCCACCGATGCCATCGCCGCGAAGAATCTCACGGGGCGGGTGGTGTCGATCGCGCTGGGAACGGGCGTCGGCATGGGCGTACTCGACGACGGCGTGCCGCTTTCGATCGAAGGTGCGTCGCCGGGGCATATCGGACAGGTGGATGTGAGCATCGAAGGCGACCCGGGCATCGGCCCCGACGGCAGCCACGGAACGCTGGAAGGTTACATCGGCGTGCCGGTGCTGATGGCGCGCTACGGCTCGACCGCCGATTTTCTCGCCGCCGCCGCCGCCGATCAGACGCCGATTCGCGCGCTGGTGCGCGCCATCCGCATCTGCCACGCGATCTATCGCCCGCAGCATGTGTTGCTCGTCGGCGGAATTGGCACGCGATTAAAGCCCATCGCTGCAGGAATTGAATCCGCCTGCGACGACAAGCTCACCACCGTCGCCCGCGACGATTGGCAACTGCACTTCGGCGACCACGATTTCCACGCGGCGATAGGCGCGGCGCGGCTGGCGGCGCGGGATGATGCCTGATGCATCAATGATTTCGATCGGTCCTCAAAACACTAACGCCATCGCGGGCTAACGCGAGTCCCGGAAACCACCATGTCCGCCAAGTTAGTCTCGAGCACCTTGGTCTGCCACGTCCCGCCCATTGGGGCTACTGGCATTCCAATCTACAGCAAATCCGCGATGGCGCAGCTCCTGAAGCGAGGCGTACCTGCTTTCGAGGCGCGCACCTTCAGTTGACGGCCGCGTTGAGGTCTCGTTGCTCTGAATACGACCATCGGGCAGAACGACTGGGAATTCGTTGGGAGCATCAATGGCAACAGCAGCCGCGGATTGCGGATTCGACGCAACGGCGCGTATGCCGGGCTCGACTATGCCGGAAGAATCGTTGATCCCGATTTCGGTATGCAAATTGCCTGTGTCGATACTTGACCAAACCGAACCGCTAAACATCGCGCGAGAGTCCAAAATTTCGAGTTTAAACATTGTAACACCTATCTTGTTGAATTAGGACGAACTATTAGAAACTTCTTAAGGAATCGAATTGGCGACATCGTCAGTATCTTTGGCGACGATATAGAAATCTGATCCGGATTCGCCAAACAGCTTATCGGCGTTTCCAAATCCATCGGCAGAATTGAAGCCATCATTGTCATTACCTCCGCGCATGGAGTCCCCGACTCCGCTGCCTCCGATCAATGTGCCCAAACCGTCCGAACCATAAAGTGTGTCGGTACCCGATGGCCCGTCGAGAGAGTCGTTGTTTGATCCACCCTGCAGAATGTCGTTTCCGCTCCCTCCCACAATCGTGTCAGCCCCGGGGGGGGGCAATACTCGTGCCGTTTGAAATGCCGCATGTTCTGCACCTCGCTATTAAGGGTTCGAACAAACTTTACACACGTGTAGCGTTATATCTGATTCTGCGAAAGTCAATAGTAAAAATATGCAAATTCGAAATTCACAATCTAAAAAAGAACTGTTTGCCGAGAAATACTGGCCAAACAAGAAAATAGTAGACCTACGTTGCGCAGCGTTCTTTAAGAAACTTCTCGATCACCCGCTGCACCGCTGGATTTCCCGCGGACTGATCAGTCATGGTTGTGCCGGACTTATTCGCCAGCACATCAAGCCTCGCGCCGGCCTGGATCAGGATTTCGACGGCGCGCGGATAGTCGCCCTTTTCGTGGCGGCAATGCACCGACCCATGCGCCGCCCAGCTCAGCGCCGTGCCGGCGTGCGTCGAATCACGCCGCTCAAGATCGCACTTGCCTGTCTTAAGGAGCGGTTCGATTAAATCGGCGGCGCCGGTCCAAGCGGCCTGGTGCAATACCGTGCCGCCGTCGAGACCGGTTGCCAATGGATCGAAGCCGAGTTCGAGCATCAAAAGAAATGCCCCATCGTGCCGCAAATGCGCCGCGTGCGCCATCAGTTTGTGATCCTGCGGAGTGAGTTGCGAAACGACATCAGGCCAAGCATTTACAATCCGCCGCGCAAACGAGGCATCAGCAGCCCAGACCGCATCGAGAAGCCGCGCGCGGTCGTCGGATAGCCGATCGATCAGTTCAGCAACCTGGACATGGCCGGATTCATTCGCAACCTGACGCGGCGATTTGTACCAGCCCAATTCCCAGCAATAAATGTTGAACGGCGGAACCGGCGCATAGCCTTGAAAGTTGACCCGCGCCCCCGCCGCCGATGGGTCCGCCGCGAGGAGCTTTTTCGCCAGTTCAAGATCGCCAAGCTTGGCGGCGATGAAGATATCCGGCGTCGCGCCGCGCTCGAGCAAACGACGGCACACGTCCGGCCGCGAGGCAAGGGCGTACTGCGCCGGCGTGGATTTGTGATCGATGCATCGCGCATCAATGTCCGCCCCGCGGTCGAGCAGCAGGTCGGCGATTCCCACGATCTTTGCTTCGTGCAGCGGCGTTTTGCCGTCCCCGCCGCGATGATGAACGGCTTGCGAATCTTCATCCAGAATCGTTCGCAGCTCGTCATTCCACCCCAGCCGCGCCGCGACATTGGGTGTCAGAACCGCGCCACGGGCGATCAGATGCCGCGCCGACTTTTCATTGGCGTCGTCGAGTGGAAAATACGGCCCTTTGTCCCAATTGCTCGCCACATTTGGATCGGCGCCGAATTCCAGCAGCACGTCGATCATCTCGACATTCTTCGCCGCGCAATGAATCGCCCGCCGGCCGAAATCAAAGTGCGGCGCGTTAACCTGCGACCGGAGATACTCGCTGCCGGCCAGCAGCCGGCGCAATGCGCCGGCGTTCCCGCTCATAAGCGCCGCGGCGGCAGCGCGGAGTTCCTGCTGCTCGACGTGCTTCACCAGCTTGGTCCAACTATCAAAGCCCGCTTCGCGCGCAATCACCAACTGGGCGTCGGCCAGCCTGAATTGCGCCCGATCGGGAAACGCGGCGCGGAGTCGAGCGATGGATGCTTCATCACCCGCGCGGGCGGCGCGAATCAGATCCTTGGCCAGTTTGTGCTGCTGATGCAAATGCCGCGATTCGCGACCGGAAAGCCCGGACAACTCTGACATGACGACCTCCTCATGAATCGCTCACCGCCCGCGAAGTGAGTCTTGAAGAGGGTCGCGTAATGTTTGAACAACTGAAGGTCTTCAGGTGGGCGCTGCCCTGCACGCGGACCGTCGGCGGCCTGAACCGCACGGTTGAACTATGCCGGCTGTTACCCGAAGCGTCAAGACAATAATGCACAGCGAAGCGAAGAAAAAAAATGTGACAACGTGTATTCTTGCGTTGATGGAACGTTCCCCCCCGCGCGGAGCCGATCGCATCGCGCACGCGCATATGTCTTACCGGACACGTCACCGTACACGCAGCCATGATTCCGCGCACACCGATGATGCGCCTGAGCCGCGCGACCTTCCCGATGATCTACTCATTCCCCGTGACCAGGCAACGCTGATCACAGACAACGGCGAGTTGGCCAAACTGATCGAACGCGTGCGCGCCGCCGGCAGTTTTGCTTACGACACCGAATTCATCGGGGAAATGACCTATCACCCGCAGTTGTGTTTGGTTCAGGTGGCGACTGCCACCGAAGTGGCACTGATCGATCCGCTGGCCGCGGTTGATCTTTCAAAGTTCTGGGAACTGCTGGCCGACGGGTCGATCGAAAAAATAGTTCACGCCGGTGAGCAGGATATTGAGCCGGTTCATCGCAACGTGGGCAAGCCGGCGGCGAACATGTTTGATACGCAGGTGGCCGCGGGGTTTTGTGCGATGGCTTACCCGGTGGCGCTGGGCAAACTGGTGGGCGAGTTGCTCTCGATCAAACTCACCAAGGGACACACGTTTACCGATTGGCAGCGCCGCCCGCTGTCGTCCAGCCAGTTGCATTACGCCGCGGACGACGTGCGATTTCTGCCGGCGATGGCGGCGCGGTTGAAGGCGCGATTGACCGATCTGGGGCATGTCGCCTGGGCCGCTGCGGAATGCGCCGCGCGGTGCGACCCGACTCGGTACGCGTTCGATCCCGAATACGATTTTTATCACGTGCGCGGCGCCGCCACGTTGCCGGCGGCGCAGCTGGCGGTGCTTCGCACGCTCATGATCTGGCGCGACGCCACCGCACAGGAAGCAAAAATGCCCGCGCGTGCGTTGCTGAAGGACGAAGCGCTGATCGATCTGGCCCGACAGCCGGCCAAGTCGATCGAACGGCTTGGCCGGGTGAAGTTCCTTTCACGTCCCGTTATCGAACAGCACGGCGAAGAGTTGGTGAGCCGAACGCTCGCCGCGTTGGCCAATCCGCCGGCGCATATTGTGGCGCCCAAACCGGTCGAGCCCACGCCCAGCGAGCGCTTCCGCGGCGAATCGCTATGGGCGGCGGCGCAGGCCATCTGCTTATCGCGCGGGATCGATACCGCCGTGGTCACCAGCCGGCAGGATATTGGCGAGTTGGATCGCCTGTTTGCCGACGACGAACCGGTCGCCCAACACGCCATCATGCAAGGCTGGCGCGCCGAGGCGATGGGCAATCAATTATTGGAATTGATGCGTGAGAAATCCCGCGTGGCGATCCGGTGGTCCAACGGCCGTTTGAAGCGCGACGACTCACGATAAGCCTACGTCGATTCTTCATGTCAACTTTTAGATGTGGCCGGTTGCGAGGCCGCGCGGCGATTGCGCCCGAGATTGCTCAGCGCGCGGGCGGCAGTTTCGGCGAAGCCGCGGTTGCCGGGTCGAACTTCAGGCCCCGGCGCCAGCTCGATGCGTTCCCCCACCGCCGGCGCGCCGCCGAACTGTTGCCACGCGAACCAGCTCACCCCGCCGATCGCCAATACAACAATGACCGGCGCGACCCAGCCGGGAAGCTTACGGTGCGGCGGAGACGTAGGTGGATTCGGTTGCGACATTGCACGCAATCAGGTTCAGGGCGTCACAGGCGGTTCGGGGATTGGATCCCATGGGTCCATTCCCGTCAACGCTTCATTGGGCAGCACGGTATCGACGTGGCCGTCAAAATAAAGGTAGTTGCTGCCCAGCCGCAAGCCGTGGCGAAATTTTTCTACGACGCGTTCAAAGTCGCTGTTATCGATATTGCCGATGCGGATGCCGCGCTCCATGTGATAATCGCGTTCCTGCGTGCGCTTTTCGCCGGCGACGACCACCTGCGTGCTGGTGAGCTTGCCGAACCGCCGGCTGTTGGCTTTGATGCCGGCGTCGGCCAGGTGTTGATTGACGACATACGAATGCGCCTCAACGGGTTCAAAATCCGACGGGCAAAGCAGCACCCTTGGCGTGAACGGCCCGGCGGGAAAACGCACGGGGTCATAGGGCGATTCGGTATACGTCGCCGGGTCGTAAGGCAGCGGCTGCTTGAGCGCGCCTAAATCTTTGGAAAACACAATCGCCGGCCAGCGGAGATGCGGCGCGACGTTGGTGCCGCAGGTTTCATATCGAAAGCCCGACGGCGAGTTGCTGTCTTCAATTCGCGATCGGATCGGGAACAAGAAGCCCTTGTTCTCCGCTTCATAAATCCGCAGCGCCTGCCCGAGCGACCGAAGGTTGGATTTGCACACCGTACTGTTCGCCTGCGCTTTGGCGCGCTGCAGCGCGGGCATGAGTATGGCAATCAAAATGGCGATGATTCCAATCACCACCAGCAGTTCCACCAGCGTAAACCCGCGGTTGCGATTTGTTGCGTTCATACCAACCTCGTTCGATTCTATTGTTGCCGAGACGCCCCATCATCATACCAAATCCGCAGTCGACGCTAGCCTAACCCCCTTCGTGAGTACAAGGAGGGGAAGATTGGTTAAGCTTCCCCAACCGTGTCGCGA
>CAZXLA010000097.1:0-13401 GCA_964641895.1 uncultured Tepidisphaeraceae bacterium
AATTCCGAGAGCAACCCCAACAACCCCAGCACCCCGCCGCAACGCGTGCGCCGGGGCGAGCAGACGACCGACGAAATGTGCGCGGCATTCATCGAATTCGTCGCCGACAGCCCGGCCGACTTGCGCACCATGCGGCGGGCGTTTGTGGTGCAGAAATTGACCGAAGGGTTGGATCGCGCGAAGGAGTGATGGCGGAGTGACGGCTTTACACCGCCACAAAATACTGCTTTTGCAGAGCATCCAAAAGCGAGTTCATTCCCTGTTGTAATGCATCGGGAACCGTTCGGCTTGAGGCGGCGGCGCGGGCTTCCTGCAGGAACTTTTCGATGCGCTCGCGCGTGCGACCTGCTGCGCCGCCCACCAGCAGCTCGCGGCGAATTTCGTCGGCGTATTGCAGCGCATGGCCGTTGGCGGTGCGCAACACTTCGAGTTTGCCATCAAACGCCTCTCGCTGCGCCGCGCTCAACTGGTTTCGCGCGGCAATGAGCGTGATGGTTCGCTTGCCCTGCACAAGGTCGCACCCTTCGTGCGCGCCGGCGGAGAGGTCGATCAAATCGTTCTGCATCTGGTACGCCTGACCGAGCGAGAGCGCATAGCGCGAAATTGCCGCCTGGGTGTCGGCGTCGGCACCGGCGAGAATCGCGCCGGAGAGCATCGGGCCTTCGAACGTATAGGCGGCGGTTTTCCAGTGGTATTCCCGGAGCAGCGTTTCTTCATTCACTTCGCCGATGGGCACCTGCGACTGGCAGATATCGATCGCCTGACCAAAACCCGTGATGGATGCGACCCGGCTGAACAGCTTCAGCAACGCGCGATACTGCTCCGGAGGAACCTCAAGCTCATGCCACAAACGCATGGCGGCGCTGAAGAGCAAATCGCCGGCGACGATCGCCAGATCGGTGCCGAACTTCGGCGAGTTGTGGTCGAGAGCGGCAAGCTGTCGATGCAGTGCGGCCTGCTCGCGACGGGTCTGCGCCGAATCAATAATGTCGTCGTGAGCCAGCAGAAACGCGTGGAACAGTTCCCATGCGCAGGCGGCATCAAGCAAGGGTTCGGGATTTGGGGATTCTGCAATGTTTGCGGCCTGAGCGGAATATGTAGTCTCAAGGGTCGCGCCGATTCCTGACGCCTGACTCCTGAACCCTGAACCCTGAACCTTGAGACCCGAACCCCCAATCCTCCGATAGGTCCACAGGCAAAGCTGCGGGCGCACACGTTTGCCACCGGCAAGGACATAGGCGCGGATGACCGCGTTCATGGTCGCCAACCCGTCGGCATTTAACAGCCGATCCAGCCGCGCGGCCAGGTGCGTTTCAATGTGCGCAAGATCGCTGTCCGAAATGAGCTTCACGTGCGATATAACCCTTTCCCGATTCGGCCACCATTATTGGGCAAAAAACCATGATAGCAACAAAATCGGGCAAAACAGTCAATACGCACGTCATACCGCCTGCGCAAGAAACACATCGGCAAATCTCAAAACGTCGCGGGGGCCGGCGTAGGTGAGCTTTTTCATCGCGTCCTCCATCCCGAGCCAGGCGAAGCCGCAGTGTTCGCGGCTCAATCGGACTGTCGGCAACGCGGTCTGCGCCACGAAAAATACAACTGTCTTGGAAATCACCCTCCCGCGCGCGCGAAAGACGTACGTGATCTCCCTGCAAAATGCTTCGTGCAAATCGGAGCAGCGGATGCCGGTTTCCTCGAATAATTCCCGCTCGGCGGCCATGCGGTCGGATTCGCCGGCTTCGACGTGGCCCTTGGCAAAATCCCAGTGCCCGCCGTAATCCAGCAGCAGGTATTTGCGCCTGCCCAACAAGTCGCGACGGTAAACCACCACGCCGGCGGAACGTTCGCGGGTTATCGTTGAATCGTCGGCCATAGCGCTACTGTACAGATTGTATGGCCGATGCGATCCAGAATAGGGATTGACCGAACCTTGCGAAAACCCGCGAGCACTTCTTTCAGGACCATCACATCTTCAAAAAGTTGAAGGTCTTTCTCGAGCACATCGGCGCTCTCGGTGAACACGATAAGCAGTAGCCCGGCTTCTTTGATCGCCGGCTCGACTTCCATTTTCTTTAAATCTTCCACCACCGCCGTTCGCCACTGCGCGCCGTAGCCGCCGTGACGCACACCCGCCTGGCGAAACTGCGCCGCCACTTTCACCTCAAGCCATAGCGATTCATCGGGCGAAGCCTGATCGACCGGATCAAACAACCCGGCGGGTTTCGAATCCAGCCGCAACGGCCGGCCTTTGGGCGACAGCACGATGTCGCACCGTTTTCGATGCGTCAGCTTCGCGCCGGCGCTCGCCGGGTAATGTACCTCGCGGGCGACTTCGTAGGCGTCGGCTAAACCGTGTGCCAGCGCGGTCTGCAATTGCAGTTCGTCTTGAAAATCAAGCCCGTACACCGCCTGTTCAAGGCAGATCGCGCGCTCGGCCTGCGCGATCACGCGCGCCAGGTCGTCGGCCAGCGTCGAAAAATCCCACTGCAGGCTGCTCATGCAAATCTCGCGAAGGCGTTCATGGTCGCGTGCGCGCACACATATCCCAGCGCAACGCCCGCGACGACATCGCTGGGCCAATGTGCGTCCAGCACGTATCGCAGAATAGCGGTAAGAGTGGCCAGCGACCAGAACGTCACCGCCGCCGCGGGGTAGAGGGTGGCGAGGCAGATGCTCATCGCAAATGCGCAGGCGCTGTGGCTGGAAGGAAAGCTTTCTCGCCAATTGGCGTGTCGCCACGTCGGCCCGAGAAACCTGCCGGCGTGCTCTCGGTTGGGGCGCGATCGGCCGAACAGCCGCTTCAATATCCCCGCCGAAGCCGATGCCGCCGCCGTTGCGGTGATCACCATGAGCGCGTGGCGGTTGGGGTGGGTTTGATCCAGTTGCCAAACGAGTAGCGCCACCAGCGGCGCGCAGACCGATTGGCCGTATTGTGCCAGAAACTTGCTTTCGCGTTTGATATCGCCCCGAAATTCAAGCGAAAGTGTCGTTTTCACGCCCTGCAGTTCAATCGCCAGCAGTATCGCGCACGCGGCCAGCAGGCTTGCAAGAATGATCCAGTTCATCGGAGTAGAGATGCCGGCATGATTGACGGATAGATCAACCATTTTGTTCACGCCGCCCCCCGGGTGGAAATGACAGGAAGCGCCGCGCCCGTCGGCGCGCTCAGCCTCATGATGCCGACGCCGGTGAACGTGCCAAATAAGAGTGCGAATGTGCCCGCGAACAAGCTATCGCCTGCGGCAATGAGCGTGCCCCCGCTGATAGAGACCGGTTCGTCACTTGTGAGGGTGTTGATCGATTGAGTTCCCACCGCCAAGCGGACACTTGGTGCGCCGGGAACCGAAATGGAAACGTCGCCCGCCGGGCCGGGAAGCGCCTCGCCGGCCCAATTTGCGGGGTTCGACCGGTTAGAGGCAGTGCCCCCGCCATCCCACCTGATCGCGGCAAGCAGCAACCGGCGTTCCAACGCGTGGCAACGAAAATTGCCGGATACGTGGTGCGCGGACCTGTGTCGCCCGCTCTGTCTGAGTTGGCCTTGGCGCAGCTCGTCGGACGCGGCGGCAAGAAGCGAATCGATCGCATTCGGGTCGGCCGCGGCGCAGCGCAGTAGCTTGGTGAATGGATCGTCGGCCGACATGGTTGTTGCTCCATCAGCTCAAGTGAACGAACGATAACAAATTGCGATCGATATTTACTAGAAAATGTTGTCAAACAACAGCGCAACCCTGCAGGACACCCATGACGTCATCGGGCTATCTTGGTCATTTCGACATAGTAAATCGGCATCCGCTTCTTGATGAACCGGTGCTCGAATGCCGTTGTCTCCCTTGCGAACAGCCGCCCGGCCGTTTGCGATCGCGCCGCTGGATCGTTCCAGAAATCGGGGGAATGGATTGATAATCCAAACCGGGCGAGCACCTCATGGCTCGGCGCCGGAATTTGAGCATCATCCACCAGATCGCGCGCCCGCACGCGTGGAATTGAAATGGGTGGCGGCACTCTGCACGCATGCGCCTCGCGCGCCGCCGCAAACCAAGGCGGTTGGGGTTGACCGAGAAGCCCCAGCACCCATTGGTAGTAACCCGGGTGATCGGTCTTAAGTGTGAGCGTGGATGAACCGTCGCGCAATGCGGTGTGAGCGTCGATCAAAAACGGCTCGGCAAACAGGCGATTCTTCAACTCGACCGGCCGATCGCACGGATCGGGGTGGAAGACCCAGATTTCATCAACCTCGCCCGGCGCGAAGAATTGCAGGATGTCCTGCGCGCGGCCGCGTAGCAGCGTGATGTTGGGCAAACACTTATCCGCGATCGACTGCGCGCCGAGAAAGAGCTGCCTGTACTTCCAATCAATTCCGACGAACGCGCTGCGCGGATGCTGGGCGGCGATGCGCGCCAGGAATGACGCATCGAAGCAGCCGATTTCGAAGACGATGTGCCCGTCGAACCCTGCGCCGATGCAACGGCGCAACCTATCGCGCCATTCGCCACGACGCCCGGTTGCCGCATCATCGGCCAGCACGGTCTGCGGGAACGCCTTGAGCTTCTGAGCAAAAATGCTGCGCGACGCCGCCATCGGTTGAACCCATCATGCGCGGCGGTCGTTGGCAAAGAAAGCCGCCGCCGTCGGCGTGTTGCTGTCGGTGCGAAACCGTTATGCTCGCCGCGATGTTGTTGACCGGCAGAAATCTCGCCAAATCGTACGGCCCGCGAATGCTGTTTTCGGGGATCACGCTCGGGCTGAATGAGGGCGAGCGCATCGGGCTGATCGGCGCCAACGGCTCGGGCAAATCGACGCTGTTGCGCGTCTTCGCCGGCATCGAATCGCCCGATGACGGCGAACTCATCTCGCGCCGCGGCCTGCGCGTGGGCTACGTGCCGCAGCAGGATTCGTTTCCCGCCAATCGCTCGTGCCTCGATATTCTCGCCGATGCCACTGACGACCATTTGGACGATCACGAACGTCACCTGCAGGCGGGCATGCTGCTGGAAAAGATGGCCTTCCCTGATGCGTCGCAGGTTGCCGAAGCTCTTTCCGGCGGATGGCGCAAACGCCTGGCGATCGCCTGTGCGCTGGCCGGACAGCCCGACCTTCTATTGATGGACGAACCGACGAATCATCTGGACCTCGAAGGCATCATCTGGCTGGAACAACTGCTCGCCGCTGCGCCGTTCGCGACGCTCATCGTTTCGCACGATCGGCGATTTCTCGAGTCGTTCGCCAACCGGATCATTGAACTGGGCCGCGCCTACAAAGAGGGCTTTCTCAGCCACACCGGAAAGTACAGCGATTTTCTGCTGAAGCGCGACGAGTTTCTGACGGCGCAACAAAGCCAGGAACGCTCGCTGGCCAGCGGCGTGCGTCGAGAAGTCGAATGGCTCAAACGCGGCGCCAAGGCACGGACGACCAAAGCAAAGGGCCGCATCGAACGCGCCGGCGACATGATGACGGAATTGGCCGATTTGCGGTCGCGCAACACCCAGCAAGGCGCTGCCAAGATCGATTTTGCCGCCTCGGGTCGGCAAACCCGCAAGCTGATCGAACTCAAACGTGTGAGCAAATCGCTCGGCGGAAAGAAGCTGTTCGGCGATGTGTCGCTGGTACTGGCGCCCGGTGACAAACTCGGTCTGCTCGGCCCCAACGGCAGCGGCAAATCAACGCTTATTCGTTTGCTGAACCAGGACCTTCAGCCCGATTCCGGCGAGATCATCCGCGCCGATCAGTTGCGCGTCGTCGTCCTCGACCAACACCGCGAACAACTCGACCCCACGCAGCCCCTTCGCCGCGCACTCTCTCCCGCGGGCGACGTGCTGAGCTTCGGCGGCAGTTCGATGCACATCAGCGGGTGGGCTAAGCGGTTCCTGTTTCGCAACGAACAGCTCGATCTTCCCGTCAGCGAACTCTCCGGCGGCGAGCAGGCGCGGGTGCTGATCGCGCGCCTGATGCTTCGCCCGGCCGACGTGCTGATTCTGGACGAGCCAACCAACGATCTGGATATCGCCACGCTGGAAGTGCTGGAAGACAACCTTGATGAGTTTCCCGGCGCGCTGGTGCTGGTGACGCACGACCGGTTTCTGCTCGATCGCATCGACGCCGATATTCTCGCACTGGATGGTCAGGGCAATGCGCGGAGCTTCGCCGATCTCTCGCAATGGTCGGCAGCAGCGGACGCGGCGCGGCAGACGAAGAACGCGCCCGCGAAAAAACCCGACATCAAGCCGGCGACGCCAACAGCGCCGTCGGCAAAGAAACGCCTGACTTGGAACGAGCAGCGCGAGCTGGAAGGCATGGAAGCCGCCATTCACGCCGCAGAAGAGCGGGTGATCACGCTCCAGGCAAAAGTGGCCGATCCTGCGCTCGCGACGGACCATGTCAGAATGCACGGTGTCTACGACCAGTTGGCAGCAGCGCAGCACGACGTCGAACGCCTTTATGCGCGATGGGCGGAGTTGGAAGCGGCGAGTCGATAGCAGCTATTTTGAGCGGCGCAGCAACGACACACAACGACAGGTAGGCCCCTCGCAAGTACGCTTCGGGGGGACAATGCTCGCGATTACGCTTCGGGTCGACAATACTTCTCGCGAGCACGCTTCGGGGTCACAATGTTTCTCTCACTGTGCGTAATCGGGTCATCTATAATTATTAAACTGCAACGGAATCTCCGGCGGATTAGCCCGGAGGTGGGCCATCACCGCCTGCAGGTCGTCTTTCTTCGCGCCGGTGACGCGGAGCGCCTCGCCCTGGATACTGGCCTGCACCTTCAATTTCAAATCTTTAATCTGTTTTTGAATCGTCTTGGCGGTGTCTTTGTCGATGCCGTCTTTCAGCACCACTTTTTGACGAACGGTTTTGTGCGTCGCTTGTTCGAGCTTCTGTTCGTCCATGCACTTGGGTTCCACGCCGCGTTTGATGAACTTGGCGATCACCACATTTTTCACGGCATCCAGCTGCGATTCGCCGTCGGCCGTCAGGGTGAGCAACTTCCCCTTCCGATCAAACTCCACGCCGGCGGCGGAGCCCTTGAAATCGTAGCGGGTGGCGATTTCCTTCTGCGCCTGGTTGATGGCGTTATCAATTTCCTGCAGGTTCAATTCAGAAACGATATCGAATGAAGAGTCGGTCATTGCCATGATTTTACACCGCGGGAGCGAGTCGAGCGAAGTTCAGAAATTTCTACTCGCCGCTCCCGAGCTTCAGCGCAGATAAACGCAGATCAGCCAAAAGACAGGAAACCGACCTTTGCGCACTCCCGCTCTGTCTTCACCTGCGTCCATCGGCGTTCATCGGCGGCCAATCAATGACCGGCGGCGACGAAGCGCAAGGCAGGCGAAACCGATCGAACCGAGCACAGCCCCCGCCACCGGCTCGGGTATCGCGGCGCGGGGCGAGTCGGCCGGCAGCGATGATCCGAAGTTGGCAGCGAGCGCGGTAAAATCATCAAGGTTCGTCGCGCCGTCGTAGTTAGAATCGCCGCTGCTCCAACTTGAGCTTGAGCCGAAGCCGGCGGCGAGGCGTGTGAAGTCGTCGAGGTTAACCTGCCCATTCAAGTCGGCATCGCCGCGTAGGGTGTAGCGGATGAGGACTGACGTGGCGTCGACCGTTTGCCCGCTGAAGATCGCGGGGAATTCGCTCAGCAAGTCGCCGGCCTCGGCCACGCCCAGCGCCGTCGAACTGTTTGCAGCGGCCGCGCTGCTGTTGATTCCCAAACCGTTCCATAAACCACCCGCCGATCCCGTGGCAATGCCGCTAATGACACCCGCCAGCGGTGATGCGGTTGTGTAATCGATGATGAAGTCGTTGTCGCCCAGATCAAGCGTCGCGCCCGTCGAAATGGTCAGCGACGTCACTATGCTGGTCTTGTCGGCGCTTCGTCCGGCGGCAACCCGCGCCACGCCGGCGTTGATCGCCAGCCCCGCGCCGCGCACCCGGTTGATGGTGAGCACGCCAAGCCCTTCTTTGGAAACCGACTGCCCGGCGGCGATGGTCAGGTTGCCCGCGGCCAGCGAACTGCCGCCTTCGACGCCGACGAAAGCCGGTGTGGTGGCGATGACATCGCCCACGCTGTTGTCGCCGGAAGAACTGAATAACGCGCCGAGCGAGGCCCCGAGAAACACCACGCCCGTTCCGTTGATGGTCACTGGTTCAGACGTCAGCGCGCCGCTGCGCAGTTCAAGCATCGCGCCACTGTTCACGATCGTGGGCGCGGCGGTCGAACCCAGCGCGCTCGAGTTTGTCACGCGCAGCACACCGCTGCTGATCGTCGTGCTGCCGGTGTAAATATTGGCCGCGCTGAGCACCAGCGTGCCGTTGCCGGCTTTGGTAAATCCGCCGGTGTGCAACACGCCGGCGTAGTTAGTGAGCGCGGTGTTGTTAATGTTGTGCGTGTAACTGCCGCTGAGGTTGATGCTGCCGGTGAAAGTAAGATCGTCGGCGCCGGCGATTTGCCAATAGTTGGCACTGAAGCTGAAGCTGACGGTCGGGTTGGCAATCATCCGCGCGCCGCCGACGGCCATGATGGTGGGTTGGCCGCTGAGTTGGACCATCTTCAGCAAGCCGCCGTCGCCGAATGCGGTATCGGAACCGATCTGCCAGGTTGCGCCCGACAGTTCAACGTCGCCGGTGAAGTTATTGTTGCCGTTCACACGAATGGTTCCGGCCCCCGTCGAGCGATCGGTGACAGGCCCGCCGGCGCCGGTGATTCGGCCGTTGAGCAACAGTGTGCTGCCTGTCGTGCCGACAAGCGTCAGAGGCGAATCGTCGAGCCTGATTTCGCCATTCATCGTGAGCGTTTGTGCGGTGGAGAGACCGAAACCGGGCAACGTGGCGGCGTTGTTGAAGGCGATGCGCGCCGACACATTCAGATCGCGATCAAACGTTGCCGGGCTTGCTCCGCCGTACACCAGCCGCGCCGTTGTTCCGCCGATGCCCGTGCCTGCCGGGGCGATAGCGATCGGCGAAGGATCGCCACCGAATGGTCCGGCGACCGCGCTGGGAACACTGCTCAGGAACACCGCCGTCCCCGCGCCAATGGTTGTTGTGCCGGTATAGGTGTTTGCTGCATTTGCAAACGTGGCGACGCCCGCGCCCTGCTTGGTCAATCCTCCCGTGCCTGAAATCACGCCGGCGAAATTGATCGACGCGGGGGCGTGAAGTATCAGCTCCGCCGCGCCGCCGTGCAGCGGCGCGGTAATCGTTACGCCGTTCTGCAGGTTCAACAGCGCGCCGCTGGCGATCGTGAGCGTACCGCCGCCGTTCACACCGCCCGCGCCGGCGATGGTGAGCGAGTTGATCGTGGTCGCCGCGGTCAACGCCTGCGCTGAGGTGATGCGAACATTCCCCGCGGTGATCGCCCCGCCGGGGATTGTTGTGGAATGCTCGGTTGCCGCATCAAGCGGGCGCACGCCATTGGAGCCATAGGTGACGAAGGTGTTGGATGCTGCCTCGGCCGCCGCCGCGCCGCTGGTGTTACCGTAGGCCCAGGGCAGAATGCTGATGTTGCTCGTCCCCGTCGCCCCCGCACCGCCGACGAGTGTTGGCGCGACGGCGAAGGAGACGTTGGCCACGTTCGACCCCGGCGCCGCCCCCAGCGATGCTCCACGGAAAAACGCCGCCCCGCCGGTGTTGCGCCGAACAGCGCCCAATGCAATCGTTGCCGATTGGCCGGCGCCGAGGTTCACGGTGATGGTGGTCGTGCCGCGGCTGAATGTCGTAGCGCCGAACGCTTCGCCGCTGGCCGCCGAAGCGTTGCCGCTGAACGCGATCGTAGCGCCGTGCAGCGTAAGCGCCGCGGCATCGTTCACGCGATTGGTGTTGTTGGTTGCGGTGTTGTCGATGACGATCGAATCGCGGCTGGTGATCGACGACGTGCCCGTGATCGCCCCATTCCCCGCCAGACCGATCGAGCCGGCGAACAGATTCGTGGCGCCTGTGTAATTGCCGGCGGCGGTCATGAACAATCCGCGTGAGCCGGTTTTGTTCAGGCTGCCCGGACCGCCAATCGCGCCGTTGAACGTGGCCGCGCCGCTGGTGGTTGCTTCAATCGTTCCGCCGCCGGCTTCGATTTGAAACATGCGGCTGCTGGTCCATGTGCCGGTGGTCGAACGAATCGTCCCGCCGTCGAGCGTCACCGAGCCGGCGGCGTTGCCCAACGCCGCATCGCCCCCGCGCACGCCCAGCACGCCACCTTCCACGCGCGTGCCGCCGGCGTAACTGTTGGCGACATAAAGCGTCACCGTTCCCGGCCCGCGCTTGGTCAACCCCGCGCTGCCGGCGACGGGAATCTGAATCTGCTGGCCGAAGAACGTCGTCGCCAGCGTGTTGATGTTTGCAATGGGCGTATCCAGCGTCGCCGGCCCGGCGAGCGTGAGCGTGTTACTTCCACCCGTCGGCGGACGGATGGCATAGGTGATCTGCGTTTCGAACGAGATGCCGCTTACGGTCACCGTCGGAAAATCCTGCACGATGTTGATCGGCGCACTGGTGAAAGAACTGAGCGTGTTGAACGTGACGGTGCCGCCGTTGTCCGGCACCACGCCGTTGAACCAGTTGGCCGTATTGCTCCACGATCCCCCGGCGATGCCGACATCGGTAATCCACGTAGAGCTGGTTTGCGCGAACGCGTGCAGGGAGGGACCCGACACCAAAACGGCGGCGGCGAAAATTTGCTGGTAGCGGCGGTGAGTCTTGTGGTGAAATTTACGGTGCGTCATGAGCGTGCCCTCGCGCGAAGACGCCGGCCCTCTCGTCGCCAGCCAGATCAGCAGCCGGCGGCGCGCAGGCCGCAGTCGACATTGTTTGTAGAAAAAAGCAGAGTAGACGAGCGCCCCAACGCGCCCGGCCGACTCCCATCCGGAAATGAACGATAGCACAACGCTTCCGCGCGGCAATGGTGGTTGCGCGATCAGAAATGACGGGTCTAACGCTGTTTCTTGGCGACGATCGCAAAAACATTCAGGTCAATACGAAGAAGCGAAGGAACGAAGGCAGCCGTAATCCCTATCCGACACGGATCAACAGACATTTTTCCCGTCGCTCAGTCACCCGTGGACCTGACGGTCCACTTCGCTTCTTTGTTTCTGCTTCGAAAATAGCCGCTGGTTTGGTGTTGTGGTTGCCAGGCGGCGTACCACGGGCGTCTCGCCCGTGAACGCAGTACACCGCGTTGACTTTCCTGTCGGCCTCTCCCGAAGCGCGATATCGCCGTTGCGACCATGCTTGGATACAAGCATCATCGGCGAGACGCCGATGGTAAGGAATTTTCATCCTCTCAGGGCGAAGCGCAGCGTCATGTTCAACTTCGTGTCTAACTTTCTCATGACGCACCGATCGGCCGCCCACAAGAAGCGTTAGATTGAGTCGCTACATCCCGGTCGTAACAATTGACGATCGACTGCGGCGACGCCGTCCCGGGCACTTTTCCGTCGAAAGTGAAAGGTTGAAACAGGAACGGAAAAAATTTGAAAACCGGACCCTGAAAACAGTAAAACATTCATCGACAATAGGTTACGTCAAACCGAGCCCCCAAAAACCGGTTCCTAACCGGTTCCCAAGCGGTTCCAAACCGTTCCTAAACCGTACCTTTTTAGTCCCATGCGGTACGGAAACCGTACTCGACACCCCCATCGGCCACGCCCTCCGTCCGGTCCAGCCCGATTCCTGACCTCTGACTCCTGCCACCCTGCTTCAATCCTGTCGTCCGGACAGTCCGAACATTTCATCGGAACCGGACACTTTCGGACGTTGTCGGACATCTCACACTAGATTTAATCCGTTCGGGCAGCATGGGTAATTAGCGACTTCACTCCCAATTGCGTTTCCGATATTCAGTTGTCAAAGACCTGATGGGGCACTTATTCAACCCGCATCGCGACTGAACATTATCCTAACTAATTCCGAAAAGTCAAGAGAATTCCAAGGTTGATTCTCTGTTTGCGAGGCTGGAGTTTGGCAAGCCGGACCACCAATGGGAGCAGCTTCGAGTCGACACGCCTAGCTGACCCGCAGTCATTAAACCGACGATGACATTAGCTCCAGCAAAAACTACATTTGTGTATTTTTGATGTTATTTGGACCTGTCCCGCTTTCGCTTTCAACACCGGGATAGTTCAAGTTCAATGCCGGCCATTGAAGCGTTACTTCGTCGCTGTTGCCGCCGAGAGCGACCGTGAGGTGCTCTGCCGTATCGACGGCAGGCTGAGGGCCGAATTGACTGATTTGAGGCGGAATCGTGTTGTAAAGCACGTTGGACGGCACCGACACCTCGCCGTTAGCGGCGATGGCCTTGATTCGGTAATAGCGAGATTAGCCGGCGAATTGGCCGTTGATTGCATTCGAGTCGAGGTAGATAAACGGATTTGTCGGCGTGGCGACGAGAACGTCGCTTGACGGAAAGTCAAAACCGTTCACACCCCACGCGACACGATACTGCGCCGCACCAGCGACGGCCGACCATGAAACCGTGTACTGTTGTTCAAAATTATCGATCACCGCGCTGGCCAATACCGGCGCGGCGATCAGGAACCGTCGAAATTCGAGCTCCTCGTCAACGGATTCATGTTTGAGTCTCCCTGCTTGTCCAAAAATCAAGATAAGAAAGTTTTACCAGTGCCCGTGATCGGGCCGGGAACGCCTGAAATACAGTAAGATAATGAAGCTGATGCTAAACGATGGTTCGGGGAGCGAAGGCCATCCAATACCATAACCGAACTCAAATTCGCCCTGCGTGGTTATTGCCTTACCAAAAAGCGTAATACCCCCCGCTTGGGTAAAATACGCCAGCGGCACTTGCGTAAGCTGCGCTGAAGGCGGAAGGTCGAATCGCCCGCGGAGGAAGCCGGTGGTGGTCAGCGTCCCGGGAAACTGCCCGTGGCCGTAGCCGACTTCTGGCGTGCCGGCGATTGGGTTAAGCCCGGGGAATGTCACTAAGCCTTCGGTTGGCGCAATGATAAAAATACGATCGACGCCTTCGGCGCCGACAAAATGGGAATCAAAGCTCAGCGACGATTCAGTGTTGAACACGTTCAGCGGGCCGGGCGAGGGCGTGTCATAAAACCCGTTGGATTGCGACGAAGTCCACCGCTGGCCGAGCGCGCCATAGATGCCATACGGCTCGCCACCCGCGGCTGTCCCCGCAAAATCAACGGACAAAATCGGCCCGCTGGTGCTATTGAGCACCGGAACGCCGGCCCCCCAGCCGGGCATCGTTCGCGCGCCCGGCGAAACGCTCCCCCAAGGCGTGCCACGAAACGACGTCGAGATAAACACCCCCGCTTGTGCCACCTGGCCAGCGGACAGAGTCGCAAACAGGCTTATAATCAGGCCAAGTGAGTTTCGCATGATCTTGATACCCTACCTCCGGCCGCCCGCTTTCGCCCATTCGCTGAGTTAGACTAG
>CAZXLA010000098.1:0-13381 GCA_964641895.1 uncultured Tepidisphaeraceae bacterium
GTTCGCATAACGCTCACCTAACGAACGACCCCCGCAGCACCGGCAAGGCTGTGTTCGAAGAGCACTTGCCACTCGATCTGCTGCAGGGCAACGAGGATGTCGTGGCGCGCGTCAGCCGGAATGCTGTCGGGCGTTTGGTTATGAACCGCTTCGACGACATCCACAAACCCGTGCGCGTCAAAATCGCCGAGCGTAAGTTTCATGATCGATTTGTCCGCCGGGCTGGCGTTGATGACATCGACCGCCTGGCGCGAGATGGCGGCCAGCGCCGGGTGGCCGCGGCATTTGTTGAGCCAGTATTTGCTGTTCCAGAAATCGCCCTCTCTCCGGTGCATGATGGCGTGCCAGTAGCTGCCGGTGGGGGTATCGATCGCCTGGCTGAGTTGGTGGCTTTCGGCGAGGTAGTCGTGACGAAGCCACAGTGCCGCCAGCACGGCGGCGGCATCACACGGGGAGGTTTTCCCGCGCGATAGGACCGTCTCCGGGTTCAACGCCCCAAGCAGCTCGGCGGCGCGGGGATTGCCGGGCTGGCGGACGACTAACTTTCGATAGACGATCGATGAATGGAGGGAGAGCGCTTCGGCGGCGTTGGCGGCGAGGCTCGAAAGAAGTTGTGCGTCGGGTACCATAGTGGTTTGAAGATTTCGGGCGTCGACGTCCGATAATGACAGAGGAATCGATTCTTAGAAAGAGGAATTCAATGCGCCACGCATGGATGCTGGGTGTTACGAGTCTCGCCATCGCCGCCGGTTGCACGCAGCGGCCGCCGCCGTTTATTACGAATGATAAGGCCCTTCGCAAGCCGTCGACCGAGTTGGCCGCCGACTCGGTGAAGCGGTTTCCTTATAAAACCGACGCCGAAAAAGGGGGCGAAGCCGTCGCCCGGGCGCAGGTGGGCAACACCGCCAACTGGATGGAGATCGTCAACCTTTCCGACAAGGATTGGGGCGACGTCGAGATCTGGATCAACAAAAACTGGGTCGTGTTCCTGCCCGCGATGGAACGCGGCAAGCTCAAGCGCATTCCGTTCTCGGCGATTTTCAACGACAAGGGAAACACATTTCCCACATCAACCAAGACCGAACGGCTGGAACTGGTTGAGTTGCTGCGTGACGGCAAGATGTACACCGTTCGATTGCAACTGGCGGATTGATCGTTGTTAAAGCGCCGCTTCGCCGGGCCAACTAATGTATCAAAAACCGCCGGCGCGTTATCAGACGATCGAGTCTGACGCGCCGGCGGTTTGTGCACATTGGGATGGCAGGATCGCGTGAAACGCCGCACTCGGGCTTGGAGATGCCGCGGGTCAATCGTACATCCACGATGCCGTCGAGCCGACGTATGAACAGGTGGATGTGTGAATGTCCGAGTTTATACGTTCTGGGCCGGCGACGTGGTCGGGGGTGTTTGAGTGGAGGCGTCTGTGGCGATCGAACCGGATCAATCCGCGGTGGCTGAACGCGATGCGTCAAGCTGGCCGCGTGAGGTCGACATGATTTTGTCGGCGATGGATGCGGCCGTTTCGTCTCCGTCTTCATCGCCGTCGATGGGAACATCGGCCGATCGACGGTCATCGTCGCGGCATTCTTACCGCACGCAGGCCACGCTCAAGCTCTACGCCGACCCCGCCGACGCCGCGCCGCGCGTCCTTTACACCCGCGACGCCGACACCCGGTGCGCCGGCTTCATCACGCAACACCTGCTCCCGCTGGGCTACGGCGGGTGGGTGACGATCGTGGTGCCCAACGGCGAAGAAATCCACGCCGAATGCACCATTTACCGGTGCCGCAAGACCGTGCAGGGTTGGCACGAAGGCGCGATGCGCTTCAACCGCGACGTGTGGCAGTTTGCCTCCGACAATGAAGGCGCGCTCAGCCCGCAGCCATGCCGGGGGCTTCGGTTGGCGCAGTGAACGGGTTCATCAGCGCCCCAATCACCGCGCCGACGCCTGCGTGGTTGGCGCCTTGGATTTGCTCCATTGGACCGCTGCCAGTTCGCCTTGCCGCGCGTAATCAATGGATTCACCCAATACCCGGGCCGCTTCCTGCGGCGCGTGGAATCCCATGGAGTTCTCGGCATTGACGAAATCCAGCCGCCATTGAGCACGGCGCTGCAGCTCGCAGGCGTGTTTGAGCTGCTCGTCACTCGCGCCGGCGGCCTTTGCTGCGACGACGGCGCTGATCAACCCGTCTATTGCTGTGCCGGCACGCTTCATGAGGGCGTAATTGCGATCCTGAATGGTCTGCACGCGTGCGGCGAGTTCAGTCTCCTCGACATGATGGCACGGTTGACAAGACCGCGCGATATTGAGCATCGGGCTGCGCACCCAGTGGTCGCTCACCTTCATGGCGCCTTCGCGCGTGTATGGCATATGGCAGTCGGCGCACGCAACGCCCGAGCGCGCGTGGATGCCCTGGCTCCACATTTCAAACTCCGGATGCTGGGCCTTTAGAATCGACGCGCCGGTTTCGGCATGTTTGAAGTCGGAAAACGGCGTGCCGTCGGCAAACTTCAGGTTGTTGTAATGCTCTTCAATCTCGTCGGCTTTCAGGCCGTTGGCCCAGGGGAAGAACAACGTGGTCTTCGGGCCGCAGTAGTATTCGACGTGGCATTGGGCGCACGCGAAGCTGCGCATCTCCTGGCGCGAGGCGTCGACGTTGGGATCGTATGCCAGCTTGCGATCGCCTTTGCGCCAGCGCTCAATGCTGGGCAGATGCGCCGTGGGTTTGTTCGACGCGGCCAGCGCCGCGATGCCGTGAACGAAACCGGGGCGGGTGACGCGCAGTTCCATGTTCGAGGGGTCATGACAATCGACGCACGAAACCGGGTGTGCTTCGCCGAGGTGCGCCGCTAGTGCCTGCTGCGTGGTGGCGGGCTTTCCGTCGGCGGGCCTCGGTTCGCCGGCGGCAGCGGGGCTGCCGTCGGGCGTTTTGAGCAGTTCGGCGTGGGCGTCGACGTACGAAAGCTTGCCCATCAACTCAAACCCCTTCATCACCGCCGGCCAGTCGAAGCCGTTGGCGTCGGCAAGTTGCTTGCCTTCGGATTCCAAGCCCACGCGGCGCCAGGTGGGGGTGATCGATGCGTGACAATGCAGGCAGGCGCCGGTTTGCGGCTTTTTGGTGACGCGCTCGGTCTGTTCCTGATCGTAAAGCATGTACGCATGCCCCCTGCGGTCCCGAAAATCAACGCTAAACGAGTAACCGAGGAACATGCGTTTCAGCCACGGGTCGCGTTCGATGCGTGATTCGGGAATCGGCCCGTCCGACCCGCCGTAGCGGGTGCGCGTCTTGTCAACCGTGCGCGAGTATCCATCCAACTGACGCGGCCAGTTGGTGCCCCACACTTTCGGATCGGTCGTGTTGTTGTCGACGTTCACCAGTTTGAGATAGGGGTTCTTCGCTTCCTGCTTGCGCGTGAAAATGTTCACCAGCATATACGCCACGCCGGCCGTAATCAGCGCCGTCAGGATGACTGTGGCCACAAAGGGTACGACGGTTCTTCGCGCATTTTGATCCGACATCGGAGAGTCCTCTCAATCACGGTCAACGAAGTGACCGTGCTGCCAAATTCTGCTTCATTTCACCGGACCGTGCCCCACGCCTTGATGGCAATGGATACATCGGACAGCATCTTCTGCTGTCTTGCTGCCGGCGAGAATTTCATGCACCAGGTCACCGTGACACCGCAGACAGTTTCCCTGCACGATCTGGGCGTTGTGCGGCTTGATCATGATCGGCTCGTGAAAATCCTGCAGCGTGAAGCCCTTGCTGTGGTGGTAGCCGTTGGATGCCTTTGTCATGTACTTGCCGACAAAATCAACCGGCACATGGCAATCGTTGCAGGTTGCGACGGCGTGATGCGAGCCTTTCAGCCAGCCGTCGTACTGCTCATTCATGATGTGGCAGTTGGCGCAGGCGTTGGGGTCATTGCTCAAATATGCAAGCCCCTCGGCATAGCTAAAGGTGAAAAGCCCCAGGCCCAGCGCCGCGCCCAGGGGAATCGCGATGGCGATCCAGGGTCGAAGTGAAAATCCGCGCGGCGCGGTTGGCATGTTGATCCTCGTCCACAATTCCAAGTTCAAAACGTAAACGTCACCGCAGCGTAAGCATAGTCGATGTCATCGTCGGGGCCGTTGGTTTCGTTAATGAAATCGCCGACGAAAAAGTGGCTGTAGCCGACGTACACCTGCGTGTGACGATCGATCTGCCACGTCAGCAGCAGATCAATTTCCGACCCGATGAACTTGGCGTCGGTTCCGGTATCCGCCCTCAGCACCGAACCAGAGGCCGCATAGAGCGCATCATCATCGCTGGCGCGGCAGAAGTAATGGTAATCGCCGCGTAATGTGAGCTTCTTGGCGTAGGCATGATTCTGAAGCAGCGTCAGCTCGATGCCCAGATGCAGATCGACAATATTCTGCCGGCCGACGACGTCGATGTAGCCGAAGAACAGGTGGCCGGTGGGGAAGAGCTGGTTGAACGTCTCTGTATCGGAATCGTTCGGGTCATCGTCGCCGCTGGCATAATCGAAACCAATGAACGGCCGCGGGGTGCAGGCGACGTCGGCGAAGGTGTAGCCGGCTTCGGTCGCAATGGAATACGCGGAGATATCGCCACTGCCGCTGTTGCCGAATTGATAGGCGAGTTCGATGTCGTAATCGAATGGTTTGGGCGCGGCGCTAAGTCTGCCGCCGATCGTGTATGTATCGGTATCGAGATCGGCCCCGTCATCGACTTGTGCTTGCTTCCACAGGCCCAGTGCGAATGCTTCGAACCTTGCGCTTCCGGGCAAGCACCTCTCCGGCACGCCGAACGTCGCGTAGATCCCGCCGAAAGTTGTGTCGCCGTCGCCAGAGTTGCATTCTTCCTTTTCGACGATCACCGGACGAACGAGGAATGCATCGATCGTGTGCTTCTTGCCCACTTGATACGACACTTTGCCGCCTTCAAACGTGCGGCGGACGTTGGTCCAATCCAGCGGGCCGATCAGACGCTGCGCGCCATAGATCAAATCCTGCCGGCCGACGCGGATGGTCGCGGCGTCCTCGCCGGACGGCAGTTTTACATCGATGAATAGTTGCTGAAGATCGGCCTCATCGGCATCGGTCGGACGCGGCTCAATGCTGGTCGCCGACGGCGTGGGTTCTCGGCCGTCGTCGACGAGAGAGGACTTTCCCTGGACGAAGACTCGAATGTTCGGCCCGAAGTGCGCATCAAGATGAAGCAGGTAGCGTTGAAGCGCATAGCCCCAGTCATTCTCAACCGCGCCGAAGTTCTCGTTGGAAAAATACTCGTATCGATAGCGTACTTGCCCGCCGAGCGAGAGATACCAGTCGTCCGGACCGAGTGAGATGTACTTGAGCGCGTCAAACGGATCGGAGCGGTTGGCCGAGTCTTTGAGATATGAATAATTCTCATTCCACCGCACTGGCGTATACGCCGGTGGGGCGGGCGCTGTGGTGTTCGGCTCGGGAACAGTTTGTCCTTTGGTGGTGGCGAGGCAGGTTACAAGAACTGTCAAGGCGGTGACGGCCTTCACGAATCCTCCTTTTGACCGACCGAATTATCCAATGAAGGCGATGAGAAGCAAGCGAATCACTCAGTTGTGCCAGCGTCATTTTGTCGCGGACACGGAGTAGATCCACCACCGCTGTTTCGGCTTGTTTCGATTCTTCGCCTGCCGTTCGCAATATAAAGTGAAGCGCTGTCCGGATTCGGTTTTGATTTCGTGCCAATGCTGTCGCAAATAAAGTTCGCCGCGGTCGCGGGAGCTTGTTTTCCAGCTTCGCGCCACGCCGGCGAGGGTGTATTTGGTTTTTCTCCAGAAGAATCGCGACGGCAACCCCGGCTCGCCGCGCGACATGGCGCCGGCATCGAACGTGCCGGCGACGGGTTCGATCGGTTCGCTGATGAACTGCGGCAATTCCGCGCCCATGCGGGCCATCGTACCGACCGACTGATGGTTAAGCAGCGCCCGCCAGCCGTTTGAGCTGTCGCCGCTGCATCAGGCTGCTGAGCAGCTCGAGTTGTACGCGAAGCGGGGTCTTCTTCTCGGCGGCTTGAACGATCGGGGCAGTTTCGAGGCGTTCGCTCCTTCGCGCGTCAGAAGCAGGAAGCACCCCGCCGATATCGGGTTCCGGCCCGGGCTTCGTAAAACCAAGGGCCTTGCCCCATCACTGAAGCAAGGCCCAATCGAAACCGCTGTTGGCATTTTGCCTGAGTAAAAACCGCTACGCGGCCGCGCTGAGCTTGCGGAGTTGCTTGCGCTGAAGCGTGGCACTGAGCGATTCAAGGCTCTTGTGCAGGTTGCTTTTCTTGTCGGTCACTTCCAGCGTGAACGCCGTGGTGCCGGTGGGCAACTTTTGTTGGCCAACGACAGTGAGCGTGCCCTGGGCATAAAGCCCGTCGACGGTGAGGTTGATCGAAACCTGCGCGCCATTGGTCAGCGGCTGCTGGGTGATGACCGAGAGGCCCTCTTCGCCGATGTCGGCCAACTGGCAGTTGATCTGCTTATCAACCGTCAGGCGAATGTCCTGCGATAGCGCGCTGATGCGGAAGGTTTCGTTGTCGCCGGCCGGCGTGGGGTCGCCAGTCGTCTGGATGTTGATCACGCTGTTGCCGCCGTCGTTGTTCAGTTTGGTGATCGCAACGTTCTGCGAATGAAACTTGCCGCGCCAGTTGGCGAACAGCGTGGTCTTTCCACCGGCCTTGAGTTCGACGTTGTGCGGAAACTGCACGGTGGCGGTGTTGTCATAAGTATCAAGCACCTTGCCCGGCGAAAGCACGCGGGTGGTGCCGTTCTGGAAGAAAGTGAGATAGCACGAGCTGTTGGGGGTCAACATGACAGGCTCCTGTTGGTTTGAGGCGAGGAGAAAGTTTTATCGCTGCAACCCTTCATCGGCACTTTCCGGCTTTTTTGGATGCCAGGCCCTTTCAATTGCGCTGGTCCGCAGATTTGCGGACGTTGATTCGGTGGCGAAATCCACGCGAGTGAGAAGGCTCACAAGCTCACTGCCCTGTGACGCCTGCACAGATTGTAACTTCTATACCGTTTCGACCCTTTGCTTCGAAAATAGTGAAAGTGCCCGCTTTTTATGTTGCCTCTCCCGCCAAGTCCGTTAGGCTATGCCGCTGCGGCAAATGAGTCAGGTTCGCCGCTAAACTACGGGGCGATAATGGATTTTGGAGGAGAGGATGCAGCCCACGGCTCGCGCTCGACGTGTACTTGCGCCGACCATTTGGTCGGCGATGCTTGGCGTTGCTTCAGTGGCGCAAGGGCAGACTTGGGTCGGGCCGTCGAACGGGCCTTGGAGCGATCCGCTCAACTGGAGCACGCTCACCATCCCCAACTCGCCCGTGGCCGACGTGTTGATCGATTCCAACGACACGCAAATTACCATTACCCAATTGGATGTCTTTGCGCTCATCCGTTCGTTGCAGATTGATTCCGCCGACCAGCTACAGTTTGACCAGAACACCAATCTTGTGGTTTTGGGCAACGGCACGTTCGCCAGCGTTCACAACTTCGGCTCCATCGTCATCGGCCCGCGCAGCGAACTACTCAGCGGCGTAAGCGGCACGCTTAAATTTGACGGCGCCGGCACGGTGGCTCTCAATGGTTCAACCAGCCTGCTGGCGGGCAGCGGACGGATTGTGAACGTCGACAACACCATCTCCGGCGACGGCACGATCGGCGGAAACAGCGCCGAATTCACCAACGCCTTTCTCATCGATGCCTCCACGCCCGCACGCCCCCTGCTACTCGACCCCGCGCCCACCGGCGCGTCGGCCTTCATCAATAACGGCACCCTTTCCGCCACCGCCGGCTGGCTGCTGGTCAGTGGCAACGGCGGGGGCGATTTCGATAACACCAACGGCTTTTTCCAAGCCGACGCCGGAACGATCGCACTGGTGTCGGGCGCTACGATCGTCGGTGGAACGTTTCAATCCTCGGCCGGGAGCAGGGTAGAAGTCGCGGCCAATCATGCCGCAAGTATCAGCGCGATCACGAACAACTCCTTTTTTAACGTTGACGCCGGCGCCACACTCACCGCCGCCGGCGCAATCACCAACAATGGATCGATCCAACTTTATGCCGACAGCGCCGGTTCGTCTCTGCTGGTCAACGGCAGTGTGAGCTTCGCCGGAACCGGTGAACTGATCCTCACGCCGGCCAACGGCGGCGCCGCCATCGTGGCTTCGGCCACCGGCGGGCTGCTGATCAACGGCGCGGGGCATCGCATTAAAGGCGGTGGGTTCCTCGGCAACAACTCCGCCGGGTTACAGAACCACGGCGTCATCAGCGCGACCGACCCTTTGTCGTTCCTCATCGTCGACCCCGGCAACGCGCCCATGCTGCACAACGGCACCTTCATCGCCAGCAACGGCGCAACGCTGCGCCTCAGCGGCGCCGGCGGACAGGCCTTTATCGGCACCGGCGCCATTCACGTCGACCCCGCCGCCGTCATGCAATTTTCCAACCAGGCCAGCGTGAGTTTCAGCGGGCAAAGCACCGTGAATGGGACGATGTCGGTCATCGGATCATCCAAAGTGGCGCTGGCCGGCATTTCGGGCGTCGGCACGGTTCAACTGGTCACACCGGCTTCGCTCTTGGCCGACCATGTGCGCGTCGGCACACTCATTATCAACGGCGGCACCGCGACCCTTCGCGCCGGAGGCGGAACGCTGGGCACGTCGGCGGTCAAGTCGCTCAGCATCACCACGGCGCTGGATCTCACTGATCACGCCCTGCTGGTCGACTTCACCGGCCCCAGCCCCATCGGGCAGATCGCCGCTTATCTTCAAACGGGCTACGCCGGTGGAAGCTGGAACGGCGTGGGCATTCAATCCCGCGTCGCCGCCAACGACCCGACGCGCCGCACCGCGCTGGGATACGCTTTAGCTAGCGATATCGTCACGGCGATCCCCAACATTTTTGCCGGCCAACCCTTCGACAGTGACACCGTCATCGTCGACTTCACCCTATACGGCGACGCCAACCTCGATCACGCCGTCAACCTCGACGACTTCACCGCGCTGGCCGCCAGCTTCGGCGGGCCGGCGCGCTGGAGCCAGGGCGACTTTGACTACAACGGCGTAACCAACCTCGACGATTTCACACGCCTCGCCGCCAACTTCGGCCAAGCGCTGCCGGTGTCCACGTCGGCGCGCGGCGGGCCGGCTTCTGCCGTCCCCGAGCCAGCATTGGGATGGGTGGCATTGTTGTTGACGTGTTCAATAGCCCGCGGCCGGCGCACAGCGAGCGGCGAGCGTAAGCGACCCAATTCCACGCCATAACCGCCGTTCGCGCGCTCGCAGCCCGTGCATTCGCCCATATGCGCTTGCCCTGAGCAATCGCGCGGCGCGGCGCACGGATGGGCAAACTTTGCTGAAAGCGGTTATCCTTGTCGGGGCATGCTGCTTAGGAATTGCTTCGTTCAGATTATCGTCGTGGCAATCGCGCTCTTGGCGGTGGGTTCTGGCTGCGCATCATTGCCGCGCATGACCTCGTCGCTGTCGTTCAACGTCGCCGGGTTTGGTGCCAAGGGCGACGGCAAGACGCTCGATACCACCGCCTTTCAGCACGCCATTGAAGCCGCCAAGCAGTCCGGCGGCGCAACCGTCCTGGTGCCGCGGGGGACGTATCTCATCGCGCCCATCAATTTGTGTTCCGGCCTCAAACTGCTGCTGGCCGAAGGCGCCGTCGTCAAACTCGCCGACGACCCGGCCCTTTACCCGCTCATCGACACACGCTTCAACGGCCTGATGCAGCCGGCGCGCCGAGCCGCCATCTCCGCCGACGGATGCAGCGATTTTTCAATCATCGGCGCCGGCGTCATCGACGGCTCAGGCCCGTACTGGTGGTCGCAAGTTCGCGAAGAAACCCCCGCGGCGGTGTCTACACAGCCCACCGGCGACGCCCACTCACGCCGTCCGCCGATGCTTCAGCTGCGCAACTGCCGCAACGTGCGCATCGAAGGCGTGACCTTCCGCAACCCTCCCCGCTCGGCGGTGCATGTGCTGTTCAGCGAAAATGTCTTCCTGCGCCTGGCGCAGTTTGACGCGCCGCCGGCGTCCGACACCATCGGCGTAGAGATCGATTCCAGCAAATCCGTGCGCCTCGACGACTGCCGTGCCGCGGTGGGCGCGCGGGCCGTATCCATCGAAGCCGGCCGGCAGGATGCTTCACCGCGCGCCGCCCGGCCCACGGAAGATGTGGCGATTCGCAGTTGCACATTCAGCCAATCGGCCACCGCCATTGCCATCGGCCCCAACATTCACGGCGGCGTGCTGGGCGTGCGCGTTTCAGAAAGCCGCTTCGACGGAGGTGATTTCGGCGTGCAGATTCACTCCACCCCCGACCGAACCGGCACGATTCAAGACGTCTGGCTGACCGACCTCGATATGAAAAACATCGGCTGCCCGCTGACCCTCTCCCTCCGCGGCAAAACGCTGGCCGACCAGCTCACCGCCGGCCGCTCACCCACGATCCGCGACGTGGAAGTCGCCCGCCTCACCGTCCGCGGCGCGCAGCGGGCCGGCATTATCGAAGGACAGGAGCAATCGCCGATCCGCAACCTGCGCTTCGAAAACCTCAACCTCTCGGCCCGTTACGGCATCAGTTGCTCCCACGCCGCCGACGTCAGCTTCAACATGGTGCAAATCGCCACCGATTTCGGCCCGGCGATTTTGCGCACCGACACGAGCAACCTGCAAATCGATAACTGGAACGAAGCCACCCGCCCCGCCGACGCGCCAACGAGTCAACCCGCGACAGCCAAAGCGGCGTCGCGCCCATGAACGCGTACACCGGCAATGCGCACCGAAGTAATCACCGCGCTCACAATATCGACCTGTGCGACGCACGATGATCTAAAATTCCTTCCACTCACGCTCGTCGAGCTTGTATAATGCCTCATGTGATCGATCTTCTGGCCATTCATCAGGACGCCATTGCAACGCTGTGCCGCAAACACGGCGTCAATCGCCTGGAGGTTTTCGGCTCGGCCGCGCGAGGCGATTTTGTAACCGGCACAAGCGATGTTGATTTTGTTGTGGAGTTCGCCGATCAAAATTGGGAGGGCTCGTTCAAGCGTTACATGGGGTTGAAGCTGGATCTGGAAGACCTGCTCGAAACGCCCGTCGACTTAGTCGAACCGGCCGCCGTGGACAATGCCATTTTCACTGCGGTAGCCGCCCGTCACCGAAAAGTGCTCTATGCCGCCTGAATCGCGCAAACTCCTTGAAGACATTCGCCGCGCCGGCTAAAAAGTGACGCGCTTCGCAGCGGGACATTCGTTCGAGCAGTATCGCGACGATGAACAATTGCAGTGGTCGGTCGAGCGCGGGTTTGAAATCATCGGCGCGGCACCGAGCCAACTGCGCAAAATCGACGCCCGCCGCGCCGAGCAGGTAACAGACTGGCGGGCGATCATCAGCTTTCGGAACGTACTCATTCACGGCTACTCGGCCGTCGATCACCGCACGACGTGGGACATCGTTCAAAGTGAATTGCCAACATTACGGAGAGAAGTTGATCGGATGTTGTCGGAATAAAATTCGAGAGTGACGCCCTTTTCAATCCGGCGCCTTCCTTGCTGAAATGTTCCTGACACCTTTTGCGGCCCCAAGAACCTTGTCACTTGCCAGTTCCCATTCATCCAGAATCCCCTGATCTGTTTCAACTTCACTCAGGACGGGATTGGTCGGAGCCTGTCGAGTAGCTTCGTCAGTTCTCCGTAGTCAGCGGGCTTGACGAGGTGGCCGTCAAACCCGGCCTCGTGGGACTTGCGGCGGTCGTCATCTTGTCCCCGTCCGGTGAGGGCGACGATCACGGTGGTCTTGCTCCACGGCTGTTCGCGGATCTTGCGGCAGGCTTCGAATCCGTTCAGCTTCGGCAGGCCGATGTCGAGCAGAATCACGTCGGGCCGTAACCGTGCTGCTGCTTCCACGGCCTCTTGCCCGTCGTGCGCGGTGTGTGTTTCGTTACCGGTGATGTCCATTAGCATAGCGAGTGACATGGCTGCGTCGCGGTTGTCGTCGACGATCAGAATGCGTCGGGGCGTGAGCGTTGTCGGCAGGCTGGCGGTCGGCATCGGGGGCGGAGGCGGCACTTCGTCGAGAATCTGTAGGCGAACGGTGAACTGAGTTCCATGACCGAGTCCAAGGCTCTCGACTTCCACGGTTCCGTCGTGCATCTCAACCAGGGTTTTGACGAGCGTCAGGCCGATACCCAGCCCGCTGACCGAACGCTCCAGCGAAGTGTCTAACTGAGTAAACATCTCGAAAATGCGGGGGCATTGCTCGGCAGCGATCCCGATGCCGTTGTCCCGCACGCGGATCACTGCTTCCGAGCCTTCTCGGTCAACAGTGAGCCAAATCTGGCCCCCTTTGTCCGTGAACTTGCAGGCGTTGTTGAGCAGGTTGCCCAGCACTTGAGCCCACCGTGTCGGGTCGGCGTAAACGTAGATCGGTTCCGTTGGCATCGTCACCGTCAGCGTAATATCCAGGCTCTTGCACAGCGGTCGGATGACCTCGACGGCCTGATAGACAGCAGACGCCAGCTCGATCCTCACCCGACGCAGCTCGATCTTGCCTCGGCTGATGCGGCTGACATCGAGCAGATCATCGACCAAGCGTACCATTTGGCTGACTTGGCGCTCCATCATCGCGGAGGCTGATCGCACCGCCTCGTCCTCCGGGCGTTGACTCCCTTGAGGTGAGGTCAGCCGCATGATTTGCAGAGCGTTGCGGATGGGGGCGAGGGGATTACGGAGCTCGTGGGCCAGCATGGCCAGGAACTCATTCTTGCGGCGGTCGGCTTCCTGCAATGATTGTTCGTAACGTTTGCGTTCGGTGACATCGCGGGCGGCGGCAAACACGCCCCGCAGCTTCCGGTCGCGGTCGTGGAAGGTCGACGCGTTGTACGAAACCACCGTTTCCTGGCCGTTTCGGGCCCGGGCTGTCAGCTCGTAATCGGTGAGTTTGCCTACACTCAGCACGAGTTTGATACCCGCCTCAGCTCGCTCGGGATCGGTGAAGTAATCCTTGAATGGCGCCCCGATGAGTTCGTCTCGCGTCGATCCGGTGAGTGCCTCCATCTGTTTGTTCACGTCGGTAATGATCCCCCGAGGGTCGGTCGTCATCAGGGCGTCGATGTTCGATTCAATCAGTGATCGCGTGTAAAACTGTTGATCGCGCACCGCTTGATCGAGCAGCATGCGCTCAGCTTCCACCTGTTTCCGGGCGGTGTTGTCGGTCCCGATCAGCAGATAGCCGATGATCTCGTTTTGAGCGTCACGCAATGCCGTGACCGAGACGATGGCGGGAAAGCGGCTGCCATCTTTGCGGATGTAGGTCAGCTCGTAGATGTCCTCGATCCC